>DASXHM010000164.1:0-38049 GCA_036488495.1 Myxococcales bacterium | reverse complement strand
GCGCTGCACGGCATGTTCGCCAATACCAAGTATCCGCTCTTGTCGGGCACCGCGGTGCCGCAGGACTTCGTCGAGTTTCCCTCGCAGTTCAACGAGATGTGGGCGCGGGAGCCGTCGATTTTGAAGAACTACGCCAAGCATTATCAGACCGGCGCGGCGATGCCGGACGAGCTCTTCAAGAAGGTGCTCTCGGCGCAGACCTTCGACACCGGCTACCTGACCAGCGAATACCTGTTCGCGGCCATGCTCGACCAGGGGTGGCACCAGACGCCGGCCGACCAGCTTCCCAGCGCCGACAAGGTGCCGGCGTTCGAGACGTCGCTCTTGGACAAGGATGGGATTGACTACAAGCCGGTGCCGCCGCGCTATCACTCGCTGTACTTCCTGCACATCTTCTCCAGCGACGACTACAGCGCCGGGTATTACGCGTACATCTGGAGCGAGGTATTGGCGCGCGACAGCGGCAAGTGGTTCCACGATCACGGCGGAGCGACGCGCGAGAACGGGCAGGTCTTCCGCGACAAGATCCTCTCCCGCGGCCGCACCAAGGAGCCGCTGGTGCTGTTCGAGGACTTCTACGGGGGGCCGCCGGAGATCGGACCGCTCCTCAAGTACCGCGGGCTCGCCGACACCAAGGTCGCGACGAAGAGGTGACGGTTGCCGGGCGCAGCGCTGCGCCCGCGCTGGCTACACTTCCAGCCATTCCTTGCGGACGCCCGGAGTTGCGCGCAGCTCTTCGGGCGTCCCCGAAAACACGACCCGGCCGTGGCCGAGAACGTAGAGCCGCTGCGAGATGTCCAGTGCGATGGCGAGCTTCTGCTCCACGAGCAGGATCGCCACGCCGCGCTTCTGCATCTCGCACAAGAATCGCGCGACCTCCTTGACGACCATCGGCGCGAGGCCTTCGGTGGGCTCGTCGACGAGAAGCAGTCGCGGATTGCCCATCATCGTCCGGCAGAGCGTCAGCATCTGCTGCTCGCCGCCCGAGAGCACGCCCGCCGGGACGTCAGCGCGCTCCTGCAAGCGCGGGAAGAGCTTGAACGCGTCGGCTTCGGAGAAACCGCCGTCCGCGCGGACTCGCGGGTCTCGAGCGGTTTTCTTTTCCCCGAGCAAGAGGTTCTGCCGCACGGTCAGATCGGCGAAGACCGCGCGGTCCTCCGGGACATAGCCAATGCCGTTCAAGGCGACCTGGTGCGGCGCGAAGCCGAGAATGTCCTCGCCATTGAGCTTCACGCTGCCGGACGCGCTGGCGAGGCCCATGATGGCCTTCAGCGCCGTCGAGCGGCCGGCGCCGTTGCGCCCGAGGAGGCTGACGATCTCGCCGCGGCCGACCGACAGGTTGACGCCATGCAGGACGTGGCTCTTGCCGTAGAACGCATGCAGGGCGGCCACCTCAAGCACCGAGATACGCCTCCTGCACCGCGGCGTTCGCGCGGATCTCGGCGGGCGTTCCGGTGGCGAGGATGCGGCCGTAGACCAGCACCGAGATACGGTCGGCGAGCCCGAAGACCACGTTCATGTCGTGCTCGACGAGAAGCAGCGTCTTGCCCTGGCTGACTTTGCGAATCAGCGCCACCGCCTCGTCGCTCTCCGAGCGGCTCATCCCGGAAGTGGGCTCGTCGAGCAGCACGACGTCGGCGCCGCCGGCGATGGTGATGCCGATCTCCAGCGCCCGCTGCTCGGCGTAGGTGAGAACGCTGGCCAGGACGTCGCGTTTGCGCGAGAGGCCAATCTGTTCCAGCACCGCGGAGGCGCGCTCGTCGACATCGCGCAGGCCCGCCAGCTTGTGCCAGAACGAATAGCCGTAGCCGAGCGGCCACAAGACCGCGCAGCGGAGGTTGTCGAAGACGGTCAGGGCCGGAAACAGGTTGTTGATCTGGAAGCTGCGCGAAAGCCCGCGGCGTCGCACCTGCCGCGCAGACAACCGGGCGATGTCTTCGCCTTTGAGTTGGATGCCGCCGCTGGTGGGCGCGCAGCGGGCGCTGATCACGTCGAACAAGGTGGACTTGCCGGCGCCGTTCGGGCCGATGATGGCGTGCCGATCACCTTTGAACACGGTGAGATCGACGCCGGTGAGAATCTGCGAGCGCCCGAAGCTCTTGCGCACGTCCTGGAGGTCGAGGACCGTCGTTCCGCGGGCGGCCGGGGTGGCATCGTCGCCGGACGCCTCCGTCCGAGCACTCATTGCAGGCCCACCGCGGGCTCTCGCCGAACGCGTTTCAACAGGACAATTCCGGCTGCGACCGCGGCAGCGACGAACACCCACGACAGCCGGCTCTCGCCATCGAGCGGAATCCCGACGATGCGCAGCCGCGCGTCCCCCGTATCGCTGCTCCGGGCATAAGCCATCTCGACCGCACCGATGATGCCGAAAAGCAAGAGCAACGCAGGTCCCGCGGCGAGCGCGAGCGTGCGCGGCTGCCAGCGCCGTTCCAACAGGCTCGCGATGCCGCCGGGCGCATAGAGGACGATCAGCACGAAGAAGAGCCCGAAGTAGAACGGCCACGCCGGAGTCACCGAGGCGACCGCCACCTGCAACACGGTGACGACGACCGCGCCGAGGATGGGCCCGTAGAACCGCCCGATGCCGCCCGTGAACGCCATCAGGATGACGATGCCGCTCGTGTAGTCGCTGAGCGCTTCGGCGGTGACGATTTCGGCGCGGAGCGCGTTCAGACCGCCCGCCACCCCGGCAAAGAAACCGGCCAGCACCACCATCAGGTAACGCACCCGGGTCGGGTTGTAGCCGACGAATTCGACCCGCAGCGGATTGTCGCGCACGGCGTTGGCGAGGCGGCCGAGTGGGGTGCCGGAGAGCGCGCGAATCGCGATGGCGCAAACAACCACCCAGAACGCGATCAAGTAATACACCTGCAACGGCGTTCCGTAATCGATGCCGAAGAGGCCTTTGCCGGTGACCCGGTTGCCGCTGATGCCGGCTTCGCCACCGAAGAAGGCAGGGAACATGAGCGAGCTCGCGGCCACCATCTCGCCGATGCCGAGCGAAATCATGGCGAAGGTCGTGCCCGCCCTGCGTGTCGTCGGATAGCCGAACACCAAACCGAAGAGCAGCGCCGCGAGGCCACCGGCAAGCGGCAGCAGCGTCACCGGCGCCGGGAGGCCGCGCGCGCTCAGCCCATTCAAGACGTGCAGCGTCGCGAACGACCCGAGGCCGTAATAGACGGCATGACCGAAGGAGAGCAGGCCGGTCTCGCCGAGCAGCATGTTGTAGGAGAGCGCGAACAGCGCCATGATCCCGATGCGGCTCAAGAGCGAGAGCGCGAAGCCTTTGCTGGCAAACAGCGGCGCGACGACAATGACGAGCAGCACCAGTAAGAAGCGCCAATGCTTCATGTCTCGCGCGCCCCGAGGATACCGCGCGGCCGCACGGCCAGCATGGCCACCATCAAGAGGTAGGGCATGATCGGGGCAAGCTGGGTCAGCGACAAACGGCTCGCGCTCGAATGGATTCCAACCAGCGCGAACAAATCGTTGAGCGAGTAATCCCAACCCACCATGAATGTCTGCAGGATGCCGATCAAGAGCGAAGCGATGAAAGCGCCAGCGAGCGACCCCATTCCGCCCACCACCACCACCACGAAGACGATCGGCCCTACCGCATTGGCCATGTTCGGCTCGGTGACGAAGGCATTGCCGCCGATGACCCCCGCGAGGCCCGCGAGCGCGCAGCCGCCGGCGAAGACGAGCGTGAAGATGAGGGGCACGTCGTGGCCGAGCGCCTGCACCATGTCGGGGCGCGAGAGAGCCGCCTGGATGACGAGGCCGATGCGGGTGAAGGTGAGAAGGGCGTGGAGAATGCCGAGCATGCCGATCGACACCAGCATCATGAAGGCTTTGTAGGTGGGAAAGCTGGTCGAATAGATGTGGAAGAGCGTGCCTTGCAAGGACGAAGGAATCCGCGCGTCCACCGCGCCCTTGCCCCAGACGAGCTGCACCACCTCCACCGCCAAAAAGCCGAGCCCGAAGGTGAAGAGCAATTCGGCCACCGCGCCGTGGTGGTGGGCCTTGCGCAAGCCGTAGCGCTCGACGGCGGCGCCGCACAGACCGACCAGCACCGGCGCGACGATGAGCGCCGGCCAGAAACCAATCCACCCGGTGAGCTGGTATGCGAAGTACGCTCCGAGCATGTAGAAGCTGGTGTGGGCGAAGTTGAGAACGCCCATCATGCTGAAGATCAACGTCAGCCCGCTCGAGAGCATGAACAGGAGCAGCCCGTAGGTGACGCCGTTGAGCAGCGAGATGAGGGTGAATTCCACGAAAACGCACTGTGGAACGCGCCGCGGCCGAGCGCAAGAGCAGGGCGCGTATCCAACCACGGTTCGTCAGAAGGTATGTCATTGAACGCCTTGGCGCCTGGTCGCAAGCGTGAGACAAGGCTTCAGCGCGGCGGGTCCATCGGTGCCGGCGGAGAAACGATGTCACATTGCTTTCGCGGGGTCGCTGTATTCGCGGCGTGCATGTTGCTCTCGACCAGATCGGTCGCTGCTTGTCCCGGTGTTTCAGGCTGCGGCAGCTGCGAAAGCTCTTTATGCTTGAACGGGGAATGGGTGTGCCAGCAGGCGCCGACGGGCGCTCTGTGCGGTGGCGGCAACTCGTGCGATTCATCCGGCGCATGCGTGACACCGCCGCAACCGGTGACCGCTCCCATCGTCGAATACCCGCAGTACATCGGCGTCCGCTTGAGCAACATGGGCATCGGGGACCCGAACAATACCGCCGCGAACCGGGCGCGCTGCAACTGGCGGGATCCGCCGTTTCCGTTCTTCGGCAACGATCATTACTGCGTCGCTTTACGCGTTTATGACAGCACCAGGGGCAGCTTCGGAGATCCGACCGATTTGTTGACGAACTATCCCGACGTCGCGGACAGGCGTTGGGTCCTTGCGCAGGGTTTGCAAGAAATCCGCACTCGTATTTTGGGAACGCAAGTCGAAGCACCGGGAAGGCGTCTTGCGGTCGAGGTGCCCATCAGCGTCATCGACAGGCCTGACACCCAACACAGCGACCTTGAGATGTACCTCGACGACATCCTTGCGGCGGCGGTCCAGGCCAGGGTGCCCGTCATGATCAACCTCGACACGGTCAACTTCATCAGGCCCGACGTTTCGACCGTCGTCGACAACGTCGAGAGGTCCTTCACGGAGGATCTGCAGGTCAGCTGGCGCAATTGGGGAAGTCAGCAGCGAGTGATGACGGGCAACCCGTTTTCTCCTACGCAGGCGCCCGCTCCCAACCTCGCAAGCAATGGCTTCCGCCAGGCCAATCAGGTCATGCTGGCGAGGTTGCTTCCGAAGATCTCGGCCTTCTACGCGAGCCTGGCTCCGGCGGACCGCTATTTGTTTGCTGGTCTCGTGTTCGGCACCGAAATCAGCGTCGGCGTCAATGCCTATTACTATCCGAATGGCAATAGTTTCGTGGCTGGACCGGCCGCCTGCGATCCTGGGACTCCGTGGACCGCGGCGTGTCCGACGGCTGCGCAGGTCACGTGCGGGAACGCTACGTTCAATTATCACTGTCCGGGTAACTGCTCGACAGATCTGGCCGGGGGGCTGGAGCAGATTGGTTACAAGGCGGCGACCGCATTGAACCTGCTGCCAGCGGGCCAACGGATGACGCATGCTGCGCTGGACGGAATCGTCACCAATTACCTCGGCTTTCTCGCGGGCCTCGCGACGTCCGCTGGAGTGCCGGCGCACAAAATAACTGCTCACGTCGGTGGAATGTGCGGACAATTCGGACCACATTCGCTCAGCAACGGGCGGGTTTCCGGTCTGACGCCGGGCTACAGCGTCTACTTCGATGACACTCCTACATCGGTAGCGGCCTTCCTCGGGTCTTACATCCAGTCGTCGCCTGCGATCTCGGTTCTTCCTTGGAGCTCTCCGGAGTGGCAGGGCACGGGAGGGACCGCAAAGACCGGGGACGAGTGGGCGACCGAAGTCGAGAGCAGCGCCCAATACTTCAACAATCGCATGGTCATTCTTGCGAACTGGGATGGCGGCCCGGTCGTGACCTTCGGTGCCGTACAAGCGCCTCCGGCCATGCCGGCGTCTCCGGCCATGCAGGGCCTGGGAAAGGCACTGTCGACTCCCGCAGCTGGCTTCTGCGCGCTGACGCCCAGCCTGGACATCGGACATGCGACCTTCCATGACGCCAACGGGGCTGTGTCCGGGGTGGGGCTGATGATCTCCAACAATCCGACCTCGGGCGCGACGTACTTGAACGTTTCGAGCAGCCCCAACTTGACCGCAAACGGTACGCTCGCGACCGTCGACATTGCCAACGCAGTCGTCACTCCGGGCACGTCGTACCTTCTAAAGCCGCCGTCATCGCTAACCGCGTACGTTCAACTGGTCACGGACGGCTGCTCTCCCGGAAAGCGCATCCAGTCGCCGGTCGTGCCCATCACGCTTTCCGCGGCGAACGCCTCGGACGTGCCCTATCCGCGCTTCTTCAGCAGGACCGAAGGTGGACAGACGACCTTCTCGTGGGATACCGGCGGCGGATTCGCCGGAGTCGGTCACGCAGAGTATCTCACCGTCACCACCGACCCGACGTTCGCGACGGTCGATACGATCAATCAAGTGGTCACGAACACGGAATCGTTCACGCGCGCGCTGACGCCCGGCCTCACTTACTACGGGCGCCTCGTAGCGGATGCAGCCACACGACGATTTTCAAACGTGGTGATCGTGCAGCCGTGATGCGCGGTGCTGACGGCACGACCTTTCCAGGAATGTGACGGCCGGCTACGGCAGGACGGTTTCGCCGTAGGAGAGATAGCGGTCGACGGACTGCGCGGCTTCGCGGCCCTCGCGGATGGCCCACACCACCAGCGACTGCCCGCGGGCCATGTCGCCCGCCGCGAAGATGCCGGGTACGGACGTCATCCGCGTCGGATCGGTCCAGACGTTGCCGCGCTCGTCGAGCTTCAATCCGAGCTGCTGCGGCAAGGACTTCTCCGGCCCGAGGAAGCCCATCGCCAGCAATACAAGATCGGCCGGAATCACCTTCTCCGTGCCCGTCACTTCGCGCGGGCCCATCCGGCCGTCCGGGCCGCGCACCCATTCCACCTCGACGTACAACAATTCGCGCACCGCGCGGTCTTTGTCGCCGATGAACTTCTTCGTCATCACCGAATAGACGCGCGGGTCCTTGCCCCACAGCGCCTTCGCTTCTTCCTGGCCGTAATCGAGCTTGTACGTCTTGGGCCATTGCGGCCAGGGATTGTCCGGTGCGCGCACGAGCGGCGGCTTGGGCAGAATCTCGAGCTGGGTCAGGCTGCGGGCGCCGTGGCGCAGGGCGGTCCCGACGCAGTCGGTCCCGGTGTCGCCGCCGCCGATGACGACCACGTGTTTGTCGCGGGCGGAGATGAACCCGCCGTCTGCGTGCCGCGAATCCAAGAGCGACTTCGTGTTGGCGGTGAGGAAGTCCATCGCCGGATGAATGCCCGAGAGGCTGCGCCCTTCGACCGGCAATTCGCGCGAGAGCGTGGCGCCGCCGCAGAGCACCGCCGCATCGTGCTCGCCCAAGAGCTTGTCGGCCGGAAGGTCCTTGCCGGCCTCGACGCCGGTCACGAAACGCACCCCTTCGGCGGTCATGAGCTGCACACGGCGCTCGACCATCGCCTTGTCGAGCTTCATGTTGGGGATGCCGTAGGTGAGGAGGCCGCCGATGCGGTCGGCGCGCTCGTAAACGGTCACTTCGTGCCCGGCGCGATTCAACTGCGCCGCCGCGGCCAGGCCGGCAGGGCCCGAACCCACTACAGCCACCCGCTTCCCGGTGCGCACTTCCGGTGGCTGCGGAACGACCCAGCCCTCCTCGAAAGCGCGGTCGGCGATGGCCTCTTCCAGCATCTTGATGTTCACCGCCGGCAGGTCGATGGCCACCGTGCAGCTTCCCTCGCATGGCGCAGGGCACACCCGGCCGGTGAATTCGGGGAAGTTGTTGGTCTTGGCGAGCCGCACCCAGGCTTCCTTCCATTGCCCGCGCCAGACGAGGTCATTCCATTCCGGGATCAAATTGTGGATGGGGCAGCCGGAAGCCATTCCGGCAAACAATTTCCCCGTATGGCAGAAAGGCACCGCGCAATCCATGCAGCGGCCGCCCTGCTCGCGCAGCGTCTGTTCCGAGAGCGGCAGGTGCATCGCATCCCAATCGCGGATGCGCTCGAGCGGCTCCCGGTCATTCAAAGGAACGCGCGGATAATCGAGAAACCCGGTCGGCTTTCCCATCAGTTGCCGCCCGCCCGCGCTTCGCTGCGCGTGTTTTCTTCAAACGCGGCGAGCTCGGCGTCTTCCGGCGCAAGGCCTTTCTCGCGCATGCGCGCCTGCGCTTCCAGCATTCGCCGGTAGTCGTGGGGAAGAACGCGATTGAAGCGGGCAGCGGCGAAGTCAGCGAGGACGCGCTGGGCAAAGCCGCTGCCGGTCAATTCCGCGTGCCGCTCGACCAGCTTGCGCACGAAGGCCAGCTCCTCCTCGGAGGCGGGTTCCAATCCGACCATTTCCTGGTTGCAGCGACCGGCAAAGCCGCCATCGACGTCCAGCACATAAGCGACGCCGCCGGACATGCCGGCTGCGAAGTTGCGCCCGGTCGAGCCGAGCACGACGACGCGCCCGCCGGTCATGTATTCGCAGCCGTGGTCTCCCACTCCTTCGACCACCGCGTCGACGCCGGAGTTGCGCACGCAGAAGCGCTCGCCGGCCACGCCGCGGATGAACGCTTCCCCGGAAGTCGCCCCATAGAAAGCGACGTTGCCGACCACGATGTTCTCGTGCGGCTTGAACACGGCCTTGCGCGGCGGATAGACGATGATGCGCCCGCCCGACAATCCCTTGCCGATGTAGTCGTTGGCGTCGCCTTCCAATTCCAGGGTCATGCCGCGCGGAATGAAGGCGCCAAACGATTGGCCGGCGGAGCCTTGGAAATGAAAGCGGATGGTGTCGTCCGGAAGTCCCAACGGCCCGTGCCGCCGCGTCACTTCGCTGCCGGTCATGGTGCCGACCACGCGGTTGGTGTTGCGGATGGGCAGGGTGGCGCGCACGGGCGTCTTCTCGTCGATGGCCGGCTTCGCGAGCCGGAGCAGCGTGGTCCCGTCGAGCGTCGTCTCCAGGCCGTGCTCCTGCGGAATCTGCTTCACCCGGCCATAGGTTTTGGGCACGGTCGGCTTGAACAGGATGCGGCTGAAGTCGAGATTGCGCGCCTTCCAATGGTCGACTGCGCGGCGCATTTCGATGCGCTCCGAGCGGCCCACCATTTCATCGATGGTCCGGAAGCCGAGCTCGGCCATGTACTCGCGCACTTCCTGGGCGATGAAGCGCATGAAGTTGACCACGTGATCGGCCGCGCCGGTAAACTTCGCCCGCAGCCGCGGATCCTGGGTGGCGACGCCGACCGGACAGGTATTCAAATGGCAGGCGCGCATCATGATGCAGCCGAGCGCAATCAACGGCGCCGTCGAAAAGCCGAACTCCTCCGCGCCGAGGAGCGCCCCGATCACCACGTCGCGTCCCGTCTTGAGCTGCCCGTCCACTTCCAGGGTCACGCGGCTGCGCAGGTCGTTCAGGACCAGCACTTGATGGGTCTCCGCGAGGCCGAGCTCCCAAGGAATGCCGGCGTGCTTCAAGGAAGTCAGGGGCGAGGCGCCGGTGCCGCCGTCGTGGCCGGAGATGAGCACCACGTCCGCGTGTGCTTTGGCCACTCCGGCCGCGATGGTACCGACGCCCAGCTCCGCAACCAGCTTGACGCTGATGCGCGCGTTGCGGTTCGCGTTCTTCAAATCGTGGATCAGCTCTTTCAAATCTTCGATCGAATAGATGTCGTGGTGTGGCGGCGGCGAAATCAAACCCACTCCGGCGGTTGCGTGCCGGACCTTCGCAATCCAGGGATACACCTTGTTGCCCGGAAGCTGGCCGCCTTCGCCCGGCTTGGCGCCTTGCGCTATCTTGATCTGCAATTCACGCGCGTTGACCAGGTAGTTGCTGGTGACGCCGAAGCGCCCGCTCGCCACCTGCTTGATGGCCGAATTCTTCGAATCGCCGTTTGCTTCCGCGAAGTAGCGCGCGGGATCCTCGCCGCCTTCGCCGGTGTTCGACTTTCCCCCGATGCGGTTCATGGCGATGGCCAGGGTTTCGTGCGCTTCCTTGGAGATGGACCCATAGCTCATTGCGCCGCTCTTGAAGCGCCGCATGATGGCCTCGACCGGCTCCACTTCCTCGATGCGCACGGGTTTCGCGGCGGTGCGGAAGTCCATCACCCCGCGCAAGGTGCAGAGCCGCTGCGATTGGTCGTCCACGAGCGCGGTGTATTCCTGGAACGCCCGATAGTCGCCCTTGCGCACCGCGTATTGGAGCTTGTGGATGGTTTCAGGATTGCTCAAATGGTATTCGCCGCCGGCGCGGTATTGATAGTCGCCGCCAGCCGGAAGGCTGGTGTGGACGATGGGCCGCTTGGGGGGAAAGCCGCGCTCGTGCCGCATCCGCGCTTCCTTGGCCACCACGTCGATGCCGACGCCGCCGATGCGCGAGGCGGTCCAGGTGAAGTATTCGTCCACGAAATCCTGCGCCAGGCCCACCGACTCGAACACCTGCGCGCCCTGGTAGCTTTGGACGGTGCTGATGCCCATTTTGGAAATGACTTTGACGATGCCCTTGATGACCGCCTTGAGATACTTCTTCTCGGCGGCCTTGGGGTCTCCGGAAATGAGGCCGGTCGAGGTCAGGTCGTGCACTGTCTCCAAGGCGAGGTAAGGATTGACCGCGCTGGCGCCGTAGCCGATCAAGAGCGCGAAATGGTGCACTTCGCGCGGCTCGCCGCTTTCCACGATCAGGCTGCAGCGGGTGCGGGTTCCTTCGCGGATCAAATGGTGATGCACGGCTGATACTGCGAGCAACGACGGAATCGGCGCCGACTCCGCGTCGTGCCCCCGGTCGGAGAGCACCAACAGATTGAAGCCTTCGGCCACGCATTCGGACGCCTTCCAGCGCAAGTCCTCCAGCGCTTTGCGCAGCGCCGCGCCGTCACCCTTGGGGTCGAACAGCGTCGGCAGCTTCACCGCCCTGAGGCCCTTTGCGGCAGGAGATCCGTCGAGCGCGCGGATACGACCCAACTGGTCGTTGTCGACAATCGGCGTCGGCAGCGCCAACTGCCGGCAGCACTCCGGCCCTGGCTCGAGCAGATTGCCTTCCGGCCCAATCGAGGTCTCGGCCGACATGATGATCTCTTCGCGGATGGAATCCACCGGCGGATTGGTGACCTGGGCAAAGAGCTGGCTGAAATAATTGAAGAGCGGCTGCGGCCGTTCCGAGAGCACCGCCAGCGGCGTATCGGTGCCCATCGAACCGATCGCTTCGTTGCCGGTCTGGGCCATCGGCGTGATCAAGAGCTTCACGTCCTCGGAGGTGTAGCCGAACACCTCCTGCCGCCGGAGCAGGCTCTCGCGGTCGGACGGAATCGGGCGCACCGGCTCGGGGAGATCGTCGACGTGCAGCATCGACTCGCGCAGCCATTGCCCATAAGGAGCGTTGCGAGCGATACGCTCCTTCAATTCCTCGTCTTTGACGATGCGCTTTTCCTCGGTGTCGACCAAGAAGATGCGCCCGGGTGCGACCCGGCCCTTCTGGATGATCTTCTCGTCGGGAATGTCGAGGACGCCCACTTCGGAAGCGACCACGACCAGGTCGTCGTCGGTGACGTAATAGCGCGAAGGCCGCAGCCCGTTGCGATCGAGCACCACCCCGACCCGCACTCCGTCGGTGAAGGCGATCGACGCCGGCCCGTCCCACGGCTCCATCAGGCAAGAATGGAATTCATAGAACGCCCGCCGCTCCGCGCTCATCGTCTGATCGTGCGTCCACGGCTCGGGCACCATCATCATGATCGCGTGCACGAGCTCGCGGCCGGAGAGGGTAAGAAGCTCGAGGCAGTTGTCGAACATCGCCGAGTCGGAGCCCTCCGTGTCGATGACGGTGAGGATCTTCTGCAGATCCTTGCCGAAGAGGCCGGAGCGCATCATCGACTGCCGCGCGTGCATCCAATTGATGTTGCCGCGCAGAGTATTGATTTCGCCGTTGTGGGAAATATAGCGATACGGGTGGGCGCGGCTCCAGGAAGGGAAGGTGTTGGTGGAGAAGCGGGAATGGACCATTCCAATCGCCGAGGTCACCCGTTCGTCGCGCAGGTCCGGATAGAACTGCCGGAGCTGGTTCGCGTTGAGCATTCCTTTGTAGACGATGGTTTTGTGCGACAGGCTCGGGACGTAGAAGTGCGAGCGGCCGGGAATGGCGGAGCGGGAGACCTTTTTTTCCAGGAGCCGGCGGATGACGTACAACTTGCGTTCGAAGGCCGCGGCCTCGTCTGGCGTTGCCGTCGCCGTCTCAGGCTGCGCATCCCCGCGGCCGATGAACACCTGCTGCATCAGCGGCTGGCTCGCTTTGGCGGAAGGGCCGAGCGCGGTGTTGTCGGTCGGGACGTCGCGCAGGCCAAGCAGCGTCTGCCCTTCGTCGCGGACGGTCTCTTCGAGCAGCCGGTAAATCGCCTCGCGCCCGGCCGGGTTCGCAGGCAAGAAGATCATCCCCGCGCCGTACTGGCCCTTCGGCGGCAGCGCGAACGGAACCTGCGCCGCCAGGAACTCGTGCGGCATCTGCAGGAGGATTCCGGCGCCGTCGCCGGTCTCTTTCTCCGCGCCGGTCGCCCCACGGTGCTCCAGGTTGACGAGGACCTCGAGCGCCTTGACCACGATGTCGTGCGAAGAGCGTCCCTGGATGTCGGTGACGAATCCAAAGCCGCACGAGTCGTGCTCGAGCGCGGGATCGTACAGGCCTTGCTTTGGCGGCGGTCCGGCTGCTGCGTCCACTTGAGCTCCTTGCCCCCCAGCCAGATACAGACTGGACGCTGCGGCCTGTGGATCGCAAGCGGATCCGCGGGGTGCGACAAATTCAACCGCGGCCGCCGAACGTTTTCAGCGGCTGGATTCTCCCCTTCGCGCAGGCGTACTAGACTCGCGCAGGCCGCCCGAGAGCGGCCGAGCACCACAAAAGGAGAGCGACACCATGCCCGCAGAAGCGCGGCTGCACAGTTGGCAGGCGATGCAGCAGGAAGAATTGAGCCCGCAGATCGGCCGCAAGATGATCGTCGGCGAGCGGATGATGCTCGCGCAGATCTTCCTCAAGAAAGGCACGGTGGTGCCGCGCCATTCTCATGAGAACGAGCAGATCACCTACATCCTGGAAGGCGCGCTTCGCTTCCACCTGGGCGCCGCGGGCGAGCAGGAAGTGATCGTCCGCGCCGGCGAAGTGCTCACCATTCCGTCGAACCTGCCGCACACCGCGGAGGCGCTCGAGGACACGCTGGACGTGGACATCTTCGACCCGCCCCGACAGGACTGGCTCTCCGGGACGGACGCGTACCTGCGCGGGAGCGCGGCCGGGCCGCAGAGCGGCGTCATCGTCCAGAGCGGCGCCGCCGTTCAGAGCGCCGCCGGGGCCGGACCAGCCAGCGCTCGAAAGTAGGCGGCCATGGATCTCGGCATCGCGGGGAAAGTCGCGCTCGTCACCGGCGCAAGCTCGGGCATCGGCCGCGCCATCGCGCTTTCGCTCCAGCGCGAGGGCGTCAAGCTCGTCGTCGCCGCGCGCCGCAAGAACCTGCTCGCCGAAATCGCCGGAGCGCGCGCGGTCGAAGCCGACCTCACCGACGAAGCGTCCATCGATCGGCTGATCGAAGCCGCCGGTCCGGTGGACATCGTCGTCGTCAATGGCGGCGGCCCCAAGCCGGGCGGCTTCTCGCAGCTCTCGCTCGCCGACTGGGACGCTGCCTATGCGCTGGTCCTACGCGGCAAGTTGCGGCTCGTGCAGGGGCTCTTGCCCGGCATGCGCGCGCGCAAGTGGGGCCGGATCGTCGGGCTCGAATCGATCAGCGTGAAGCAGCCGTTGCCCAACATGACGCTCTCCAATGCGCTCCGGGTGGCGATGACCGCCGCGTTCAAGACGCTCTCGGCCGAGGTCGCGCCGGAAGGCATCACCGTCAACACCATCGCCACCGGCCTCGTCGAAACCGCGCGCCTGCAGCAGCTCTACGGCACGCCGGAGAAGATGGCGGCTGCCTCGGCGTCGATCCCTGCCCGCCGCGCAGCCACGCCGGAAGAGTTTGCGCCGCTGGTGACGTTCCTCTGCGGGCAGCCGGCCAGCTACGTCACCGGCCAGACCATCGCCATCGACGGCGGCCGCACCCTCGGCATCTTCGGCTGATGGGGCCGCTCTCCGGGATCAAGGTGGTGGAGTTGGGCGGGCTCATCGCCGCTCCCTACGCCACCTCGATCCTGGCGCAGTTCGGCGCGGAAGTGGTGAAGATCGAGGCGCCTGGCAAGGGCGATCCGCTGAGGCGCTGGCGGAAGGTCCACAAAGGCACTTCCTATTGGTGGTATTCGCTCAATCGAAACAAGAAGTCGGTCGCGCTGGATCTGAAATCCGAGCGAGGCCGGCGCATTGCATTCGAGCTGTTGAAGCGCGCCGACATCGTGGTGGAGAACTTCCGCCCGGGATATCTGGAGTCGCTCGGGCTTGGGCCCGAAACGCTGCTGCGCGAAAATCCGAAGCTCATTCTCGTGCGTATCTCGGGATATGGCCAGACCGGGCCGTACAAAGACAAGCCCGGATTTGCGGCGGTGGCGGAAGCGGTGGGAGGACTTCGCTATGTGTCGGGTTATCCAGACCGTCCGCCGGTGCGGGTCGGGATCAGCCTGGGCGACAGCCTGGCGTCGCTCCACGGGGTCATCGGCGCCTTGCTCGCGCTGCACCATTTGAAGAGCGGCGGCAAAGGGCAGGTGGTCGACGTGGCTTTGTATGAATCGGTGTTCAACCTGATGGAGAGCTTGATTCCGGAGTATTCGGCTCTCGGGCATATCCGCGAGCGCACCGGGTCGGCGCTCCCCGGAATCGCGCCGTCGAATTCGTATCCGTGTCAGGATGGCGACGTGGTCATCGCCGGCAACAGCGACGGCATCTTCGTCCGGCTGATGGAAGCCATCGGCCGCAAAGACCTCGCCCAAGACGCGCGGCTCGCGCACAACGAAGGGCGGGCGGCGCACATCGAGGAGATCGACAGCGCCATCGGGGCTTGGACGGAACGCCGCGCATCGGCGGATGTCCTGCGCGCGCTCGACAAAGCCGAAGTTCCCTGCGCCAAAGCCTTCAGCGCAAAAGACATTCACGAAGACCCGCATTACCGGGCCCGCGGCATGATCGAGCCGCACCGGCTCAACGACGGAACGCAGCTCGACCTGCCCGGCATCGCCCCGAAGTTGAGCGAGACTCCGGGCGAAACGCGCTGGCTCGGGCCTGCCCTCGGCGAGCACACCTCCGAAGTTCTGGCCTCGCTTGGGCTCGACGAAGCTGAAGTTGAAGCCCTTCGTAAGGAAGGAGTCGTCTCGTGACCGAGCTTGCCCCGACGTACGCCGCTCCCTGGTCCGAAGGCCTGACGCGCAAGCATTGGACGATTCTCACCGCCAGCTTCTTGGGCTGGGTCTTCGACGGCTACGAAACCTACGCGCTCTTCATCGCCATGCCGTTCATCCTCAAGACCATGCTCACGCCCGCGATGATCGCCGCGCATCCAGTTCCGGTCTGGGCCGCTACCGTCATTGCCGCGACGCTCCTCGGTTGGGGTGTCGGCGGCATCGCCGGGGGCATCCTCGCCGACTACGTGGGCCGCAAGCGGATGATGTTGTGGTCGGTGTTTCTCTACGCGGTGTTGACCGGCTTGAGCGCAATCGCGTCGAGCTTCTGGTGGCTCGTGCTCTTGCGCTTCGTCACCGGGCTCGCGATGGGGAGCGAGTGGAGCACCGGCGTCGCGCTCCTGGCGGAAACCTGGCCCAACCGCGCGCGGCCGAAGGGCGCCGGCTTCTTGCAGTCCGGCTTCGGCGTCGGAACCTTCCTCGCCGCGTTGACCTGGCTCATCCTCAGCGCCTGGAATCCGCTCGGGCCCAACACCTGGCGGCTCATCTTCGTGGTAGGAACGCTGCCGGCGTTGTTCTGCCTCTACATCCGCCGCGCAGTCGATGAATCCGAACGCTGGATCCAGGCGATCAAGGCGCAGCGCTGGGGCGCGACGGAAAGCTCGCAAATCACTTCCGGCAAGCGCCCCTTCACGCTGCGTGAAGTCCTGCGCGAGCCCGTCAGCCGTCGGCGCACGTGGCTCGCGTTCCTGCTCTCGCTCGCGACGACGACCGGCTGGTGGGCCATCTCGAGCTGGCTGCCGGCGCACGTCGGCCGGGTGGCGAAGGCGAGTGGCTGGCCGAACGCCGCGGAGTGGGGCACCCGCGCCGCGCTCATCTACACGGCCGGCGCGGTGCTGGCGTACGTCGTCTCCGGCTTTCTCGCCGACGCGATGGGGCGCCGCAAGTACCTCTTCTTCACCTTCCTGGGCTGCTTCGTGATGACGCCGGTGACGTACCTGTGGACGCATTCGCTCGTGGGCCTGATGAGCGCCGCGTTCGTGAACGGCTTCTTCACCTTGGGCTGCGCGTACTCGTGGATGGCCATCTACCCGGTCGAGCTGTTCACTTCGACCGTCCGCGCGACGGCAGCGTCGTTCATCTTCAACGCGGCACGGCTCATCGCGTGGGTGTTTCCGCTCATCGCAGGCCTGCTCATCACCGAGTTCGGCGGAATCCCCAAGGCCGCGATGACTCTGGGCTGCATCTACCTTCTCGGCCTCATCGTCCCCTGGTTCTTGCCGGAGACGAGAGGCGAGCCGCTCCCGATCTGAACTTCGAGAGCGACCACGGCCACGCCAAGCGGCATCGCGACCTCAATGCGGCTTCGACTGGGTGAAGCTGAACCAGTTGCCGAAGGGGTCCTTCAAGATCGCCTCGATGCCGTAGAACTGCTCGACGGGCGGGGTCCTGAAGGTGACGCCCTTCTTCACCAGCTCCTCGTAGTCGCGCCGGACGTCGTCGGTTTCGAGCACGCCCGCGCTGAGGGCGCCTTTCTCGACGAGCGTGCGGAGCGACGCCGCTGTCTCCGCGTCCATCAGCGGCCCTGCGGACGGCAGGAGCAGCGCGATCTGCATGTCCGGCTGCTCTTTCGGGCCGACGGTGAGCCAGCGCATCTTGTCGCCCATTTTCTGGTCCTCGCGGACCTGCATGCCGAGCTTGTCGACATAGAAAGTCTTGGCGAGATCCTGATCGAAGACCCAGACAGTCACGTGCGAGAGACGCTTGATCATTGAAACCTCCGTAGCTGCGATGCCTACCAGCCGCAACGAGCGCGCGCTTCTCCGAAATTGCGCGACGTGAGGAGGGTGCGGAAGCAGTACGGAATGCGCGGGCCGAAAATCTGGTCCGGCACCTGGATGACGGCGCGGACCGACGTGCGATACCGGAGCGGTGACTCACCGACGCGGCGGGCGAACAGCGAGCTGAACGAGCCGAGGCTTTCGAAGCCAACCTGCGCGCAAACCTCGGTGACGGGAAGATCGCCCGCGACCAAGAGCGCCTTCGCCCGTTCGAGACGGAGGTGCGTCAGGTACGCGTGCGGAGTGCAGCCGAATTCGCGCGCAAAGCGACGCAAGAACGCGTGCTGCGAAAGGCCGGTCAATCCCGCGAGCAAAGGCAGCCGCAGTGGCTCGTCGAGCCGCTCACACATCACATCGCGCGCCGCGAACAGTGCCGCCCGGGTAGCCACGACGACGTCGCTACCATTTCGTGCGCGCCGCCGACAAGGCCGGCCCAACTCGCCGACGACTTCACCAGATTACTTCCGCGATTTGGCGGCCGACGTCATGGGCGAGAAATGCGGAGAGCACTTCGGTCTAGTTGGGGTCTAGCATCGGGATCTCCGACCGAGCGGCGGTAGGCCTCCAGGCTCAACCGAGCGACCAATTCGATGCGCTCTTCAGCGGAGAGCGAGAGCCAGAATTCCACGTCGGCAGAAGCCTCGGCTTCGTTGCCGTGGAACACAGTCGTGGTCCACGCGCGGCGGGCCTGTCTGCGCTCTTCTTCGGGCGAAGCCATCCTGACATTCTAACACGGCGATGCGCTGCCCTCGGAGCGTCAGCCTTGCGACGCGTTTTCCACCAACTCGTGCACGAAGCGCAGCTTCGCGCGCACCGCTTCCGTCAGCACGAAGGGATAGGTGTCGTGCATTCCCATGGCGCGGTTCAGGCTGTTCATCGCCAGCGTCAGCGGCACCCATCCGGCGAGCAGGTCGTCGAAGTCGTCGAAGTCGAGGCGGCGCGCGCTCACGTCTGCCACTGGCGCGCCCCCGACCGGCTGCGGCCGCAGCGCAAGCCCGTACGTCCGCGCGGTGTCGAGCGTCTCCACCATGTGCAGGTAATGCGCCCAGGTCTCGGCGAAGTCTTCATACGGATGCATCGAGGCATAAGGGCTGACGAAGCGTTGGTGCCAGTCCGGCGGCGGCCCTTCTTTGTAATGGCGATTCAAAGCGGCTTGGTAATCGGCCGTCTCGTCCCCGAAGAGCTTGCGAAACCCGTCGACCCGCGGCGTTCCGTCGACCAGCCGCAGCTCGTAGTAATGGCCGATCTCGTGGCGGAAGTGGCCGAGCACGGTCCGGTACGCCTCGCCCATCTGCAGCCGCATCTTTTCGCGGAACGGATCGTCGGCCTCGGCGATGTTGATGGTGATGAGCCCTTCGCTGTGGCCGGTGAAGACCTTTTCGCCAGCCAGGTCCTGCTTGAATGCGAAGGCGAGACCTTTGCCGCCGTTCTCTTTGCGATCGAGCGGCAGCTTCAAGGCCATCAAGGTGTAGAAGAGCCGCCGCTTCGCTCGCTCGAGCTTGCGCCATTCTTCCTTGGCGTGCTCGTCGGCGAGGTTCGGCACCACCTCGTTGAAGCTGCAGGCGAAGCAGTAGTCGCCTTCCGCAGAAGCGGGGATGGCCCAGTTGCAGGCGGCGTGGTCGAGCTGGTTCTTGCACAGCCGGTACAGCGCGCCCCCGGCCGCTAGCGCCTTGTGCTCACCCGGCTTCGGCCCCGCCTCCAGCGCGCTCACGATGCCTCGGTCGGGGAGGTACGCGAGCGCGTGGCCGCAGTTGCCGCAGGTGACGTTTTCGAAGAACAGCACCTGCTTGCAGGCGCTGCACGTAAACAGCTTCATGCCAGTTCTCCCGGGCGTCCCCAATGTCTGCATGGAACGCTGGGGAGGCACGGAGCGCTTGCCAAAGGACGACCTCGAACAGCGAAAGGACGCGACGCCGGAGGCGCAGCGGGAGCTGCCGGTGGTGGCCCGGCTCGTGGTCGAGATCCGCTCCGACGGCAGGCGGACGATGGCGCGCGGCGCGATGGAGGACGTGACCACCGGCGAGAAGGTGGAGCTCAAAGCCGAGGCGCCGACGCCGTTCTTGCTGATTGCCTCGCTGTTGAAGTCGCTCGGCGACGTTCCCCAACTGGTGAAGACCGCCGCGTCGCGCCTGTTGCCGGTCAAGAAGCGCTAGCTGCCGGCTCCTTCCGCTGAGCGCTCGCCAGCCTGCCCGGAGTCCGAGGCCAGTCGCTGCTCTGGTGCACGGAAGCCGACCAAGGGCCAAGTTCGGCCGAGGCAGGAGGTGCCTTCATGCGCTCTCTCTCTCGTGTGGTGTTCCTGGCGGCGTTCGCGGCGGTCGCCTGTACTTCGACCCGGATGGTCCAGCGCGATGGATGCTGGGTGAAACGCACCGAGGGTGCGTTTGGCTCCAACGAGCAGCTCGGCTTCTGCACGCGCCCGCAGCAGCCTCCCGCCCAGGATCGGGTGGCGCGGCTCGTCCAGGAGTGCATGGCCCAGTCGGACCACCGCTGGGAGAACCAGGCGCTCGCCGCGTGGAACCGCAATCAAGCCATCCCGCCGCAAGCCAACGACGCCGAAGTGGTGCGGATGTGCATGCAGCACGTCTCCGCGGTGCTCGGACTGGAAGCGGAAAACGTCGCGCTCAAGCAGCGCCTCGCCGACCTGGGCCAGGATCGCGAACAGCTCCGCACCGCGAGCGATCGCGACCGGCAGTTCATCGAGCAGAACAGCGACAAGATGGTGACCGCGCTCGGCGAGGCCGCAAAGAAGCCCGCGCCGGCAGCCACCGCCACCGCCACGGTGAAGTCGGAGACCGACGTGAAAGGTCAGCAGTCGCCGCCGCAGAGCACGGTGGTCGGCTTTGCTCCGTCGCCCGCACCGGCGCCGGTCATCGTCAACCAGCAGCCGCCGACGGTGTTGCAGGCGCCCGCGATGGAAGTGCCGGTGCTGCAACCCGCGAAGCCGACTTCTACCTGCACGACGCGCAAGCTGGTGAAGAAGGCCGACGGCAGCTACAAGGACGTGCCGGCCTGTGAGCTGCCGGCAAAGCCGTTCGCAGGGTAAGCGCGGCGGCTTCAACCCGGGGCGGCCTCAAGCAACGATCGCAGCCTCCGCGATCAGGGCGAGATCCTTCGCCGCAATCAGCTTGCGCCCGCCGCGGGCGAACTGCACCCGCACCTGGGTGCGCTCGATGCTGTCCACCCGGCCGCGCCCGAAGCGCGCGTGCTCCACCGCATCGCCTGGCGAAAACTCGATGCGCGGCAGCTTGTCGGTCGGGCGGGGTGGACGCGGCTTGCGCTCGCGCGCCTTCACTTCCGGCTCTTGCTGCCGCTCGCTCACGCAGACGTCGCAGGTGCCGCAGCCGTCCGAAAGCTCCTCGCCAAAATACTCGGCGATCATCCGCGCGCGGCAGGCCGGGTGCTGCGCGTAGTGCATCATCGCCTGGAGCCGCTCCACGTCGCGCGCGTGCCGCCGCTCATAGGCGGTGATGAACGCGGCCAATTCGCGCGCGCTCTTGAAGCTGCGCAAGGTCGTCAGCCGGTTGCCGTGCCGCTCGACGAGGCCCATCCGTTCGAGGAGCGCAATCACCACCTTGACCCGCTTCTCCCCGACGTCCGACAGCTCGGCGACCTTCTTCATCGAGGCAGCCTTGCCCGACTCCTTGATCGCGGACGAAAGCGCGGTCAGCACCCGCTCGCACTCCGCGCGCGAGGGATACTTGCCGATCAGGAAGAAGCTCTGCACCCGCTTGTCCTCGAGCCGGTAGAGCAGCACGGCGCGGGCGGGCTTTCCGTCGCGGCCGGCGCGGCCTGCTTCCTGCGTATAGCTCTCGAGCGAGTCGGGAAAGTTCCAATGCGCGACCAGCCGGATATCGGGCTTGTCAATGCCAAGGCCGAAGGCCTTGGTGGCGACCACCACCCGCCCGCGGCCGCTCATGAAGTCGTCTTGGATGCGCTCGCGATCATTCGCGCCGAGCTGGCCGTGATAGCAGGCAGCTTTCAATCCCTGCCCGGCAAGCCACTCCGAGACCTCTTCCGCCTCGCGGATGGTCGAGACGTAGACGATGCACGACCCCTTGGTCTCCCGGAGGAGCTCGAGCAAGAGCTCCCGCTTGCGCTCGGTGCTCACCGCCGGCCGCACTTCGAAGTGCAGGTTTCCCCGCAGCACCGAGCCGCGCACCACCAAGGGATTGCGCATCCTCAGTTCGCGCACCACGTCGGCTGCGACTGCGGGCGTGGCGGTCGCCGTCAAGGCGAGGAGCGGCGGATTGCCCAGTGCCTCGCGCGCATCGCGGACGGCGAGAAACGCGGGACGGAAATCGTGGCCCCATTGCGACACGCAATGCGCCTCGTCGACCACCAGCAGCGCCACGCCTTGCTCGCGCAGCCAGGCGCGCTCCTCCGGTTTTTCCAGCCGCTCCGGCGTCACGTAGACGAGGCCGTGATCCACTTTGCGCAGCTTGCGCTTCTGCGAGCGGACGTCGTCCTGCTTGACGGTCGAATCGAGCCTCGCCGCCTCGAGCGCCGTGTCGGCCAGCTTGCCGGTCTGGTCCTGCATCAGCGCGATCAATGGCGAAACCACCACCGTCAGGCCGTCGCGAAGCTGGCTTCCGAGCTGGAAGACGAGCGACTTGCCGGCGCCGGTGGCGAGAATGCCCAAGGCATCGCGCCCGTCCACGACGGCTTCCAAGAGCTCCACCTGGCCTGGCCGGAAGGTTGTGACTCCGAGCTCTTCCTTCGCAATCCGCTTCGCCCGATCGAGCGTCTTGGCTTTCACTTTGGGAACATGCGCACGGAGCGCGGGCGCAGCGAGATCAACGTCGCATTTCGCCGCGCAGGGCGGCGAGCACGAGGCCCGGCTCGACGAAGAGATTGATGGCGAAGTGGCTCACCACGCACGGGCTCAGATTGCGGCCGCTCGCGACGTAGACGACGGCGAGCAGAAAGCCGAGCGTCCCCGTCGCCACCGTCACTGAAAGCGCGACGCCGAGGCTGCCGCGGAACAGTCCCCACACCGCGTGCGCCACGCCGAAAGCCGAGGCGGACGCCGCCAGTTGCAAGGCGATGCCGTGACCGCGCGCCGCGAGCGCATCCATGAGCAGCTTGCGGAACACGGCCTCCTCGCAGATGCCGGCCGCCACGGCCACGACCAACGCGAGAAGCTTCAACCACGACGGCTCGAGGAGGTTGTGGCGGACCGAAGGCAGCCGCGCCGCCAGGGCGATCCACACCGCCGCCACCGCGAGCGCAAGCATCCACCCGAGCGGCGAAGCCCCGCCGGTGAAGCCGAGATAGCGGACGAGCGCGCGCGGCGAAGCGACCACCATCTCGGCGACCGACCAGCTCGCTTCCGCGAGCGCGATGCAGGCGAGGATGATGGCAGCGCGGCGCTCCATCGCTAGGGCGCTGCGTAACGCACGGCGGGGCTGCCCGAAGGATGGAAGACGCCCAAGAGGCGCAGTTCGGAATCGCCGGTGTTCTCCACGCAGTGCACCTGCCGCCGCGGCAGGTAGACGCACGAGCCGCGCTCGATGGGCGTGGACTTGTCGCCGGCCCACATGCGGCCGCGGCCAGCGAGGATGCAGAGCACCTCTTCGTACTCGTGGTAGTGGTCCGGCGCGCGGCCGGGCGGAATCGAGCCGACGAACTGGGTGACGCGCGAGTTGCCGATGTGGTGGTCGAGGAGCACGCGGTACCAGCGGTCGCCGGTCATCTCGGAAATGCAGTCGGAGAGTCGAACGACGACGGGAGCGCTCTCGGCGACCACCGCACCTCGCCGGCCCGCGGCCGACGCAGCTTGTCCGCCCGCGGATGGCGGCCGGGCTCCTGCCGCCGACCCTTCCGAGTGCCCAGCCGGCTCGTCCGGATCGGGGCAGCGCGAGCTGACCAGCGTCATCGGTCTCGGGCACTCGATGCTCGCGCGAACATTCGGGGCGAGGTAGATGCCGGTGTCCGCCTCGAGCTCGCGTTCGCCGAGCTTGCCCGCCCCATCGAGAACGTACAGCACCTCGTCGCAAGCCGAGCCGCCGACGAGCGAACGTCCTTGCGGCAATTCGAGAACGCGCAGCGAGATGGCTGCGGCGCCCTGCGCGCGCCCGGCGTGCTGCCAGATCCGCACTTCGCCCTCGGACGCGGCCGCGCCTTCGCGCAGCCCGCTCACCGTACAGCCGCCTGTCAGTTCGATGGCCATTCCGGCAAGATGTTGCCGCCGCTCGCGCCGAAAGGGAACTAAGATGAGCTCCATGGACGACCGGAAGACGCAAGGAATCAAGGCCACCAACCAGGCCTTCATCCGCTACGATCAGGTCGACAAGAAGCAGGAATACCGCCTCGCGGAGAGCGCGGACGCGGAAGCATTCGACGAAGAGACGCGGATCCGCACCTGTGACCTCGGACGCTTCCTGCACGGCGGCGAGGCCGACAAGAAGGTCTTCGCGGCGGAGTTGGGCGCGGCGTTGCGCTCGATCGGCTTCGCCATCCTGGAGAACCACGGCGTCGATCAAGAGCTCTACCGCGAAGCCGAAGCGCGCACCGAAGAGCTCTTCACCAAGACCCCGATGGAAGACAAGCTCCGCCATCGCGCGCAGCGCTTCGGCTCGGTCAACCAGGGATACTTTCCCATCAAGGAGACGAGCGGAATCCATCCCGATCTCGTCGAAGGCTGGGTCTTCTGCCGCCGCGCGTTCGACCTGGACGGCAATGCTTCGTTTCGCTGGCAGGACTATTGGCCCGACAAAGACGCCGAGCCGTTCTTCCGAAAGCTCGTGCAGGCGCACGAGAAGCTCATCCTTCCCGTCATGCAGAGCATCCTGCGCGATCTCGGCGCCGACCCGCACCTCTACGATCGCAAGCTGACCAACACCAACTTCGGGCAGCGGCTCAATTACTATCCGCCGCTCGACGACGCCGACCTGCAATCCGGGGCAGGGCGCATGCTCGGTCACGAGGACGTCGATCTCTTCACCTTCCTGCCCGCCTCCAGCGTCGAAGGGCTTCAGGTCCTGAACCGCGCCAACATGAAGTGGATCCGGCTCAATGCGCCGCCGGGATCGATCATCTTGAACACCGGCGACTACGCGCAGCGCATCTCCAACGACCTCTTGCCGTCGACGACGCACCGGGTGTCGAAGCCGCGCGACGCGAGCCTGCTCCGGAAGGCTCGCGTCTCCTTTCCAATGGCCATCTACCTCTGGGAAGACGAGGTGCTGGAAGTGCTGCCCGGGCTGGGCGAGCCGAAATATCCGCCCATCAAAGCGCTGCCCTTCCACACCCGCATCACCAGCAAGTATTACGGCGACGACTACGCGGTTACCGGCTGACTCCTTCCACGTAGCCCGCCGTCACCGGCTGACTCCTTCGACGTAGCCCAGCACCTCTTCCGCCTCGCCGGCGCTCAATTCCAGATTCGGCATCCGCACGCTCTTGTAGCGGGCAAAGAGAGCCCGCGCGGTCGCATCACCCTGGGCAAGAAGGACGTCCGGCTCGGCCACGTAGCGCAGGAGCCAGCCGTGATCTCGCCGCGCCGCGATGCCGGACAGGTCCGGCCCGACCGCGTCGCCGGCTCCCACCGTATGGCAGGCCGCACAGCGCGCCTTGAACAGCACCTCGCCGCGCCCGGCTTGGATGGGCTTCGCGAGCGTGTAGCTCACCGGCTTCGCCGGTCCGTATCCGTCGAAGAAGTGGAGAATGGTCAGCGCGAGGAAGCGCGGATTGTCCACCGCCGAATTGCGCATCCATTCACCGCGCGCGTCGTTTCCGATCATCAGGCTCGGCTGGTGGCCGTCGCGGGTCGAGGCGTCGGTCAAGGACGAGAGCCCGAGCTTCTTGCTGACGAGCTTCACGTCGTCCATCGAGCCGTGCAAGAACGTCCAACCCTTGCCTGCGTGGAACTTCGCCGCGTACGCCTTCAGCGCGTCGGGCGTGTCGTGCTTCGGGTCGATGCTGATCGAATAGAAGAAGATGTCCTTTCCCACCCGGTCGCCGAGGAGCCGCTGCACCTGCGCGAGCTTGGCGGTCTCGAGCGGGCAACTGGCGGTGCACCGGGTGTAGATGAGGTTCACCACCACGTTCTTGTTGGCGAGCACGTCGTCGTAGAAGCGGACGTCCTTTCCGTCCTGGGTGGTGAAGACCGCGTTGCCGAAGTATTCGGGGCCGCTTTGGCCGGCCTGGGCCGATGCGGCGGCGAGCGAGAGCAAGAAGAGGGCGCGAATCATGGTGGTCTCCCGAGAAAGGAGGCGGGCCGCTCTGACCGGCCCGCCTCGTGACTGCTTACTTCGCTGCCGTGGTGGTGGACGCCGTGGTGCCGATCGGCGTCGGGGTGGGGGCGACCGCCACCGCCGGCACCGAGGCGATCGATCCGTTCGCCTGGGTGAGCGCCATCTTGACCGTGTCGTAGGTGAGGTTCAGCGAGAGCATCGCGCTCTGCGCCGCGAGGTGGCCGTTCGGCACGTCCTTGAAGAGCGCGAACGTGACCTGGACGGTGTCGGTCGCGTTCAACGGCCGGGTCAACACCGCCTCGCACTCCAGCCGATAGGCGGCGCCCGTCTTGGTGCCGACGCCCTTCAGCCGGTTGCCGTCGACGGTGAGCGCGACTCCGGGCGGCAGCACCGGGTCGGTCACCGCCGCCGCGGTGAGGATGACGTTGCCGCTCACCGCGACCGGCTCTTGCGCCGTCGCAGCGGTCGAAGTGGCCACCGGCAGGGGATTCGCGGTGCCGGAGACCGGCACGGTGAAGCTGGAGACGGCGGTCTGCGCGCGTGCGGCGCCCGCGCAGAGAACCATGGCGAAGAGGAGCTTCGTGAGAGTGTTTTTCATGCCGGCCTCAGGGCTGGTACGCGGTGGGAAGGATGTCGTCGGGCGGAACGAAGGTGGTGCCTTGCGGGGACTGGAGCGGCGTCGGAAGCGGTTGCAGGAAGGGCGAGCCGTTGGCGTCGATCTCCCAGCGCAGGAGCATCGCGTTGTCCTCGTGGACGGTGTTGTGGCAGTGCTCCATGAACATGCCGCCCCAGTCGCGGAACTGCATCGCGAGCACGACGGTGCCACCCGGCCTCAAGCGATAGACGTCCTTGCGGCCCTTCTCCCAGGCCGGGACGATGCCCGGGCTGCGCGAGAGGATCTGCCCCTCCTCGAAGTGGATGTGGATGGGGTGGTCCCAGCCTCCGCCGCCGTTCTGCAGCGTCCACTGCTCAGTGGTGTTGGGGATGCCGGGGGTGGTGCTGGGCGTGTTCACCTCGCGGCCGGGCGCGGCCGAGATGCGGCCGTAGTCGGCGTCGAGGACCGGGCCCTGGTTGTCGGTCTGCACGCCCCACGGCCCGACGAAGCTGCTCTGGCTGGGCGGCGTGGTCTGGGTCGCGCCGCGCGCCCAGAGGAAGCTGCGGGTGTGCACGATCGGCGGAAGCACCGGGTTGGGAATCATCGTCGACGGCACCTGGCTCTGGTCGGCCTGCGCCGGCTTGCGGACGATGCGGAACTCGAGGAACTTGCCCACCACCGGATCGTTCGGGTCGCCCTTGAGCGCGTCCTGCAACGAAAGGTCCGCGTCCGGCTTGCGCCCGTTGGTCTGCTTGGCGAGGTTGACGAACCAGACCTTGCTTCCCACCGCATAGCGGGAGAAGTCGATGACCACGTCGTAGCGCTCGGCGATGCCCTGCTCGTCGAGCTCGGTGAGCGTCACCGGGTTCGGGAGCAGGTTTCCGTCGTTGGCGATCTGGATCATCGGCGAGGCGTCGCTGAGCGAGAGCTTGAAGAAGCGCGAGACGGCGCCGTTCAAGATGCGGAAGCGATACTTGCGCGCTTCCACCTCGAAGTACGGATTGTCGACCAGGTTGACCGTCATCCGGTCGCCCAAGAATCCGTCGAAGTCCATCTTGTCGAAGGCGAGCTGGCCCTTCGCGTCCCAGGCCTTGTCGGCCAGCATCAGGTTCACGTCGTAGTCGAGGTTGGCGAAGGACTTGGCGGTGCCGCTCGGCAGCCGGAAGTTCACCCCGTCCGCGACCGATTCATTGCCGCGATCGACCGCGCTGTAGATGTTGAACATCGCGGCCATGCCTTTGTAAACGTTCTGCGAGGTGAAGCTGAACATGTGGTCGTGGAACCAATGCGTGCTCATGGTCTCGTGCCAGTCGCCGGCGATGTTCCGCTTGCCGAAGTTGTCGTCCGGCGTCGCCGCCATCGGATCGGTCGCGCCGGTGTTGATGGTGCGGAAGCCCGCCAGCACGATCGGCCAGTGGTAGTCGTAGAACTGGTTGGGGAAGAAGTAGGCGCCGGTGAAGCCGTCGTTCTCCGCCCCGTGATGGCCGTTGTGCTCGTGGGTGGAGATGGAATTGATTCCGAATCCGCCGTTCTGCGACTTGTCGGCGGGGAGCTTGTTGTGCTCGCGGAAGAGGATCGGCTCCGCGTAGCGGCCGATCACGAGCTTGGGCGGGAAGGTGCCGTTGAACGTCCACACCGCGAGCGGGCCCTGGTCGGGCAACGCCGGGTGGAAGCGCGGCGGGAACGGCACCGTCGGGTCGATGCCCGAGTTCAGGCTGGGCGGGACGCCCGGGTTGTAGACGGTGTTGGCCTTGGCGCCTTCCATGGTCACTTCAACCGCGATCTGCGGCGGGAAGTCGGCGAACCCCTGGTGCGTCCAGACGGGGCCGGGCGGACGCCCTTCGATGGGACCCGTGCCACCGCCCAGAAGGGGATCGACGGGTTGCTGCGTCTGGTTGGAGGCCGCGGTCGGCGGCGGCTGCAGGGTCGAGACCTGGTTGCGGGGAAGAACGTCGAGCCGGGGCATCGGCTGGGTGAACTTCTGGATCCCGAAGGTGGGGCTGGCCGGAAGGCCGGTCGGAACGCCGTCCGCCTGGGCAGACGTCGCGGCTGCGAGCGCGAGGATCGCGGCCGCGGAGCATGAACGTGCCCGCCGGCCGCGCACGGCCGGTGAATCGATTGAGTTGAACAAGGGAGGTCTCCTGCAAGGGTGAACTGCTTCAGGACATGCACGCCGCGTACACCGCAAACGAGGCGCCGGGTGCGCTTTAGCAGCGGCCGTGCCAGAAATGGCTGAAACGAATTGATTGCGTTATTTCCGGATGCACGAAAAGTGGTACCGGAAGATCGCCCGATAAAAATTATTCAATGGGCGATAACGACAGTCATCGATACCGGATCAAACCAGATTGTCGCGGTCATTGTTCCAGAGCCAGGAGGCTGGCCGTACGGGCCGACCTCGAAGGCTGGAATTGCAGCCATGCAGGCCGTCATCAGGAAAACCCGAGAGCCAGAAAAGCGACCCCAGGAGCCAAGAGCTTATGCGTCAATCGATTTCTGCGCAAGCGCAGAATAAAGCCAATAAGTGGCGGCCAAAGCGCCCACCGCGGCCGCCGTCATTGCCGGCTGTTGCACGCCCGCGCCGAGGAGGAGCAAGAGGTAGGTGGCGAGGAACAAGACGGGGACGGCACGCGGCAAAGGAACGACAAAGGGAGCGCGGCCGTGCAGTTTCCGCAGCTTGAACAGCACCAACACCATGAAACCGTCGGTGAGCAACACGAAGGTGATGGCGAGGGAGAGAAGCCCCTCGAAGGTGCCGGAAGCGGCGAGCGCGGCGGCAAACAGCCCCACCAGCACCATCGCCGCCCACGGGTTGCCGCCGCGGTTCAGCCGCGACAGTCCCGGAGGTCCCAGGCCATCGCGCGCGAGCCCGAAGACGACCCGCGGCGTGACGAAGAGGTTGCCGTTCAACGATCCGAGCATCACCAGGAGCGCGAGCCCGGCCATCAAGGCCCCGGCACGCCCGCCGAAGATGGCCGCCGCCACGTCGCCCGCGACCAGCTTCGACTGCGCGATGCGGTCGAACGGCAGGACCTGGAGAAACGCCGCGTTGAGCAACAGGTAGAGCGCGGTCACGGTGGCGATGCCGAAGAGAAAGATGCGCGGCAACGAGCGCGCGGGATCCTTCACCTCCTCGGCAATCTTCGCCGCGTCCGGATAGCCGTAATAGGTCCAGATGACGGACTGGAACGCGACTGCCAACGCTCCAAAGGTCGCAAGCCCGGTCGGCGCCGACGGCAACGATCCGTTCCACCCCTCGCCGGTGCCCGCCGCAATCGCCACCACCACCGCTCCGAGCAGCGCCAACACTTTGGCGGCGGTGGCGATGTTCTGCGCCCAGCGGCCCACCGAGACGCCGAGCAGGTTGACGGCGGTGAGCACGAGCACGAACGCGCAGCCGAGAAGGCGCGTGCTTCCGGCCGGCAGATCGCAGAGCTGCGAGAGGTACTCGCCGCAGGCGACGCCGATGGCCGCGATGGCCGCGGAGTAGATGCCGAGCGCTTCCACCCAACCGATGACGAATCCGGCGCGGCGCCCGTAGGCCTCGCGCGCGTACACGTACTTGCCGCCTGCCTGCGGGAGCCGCGTCGACAGCTCGGCGAAGATGAGCGCGCCCAAGACGCCCACGCCGCCGCCGAGCGCCCAAGCGACGAACGTCAGACCCGGCCGGCCGAGCAACGCGGCGACCGTTCCCGGGGTTCGGAAGATGCCGGCGCCGACCATGATGCCGACGACCACCGCCAGGCCGTCGAGCATCCGCAAGCTTCTCTTCAGCCTTTGCATCGAGGCAGTTAACACCAAACGCGCGATTGACGCGTTCCGGCTTGCGTTCCTTGTAGATCCAAGCAAAACAGCGCCGTTCAAAACCCCCAGGAGGTCTTGGAATGAAGCGTTTCACCCTTTCTCTCCTCGCCATCCTCGCGATTCCCCTGACCGCCTTCGCCTTCGACCGCGGCCAGGTGCAGACCTTCGCCGTCCTGCCCGCCGGCGCAACAGGCCCTGAAGGCCTGGAAGTCGACGCCAAAGGCAACGCCTTCGTCACCACCTTCGGCTTCAATGCCCAGGGCGCGGCCACCGGCCCGGGCCAGCTCTACGAATTCGATCGCAACGGCAAGCTCATCCGCCAGGTGTCGATCGCCAACTCGAGCCCGCACCTGCTCGGCGTCCGCCTCCACCCGCAGACGGGCGCGCTGCTCGTGGTCGATTTCGGCAACGACGTGGTCTTGAACGTCGACCCGCGCACCGGCGCCTCGACCGTCTTCATGACCGTGCCGAACCCGCTGCCGCATCCCGAGCTGGGCAGCGAGCTCAACGACATCACCTTCGACAAGGCCGGCAACGTCTTCGTCTCCGACTCGACCCAGGGCGTGATCTGGAAGACCGGCCCGCGCGGCGGCGTTGGCGCGGTGTGGACGGACGATCCGCTCCTGCGCACGGCCGGCGTCCCACCCTTCGGCGCGAACGGCATCCGCTTCAACAACGGCGAGACCGCCTTCTTCGCCACCAACACCGGCGACGATCGGCTGATCAAGATCCCGGTTGCGAATGGCGTCGCCGGCAAGGCTACGGTCTTCGCGAACAGCATCAACGGCGCCGACGGCCTGATCATCGACGCGCACGACAATCTCTGGGTGTGCGCCAACCAGGGCGACGAGATCGTGGTGGTCGATCCCACCGGCAAGGTCATTTCCAAGCTGGGCGACTTCGACGGCGTCAAGAACGGCCAGCCGGTCAGCTTGCTCTTCCCGGCCAGCTTGCGCTTCGTCGGCCAGGACATCCTGGTGACGAACCTCGCGCTCGATCTGCGGCTGTTCGACCCGTCGTTCGTGAGCGTCGATTCGGAATGGGCGGCGCAGGTCACGCGCTACACGGTGTCGCGCATCCGCGCCCGGCTCGACGACGACCTCGTCCGCGGGCACTGAGAGGTTTTCCGGAGGGTGCGGAATCTGTCCGCACCCTCTGAACTCGCAAGGCGGTGCGGACTCTCTCCGCACCCTCTACACTGCGCGGCATGCCGCAGATCGCAAGCCGCGTGTTCGAGCTCGGGACCGAGAGCGCGCTCGACGTCCTCTTGAAAGCCAAGGCCCTCGAAGCGCGCGGCCGCACCGTCATCCATCTCGAAGTCGGCGAGCCCGATTTTCCCACGCCCCCGCACATCGTCGAAGCCGGCATCCGCGCGCTGCGCGACGGCCGCACTCGCTACGGCCCCGCCCCGGGGTCCTTGGAGCTCCGCGAAGCGCTGGCCGAGCACCTGCGCGAGCGCGGCGCAGCGGCCACGCCCGATCGCGTTCTGGTCACGCCGGGCGCAAAGCCGATCCTCTTCTACGCGCTCCTCGCAGTCGTCTCGCCGGGTGACGAAGTGATCATCCCCGACCCGGGCTTTCCCATCTACTCGTCGATGGTGCGGTTCGCCCGCGGCGTTCCCATCCCGGTGCCGCCGAAGCTCTCCCAAGGGCGCGCGCTCGATCTCGATCTGCTCGAAGAAGCCATCACGCCGCGGACGCGCGCCATCATCTTCAATTCGCCGGCGAACCCGACCGGCGCCATCGTTCCGGACGACGACCTGCGCAGGCTTGCCGCGCTCGCGCAGAAGCACGACCTGTGGGTGCTTGCCGACGAGATCTACCGGCGCATCAGCTATGGCACGACGCCTTCGTCCATCGCAGCGCTGCCGGGAATGGACGAGCGCACCATCATCATCGACGGCTTCTCCAAGGCCTACGCGATGACCGGCTGGCGGCTCGGCTACGGGCTTTTTCCGGCGGCGCTCGCGGAGCACGCGGTGCGGCTGATGATCAATTCCAACACCTGCACCGCGACCTTCGTGCAGGACGCCGGGCTCGCTGCGCTGCGTGGACCGCAACAGGTGGTGACCGAGATGGCGGCGCAATTTCGCGCCCGGCGGGACGTGGTGGTGAAGAAGCTCGCGGCCATTCCGGGAGTGCGCTGCCACGAGCCGCTGGGGGCGTTCTATGCGTTCCCGGACGTGCGAGCGCTGCCGGTTCCGGCGGCGGACCTGGCCGACAGGCTGCTCGTGGAGGAGGGCGTCGCGCTGCTCGACGGTGCGGGGTTTGGCGCGGGCGGCGCGGGGCATCTGCGGTTGTCGTTCGCGGCTGCGCTCTCGAGCCTGGAGGAAGCCACGGCGCGGTTCGCAAGGCTGGTCGCGCGGCTCTGAGTTCCGCGGGCGGTAGGTTGCGCGGCTCGTCGCGCGGCTCTGAACCTGTTTTGCGAGGGTCGGTCCCGCGGCTCTGACGCATTACTTCGCGACGCGCGCGCGGAGCAGCTTGTCGAGGCGCGGGTAGTGCTCGTCGAGCCAGCGGTTGCCGCCTTGGTAGAGCGGATCCTGATGCCCCGCCCGAATGCCGCCGCCGGACGCTTCGCCGTACCCGCCATACAGCGCATCGACGACGTTCATGCCTTCGATGATGCGTCCGAACGGCACGAACCCCTGCGCATCGAGCCGCTGGTTGTCCGCCAGGCTGATGAACACCTGGGTGCCGCGCAATTGCGCGAACGCAAACGCGATAGTGCCCCGCGCGTTCGATTGCGGCTTCGCCAAGGGGCCTTCATTGGGAATGGTCTCGCCGCGATGCTGCTGCGAAACCTTCGGATCTCCGGCAATCCCGAACTGCACCCATTTGCCGGGCACGACCCGAAAGAACCGCGAGTCGTCGTAATAGTGTTCCTCGACCAGCGCCCGAAAACGAGCCGCCGCGGCCGGCGCCCATTCCGGATGCACTTCGACCACGACCACGCCTTTGGTCGTAGCGAGCTCGACGCGGTACGGCGTCGCTAGCAAGAGAGCAGCGGCCAAGGCAAGCATGCTTGCTTTCTAGCAGATTCGAAAAAGGGCTCGAGACGAGCCTGGCGGCGTTTGTGACGCACGGGCGCAACCATCGTGACGCGTATCACTCGTCGCGAGATTCCGACATAATCGGGCCCGATGTCTTCAGCGCCGGAAGCATCCATCACCGCCGACGAAAGTGGAGTCGAAGAGCCGCAACTCGGCGCGGGGGCCTCTCTGACCCGGGCATTGTGGGCCGAACAGCCGCTTTCTCCCGCACTGCGCTTCGTCCTCCCGGAATCGGGACGCGTCGTGATCGGGCGCGAGCGCGAGGGCCCTCGGGACGATGCCTATCTCGCCGTGCCGGATCGCTTCGCCTCGGCGCCGCACGCCTCCATCGAGCGCTCGTACGGCCGCTGGATCCTGCAGGACGAACAGTCGAAACACGGGTGTTTCGTCGACGGCGTCGATGTCGATCGGTGCGAGCTGCGCGACGGCGCCATCGTGGAGATGGGGCGCAGCTTCTTCGTCTTCCGTGAGGCCGCGCCGTCCACGCGAGTCGACTGCGACGGCCTGCACACCTTCAACGCCGCGTACGCGGCGCGGCTCGAGTCGCTTGCGAAGATGGCGCGGACGGCGTTGCCCATCGTGCTGCGTGGCGAGAGCGGCACCGGCAAGGAAGTGCTGGCGCGCGCGGTGCATCGGCTGTCGGGGCGAAGCGGCGCGTTCCAGGCGGTCAACTGCGCCGCCCTCGCGCAGTCGCTGGCAGAGTCGGAGCTGTTTGGTTACCGCAAGGGCGCATTCTCGGGGGCAACCGAGGACCGCCCGGGCCTCATCCGCAGCGCCCAGGGCGGGACGTTGTTCCTCGACGAGATCGGCGATCTGCCGTTGCCGCTGCAGGGCCATTTTTTGCGCGTGCTCCAGGAATCGGAAGTGACTCCGGTGGGAGCGACTCGCGCGATACCGGTCGAGTTCCGGCTGGTCGCGGCGACGCATCGCGACCTGGAAAAGATGGCGGCGTCAGGAGCCTTCCGGGCCGACCTCTTGGCGCGCATCGGCGGCTTCACGCTGGAATTGCCGCCCTTGCGCGAGCGCAAGGAGGACCTGGGCACGCTCGTGGCTGCGCTCCTGCGCAGGCACGCGGGCGCCGGCACCGATCGCATCTACTTCTCGCTCGCCGCCGCGCGCGCTCTCGTGCACCACGACTTCCGCCTCAACGTCCGCGAACTGGAAAAGGCGCTGGCGGTGGCGGTCACCCTGAGCGAGCAGGGCCGCATCGACGTCGCGCACCTTCCGCCCGGCATGCCGGCGAAGAGCGAGACCACGCCGCCGCCGAAGACGCTCTCGCCGCACGCCGACGAGCGCCGCGAGCAGCTCATCGAGCTGTTGCGGCTGCACAAGGGAAACATCGCCGAAGTCGCCCGGGCAGTGGGGAAGGCGCGAATGCAGATCCACCGCTGGATGAAGCGGTACGGCCTCAACGCCGCCGACTACCGCTGAGTCTGGCACGTGCGGTGCAAACGCCTCCTCGCACTTCTGGAGGCAATGCAAATGAGAAAGATGCTCATGATTTCCTCGCTCCTGATGTCCGTCGGTTCCAGCGCTGCGTGGGCGCAGTTCGTTGCCGCACCTCCCACGACGTCTCGTGCTGAACCGGCTTCACCGCCTGCCACGCTTGTCGCTCCTTCCGGAACCGGCGCGAGCATTGCTCGCAGCGACACGAACACCGATCAAGCAACTTGGCGCATCATCGGTAGCGGCTACGGTCAACTCGTCAATGCGACGGATTCGTCGACCGCATTCAGCCTTGCGGTCGCGTACAGCTACGCCCGCCTCGACGCGATTTTCCAGCTCCAGCGCGGCAACAAAACGGACGCGTTGACGTCTCCAAAGCAGATGGGACAGTTCGTGCTCAGCCCGCTCAGCGGAAACTATGCACTCAGTATTGCGGCGGACTATCGGCCATGGGGATTGCCGGCGTTTGCTGATGAGCGGCATGGGCATTCTGGCGTGTACGGCTACTTCACCGCCGGTACTGCGACGTGGAGCGGTATCGATCACCATCCGACTGGCGGTGATACGACGCCTGTAAATCTCGACGCGGTCGGACTTGCAGGCGGCGCAGGATTCAGCACCCAAATTGTGAGTAGCCTCGGCGATACGGGACTCGGGACCGGCGGGAATACCGTCGCTGTAATTGGACGCATCGGTGCTGCTTACCGCGGCATCGCCGGAAGTGTTGTTGGGTCGCCCGCTTTCCTGGAGCAGAACACATCGCGACGTTCCACTAGTTTTCTGGGCGGTGAAGTCCAGCTCGCGTTGCAGATCAATACAATCACCGCGGCCATCGCCGTCCCCGTTCTTGCGGGCCACTTCGACGGCCTCACCAATGGCCAAGTTGTCCCGAGCCTTCAACTCGGCGGCTCCTTCGACGTCACATCCCACTAACCTTCGCATCCTGCGTTCGCTCAAAGGAGTCTCATGTGAACCGCAAATTGGTGAATGGCATGTTTGCGATAGTCGTGCTGACCGCGATCGCGACCGGGCTCATGTGCGGACATCAGAACGTCAAAGGCCCTGATCTACGACCGGGTACCGACGTGCGAGGCGAGCAACTCAATCGCCGCGCGCCCGAGGCAGGGCACGACGAAGCGAGAATACATTATTGGTACTGCGACGTGTGTCTAAAATATCCAGAGAAGAACGATGCCGGCGACTACGGCATGGAAATGCATGCGTACGTCCCGACGGCGGTTCGTCACGGCGACGATTACGCTGGTGAGATCGCCGCCCTCGTGGAGAATGGTTGGGCGCTGGGCCTCCACCAAGAGTACTGGGGATGTTCGGCTCAATCGAGTTACAGAGCGCAGCGTGGCCGCGCCGTCCAGAATCCGTTGCAATCCGGGCCTCCACCACCGATCGGCAGTCCGATCGTCGTGGGGACGGGATACCCCCCGCGGGATCCTCCGTACGAACACTACTGCCGAGACGCAAAACCGACGAAAGACAAATGCGCACTGGAGCCCGGAACGGGCGCCGGCGCCCTGCGTGAAATGGGCGGCATATTGTTCTATGACACGTCGCGGCCAAGCCCGCATACATACATCTTCATTCCGTGCGCCAAGAAGCAAGGAATCACAAGCTACGACAAGGCGCGGTCATTCCAGCAAGACTCGAATAACAAGCTGTATACTTTGACCTGCACCGGAACGCACACGAGCGACGCGGGTGGTGGGAACTCGTACGACGAAACGATCTTCAGATGCGAATAAGCGCCTAATGAGCCGATGCCGCCGGTGACGCACGACACGCCGCCCCAGATCGTCGCCAACCGCTACGAGGTCGAGCGTGAGCTCGGGCGCGGCGGGATGGGGCGGGTGTATGTCGCCCACGATCGCAAGCTCGGGCGGCTGGTCGCGCTGAAGCTCTTGAAGCAAGGGCCGGGAGCGGTCGCCATCGAGCGCTTTCGCCGGGAGGCCCGCGCGGTGTCGGGCCTGTCGCATCCGAACATCGTCGCTGTGCACGACGCGGGCGACGAGCTGGGCGAGCCGTATCTCGTCCAGGAATTGCTCAGCGGCAGGACGCTGCGGCGGGTGCTCTCCGAGACGAAGCTGCCGCGGCGCGAGGCGGTCGAGCTCGCGCTGCAGTGCGCGCGCGGTCTCGCGGCCGCGCACGAGAAGGGCATCGTCCACCGCGACCTGAAGCCGGACAATCTCTTTCTCACCGAGCACGGAGTCCTGAAAATCCTCGACTTCGGGCTGGCGAAGCTGATGCCGTCCGATTCGAGCCCCGGCGATGCGGAGCCCGACGACACGCGAAGCGAGAGCGGCGACGACGTCGAAGCGCAGCCCTTCCTCACCCGCGCAGGCCAAATCATCGGCACCGTCGGCTACATGGCGCCGGAGCAGGTGCGCGGCGACAAAGTCGATCTGCGCGCCGACATCTTCCTCTTCGGCCTCGTCTTCTACGAGTTGCTCTCGGGGAAGCGCGCGTTCGCCGGCAAAGGCGCGCTCGAGCCGTCGGTCGCGATCGTCACCAAGGAGCCGGAGCCGCTCGACGCCCCGCCCAAGCTGCGCGCGCTCGTCGAACGCTGCCTCCGCAAAGATCCGGCGCAGCGGCCGTCGGCGGCGCAGGTCGTGCGCGAGCTGGAATCGCTGGCTTCCGGCACCGCGCGCGGAAAGTTTGGCAGCCGCGCTTTCGCCTCGGCCGGGCTGGCGCTGTTCACGGCCGCGCTCGCAGTTCTGATCTGGATCCAATGGCGGTCGCGGATCAGCTTGCCGCCCGGCGGAGTGTCGCTCGCGGTGTTGCCGCTCAACGTCCTAGGCAACGCCGCGCAGCCGTTGCGAGACATCATCGCGAGCCTGATGGGCGCCAGCCTCGAAAGCGAGAAGGTACGGCCGATCAACGAGGAGTCGATCCTCCGCGCTCTTTCGCGCGAAGCCGGCCCGGTCGACGACGCGCGGGCCGAGACGGTCGCGCGCGAGTTCGCCGCCGACGCCTTCATCACGGGCACCATCCGCGTGGCGGACGGGGAGCTCACCATCGTCATCACTGTGAAGAAGGTGGGGGAGAAGCGGCCACTCCTCGAGGCAAGCGCGAGCGGCTCCGCGGGCGCGCCCGACCGGGTGGTGGCCGAGCTGTGCGCGAACGTCAGCAAGAAGCTCCTCGGAAAGGACAGCGAAGGCCGCGAGGAGATGCTCGCGCGCCTCGCGCGGATGTACTCGACCTCGTCGAAGGCCGAGCTTGCCTACCTGCGCGGAGAAGCGGCGCTCCGCCGCGACGATTGGGATGGCGCGGCGAGCGAATTCTCGTCCGCCGTCGCGGAGGACCCGCGCTTCGCGCTCGCGCACTACAAGCTCGGCGTTGCCGACAGCCTGCGCAATTCCGACGAAGCCAAGAAGTCGAGCACGGAGGCCTTGGAGCAGGCGCTCGCGAACCGCGATCGATTGCAGCCGCGCGACCTGACGCTCGTGCAAGCGCTGCAGTCGTACCTGGCCGGCCGCGCCGACGACGCTGAGCAGCGTTATCGCAAGATCGTCGCCGGCTATCCGGACGACCTCGACGCGCAACTTCAGCTCGGCGAAACGCTCTTCCACTTCAATCCGTTGCGCGGCCGGTCGATCGTGGAAGCGCAGACCGCGTTCGATCAGATGCTCAAGTTCGAC
>DASXHM010000151.1:0-15857 GCA_036488495.1 Myxococcales bacterium | reverse complement strand
TCCGAAAAGCCGTACAAAGCCAGGATCTGGGAGATGCTGCTCACGCCTGAACGCGCCGCCGTGGGCAACGGGCGGCCTGCGGCGCACTCAAGCAAAGCCGCGGCCAATGCCTTGGCGTCGCCCGGCGGCACCAGGCGCACTTCTGGCGGGCGCGTGCCGACGTCGGTTGCGACGACCGTGCGGCCGAGCGCAAGCGCCTCGCGCACGCTGACCGAATCGCCGTCGGCCAGCGTAGGCCTTACGAAAATTTCGCATCCGGCGGTGACGGCCAGCGCCTGCGCGCGCGACAGCTCGCCGAAGCCGCGCACGCCCTCCGCGCGAACGTCCTCGCTGCCGGGTCCGTACAGCGCCAACCGGGCGTGGGAAAGGTTGTTCCTCACCTCGGCAAAAGCGCGCAGCAGGATCTCCGCTCCGTACTCCGGACGGGGCGCGATCATGGCGCAGTAGAGCGGCTTCGCCTCGGCGCGGAATTCGTCAAACCCATCGGGTGGTGTTCCCGGTTTGACAGAAGCGTCGGAGAACGCCGGCAGCACGATGACTCCGTGAACACCGCATTCTTCGAGCGCGTCGCGAATGGGGGCGCTCACCGCGATCACGCTCGAAAACTGCTTCAGGACCGCGCGGGCCATCGCACGCCGCGAAGCTTTCTCGGCGAGCCAGGCGGGCCCGAGGCCGGAGTGCAGAGTGACGATGGCGCCGCCCGACAGGCGCGCGGCCGCGGCGCACGCCTGCGCGAGCATCCACGACTTCGGATTGGCGCCGTTGGTGTGCAGGTGGATGCGGAAGCCGCGCGCGGCTTTGGCGGTGAGCTGCGCCGCGAACGAAGGCATGCTCCCGGCGGGGACGACGCCGTCCGCCGGAAGCTGGCCCTTGCCGATATCCAGAACCTGACTTTCGCCGCCCGCGGTTCGCACCGCGTGGAACAGCTCTTCCACGTGGGTCGCGACCCCGCCGGCGGGGGGCGGAAAGTCGCCTACCTGGAGCACCTTGATGGCGATGCGCTTGTCTTCCGGTTCAGCCGCCAAGGTTCGCTGCCTTTCACGCACGCGACAAAGTGGGATCCGGCAGATAGAGACTGACGCGCGAAGCCGCAACCGACGTCCGCGCGATCACCGCGTAGCAGCGCGCCAGCTCCTGGGCGACGGCGCGGGGCTGCGAAGCCTCGACCGAAGCGCGGTGCGCGGCAGAACCGACGCGGCGCGCGAGCTCCGGATCGTCGAGGAGCTGGGCGAGCCGGATGCCCATGGATGCGGGCGAGCGCGGCGGAACGAGAAAGCCGGTGCGGCCTTCGCGGATCCAGACCGGATGCGAGCCGACGCCGGTGGCAATGACCGGGGCGCCGACCGCGAGCGCCTCGGGAATGGCATCGGGCGAATTGCCCGCCCGGGACGGCCCGATCACCACCGCAGCCTTGGCGAAGAGCGACGGAAGCTGGCAGGCCGGCACCGCATGGACGACGACGCGATTGCGCAGCCCGGCGAGCTCCGCCTGGCCCCGCAGCTTGTGCGCCTCGCAGCCATCGCCGACGATCAGAAGCTTCACCTTCGGGCGCGTCCGAGCCACCGAGGCAAATGCGAGCAGCAAATCCTGGTGGCCGCGATCCGGCCCGTCGCACGGAGAAGCCGTCACGACCCAGCGGACGCTCGGATCGAGCGGCAGCGTTTGCGCCTCCGACACACCCGGTTCGACCAGGCTGCGCATGACCACGGTGCACGACGCCGGCGCGCCGTACTCGAGGATGGCTTCCCTCACCGCCGCCCCGGCGCAGACGGTCCGCTCGGCCATGCGAGCCGCGCGCGCAGTGCCCGAGCCGGTGTCCTCGCGGCCGGCGTGAATGACGAGTGGAATGCCCATCAGCTTGGAGACCGCTGCAGCCTTGAGGTGGTTGTTGCGGGCGTGCACGACTGACGGGCGAACCCGGTACAGCTCGCGCGCCAACCCGACGAAAGTCTCCCCGGAAACACCCTCGGCTTGGTAGCCGTACTCCTTGAGCGCCTCCGACATCGCCTGCGGAACATCTCCAACGTACGCGACTTTCTTGGTTGGACCTCGCATACCCGCCACCCCCGACCGCCGCTTCCGACATAGGAAGCGTCCGCCAGGAAGCTGGGCAGTCCTGCAGCGGTTGGCAAGGGCCTGGAGAGCTAGGACGAAGGAGCGGCCAAGCGGACGCATCGATCCCGCATGTCCAGATACGCGGCCCCGATGAGCCTCCCGAGCGCCCGCGAATCCGGCTCGCGGCCGGGCCACAGCTTGACGTGCCGGCCGCGCTTCCCCGTCCCTTCCAGCAGCTGGCCCGGGTCCTCCAGCAGGGCACCGACGAAGAAGCCGACGTTGACGTGATCGCGATAGGCGTTCACGTACGCGAAACCGGCATCGCCGACGCAGGCGGTGGGACAGCCGTCGTGCATCAGCTCGCGCACGTCGGGTCCGCACTTGCGCATGCGCTCGAACCAGGTTTCCACGAACGGCCGCAGGTCACCGCGCTGCGCGCGCAGCCAGCGGTCGATGGCGGGGTCGTGCCGCAACGCGGACGGAAAGCGCAGTACTGGCTCCAATTGAATCGGCCGCCGCGGCATCACGAGCAGTCTATGCCATCGCGGTTGGCGCCGTGCGCGATTCCCGGAGAGCGTGCGACGGATGGTTCATCAGACACTAAAGGTTGCGCCTCATCTCTGCCCGTCAGAAACCATCACCCAGCATGCGGCAGTCAGAAGGACGAGCATCATCTCGAGAGGAATGAGCCTTAGCCATCGATCCCGCTTGAGCGCGATGCGCACGCCCAAATAGGGAATCCAAATCCATGCGATCAAGAACGAACTCATCCCGGCGAGGTATAGCAACGCGTGATCGGAATGCAGCGGAGCCCACATCATGTTTGCCGGGGAAGATGCTGTCGGTATCTTTCGGAATACAACTCGGCGTCCAGAATGGCGAGACACGCCGACAGCGCGATCGTGACGTACGCTACGACCGTGAGGGAGCCTCGTTCGCCTCTTCTCTCGGTCGTCATTTAGCGTCTCTTTGCGCATCATTTTGCGACCGGATGATGAACGTGTTGTAGTACGTCTTCATCTTGGTCGACGCTGCTTCCAGTCGGAAGACGTCCATGCCGCCGAAGAAATCACGCGCGGCATGTACGACGCCGAGCGTGAAGTTTTTTACACCGACGATCCCGTGGTCTGCGCCCGGACAAACCACCGCGGTGCCGATGCAGGTCCCGTCCCCATCGCAATGGTCAGAGCTCGTGCACGCATTTCCGTCGTTGCACGCGGTGCCGGCGGCGGCGAAGTCGCAGTGCCACTGCGGTACATCGGCACTACATGTCGCCACGAAGCACGGTTGGCATTTCGGAACCGCCCCGGTGCAGGCGCGGGCCGAGCGCAGCGGGACGGCAAACAATGCGGCGGCGAGCACGGCAACGAGCTCGGGGCGGCGGGTCAGTGCGGCGAACGCGGAGCGTGCAAGAGCGTGCAAGGGGGGTCCCCTCCCACGCAGCGCTCTAACCGGGGCAAAACTAAACCGTCAAATCGCAAACAAATGGACCAATGTTTTCATCCGCTTGACGGCTTTTGTTCAACAGACAGCACGGCTCGTATCCTGGCCGCTCGGTGCGGAGGGCCAGCCTGCCGGAATCTCGCGGAAAAATGGTCAGCCGTGCGCGGCCTTTTGCGACTCCGAGGCCGGCTGCTCGAAGTTGGTCGGCCGCGCTCCCGCGACCGGCTTCTGCAGCGCCAGCACTCCGAAGGTGTCGTCGAACTGGCAGGCGGCCAGCTCGGGCGAATACTGCCCGAGAATGCCCATCGTCGAACCTTCCCAGAGCACCTTGCGCTTCAAGGCGTACGGGTCGACACCCGGCACGTTGGGCATGTCTTCAGTAGTCACGCCACTGACGAAGCCTTCGGCCTTCAAAGCCTGCGCTACGCCCGCGCTGTAATAGCCGTTGCAGTAAGCGAAATGCTTCACCGGCTTGCGAAGGTTCTTTTCGATGACCGCCTTGCACTGCGCGATCTCCCGCCGCGCGTCGGCCAGCGACTGATTGGTCAGGACCGTATGTTCGGCCGTGTGCGCGCCGGTGATGACGCCGTGGGCGTCCATCTCGCGCAGCATCTCCCAGGTCATCCCGAGCTGGCCTTCGGATGCATCGGCATAAGTCAGTCCGAGCCGGGTCTCCAGCGTCGAGGCAAGCTCGAGCAGGTCGGGTGTCGGGAAGCGCGCGATGAGGCGTTCGAGAGCGACCCGCGGATTGGCGCCGCCTTCCAACGCCTCGAGCAAGAAGCGCTCACCCTGCCCGCCCACGCCGACCGAAATGGCCGACAGCCCGCGCTGCTCCATGCTCCGGAGCGCAGCATAAAGCCGGTCGTGACCCAGCCGGTGCTTCGAGCCGATGAACGACGAAGGCACGTACACTACCGCCGGCACCCGCAATTCACGCATCACCGGGAAGGCGTGGGTGTAGACGTCGCGATAGCCGTCGTCGAAGGTGATGACCGCCAGATCGCGATTGGCGCTGCGCTCGCCGTCGAGGACTTCCAGCGCCTCGTCGAGCGACACGATGTCGTGCGTCTCCTGCAGGGCGAGGAGGTGCTTGCGGAAGGTCTCGCGCTCGATGTTGAGCGTGTAGAGCGAGGTGTCCTTCTCTGCGGCGTAGTTCCCGACCACGCGGTGGTAGCTCAAGATCAACACTCGCCGGCCGCCCATGGCGCGCCGCTGCACCGCCGAGAGCAGGTCGCGCGCGCCGGAACGATGGAGCGCGATGGCGGCGGCGCCCTTGCTCACGCGCCGCGCCAATTGGATTGCCTCTTCCTTGATGTTCTTCATGTCCAAAGCTCCCCCCTCAACCGCGCCGCACCAGACGCCGGGCCTTGCGCACCGCTTCGATTGCCTGCAAAGGCATTGCCGCTTTTACCGTCTCGCGCGCGAACGACCCGGCCATCAGCGCCGCCCGCGCAGCCTTGCCGCGGCCGCCCCGCCAAAGGCGAAGCTGGATCGTCCAGCGCTCCCCGCGCGCCCATTCGCCCTTGTAGCCTTCGTTGCCGCGCAAGAAGTCGAACTCGGTCAGGCGTTCCGCGAAGGCATCGCTGACGGTGCGGGCGAGCAGGACGAGGCCCACCGATTTGGAGCCCCATTCGGGATCGTATCCCGATTGGTAGTAATTGAACTTGCCGTTGTGAACGACGCCGTAGACCGAGGCGACCGGCCGGCGCGCGCAGAAGAGCGTGTAGAGCCGCAGCGTTCCAGCCTTGGCCAGGCGCGCAATCGCTTCGCGGTGGAAAGCTTCGTGCTTCTCGTCGCAGAGGCCGTCCGACCCGCCGTCGGCTGCCCAGCGCGCCTTGTGCAAGGTGAGGAAATGCTCGGTGGCTTTGACGGCCTCTTCCGGAGTGCGCGCGCACTCGATGGAGGTGCCGGGCATCTTGAACATCCACTTCTCCCGGCGCTTCAGGTTCTCGCGCCGGCTGAGGCCCTTCAAATAATCGTCGTAGGTGCCGTGCAAAGGAATGTGCGGGCAGACGTAGCGCAACTTCCCGTCGCGAAGAATTCCCTCGGTCGTGCGGGCGTTGGGAAAGCGCTGCGCCAGCGTCACGGCGGTGAAGCTCTCGCGCCACAGGTCGTCCAGGTCGCACACGTCCCAGGACAGGTCCCGCACCGCGTCCAACGCGCGCTCGAACACTTCGCGCTCGCGGCCGGGCTCGGCCAGGACGTCCAGGTAATCGCAGCCGGTCTCGCCATCGCCGATGAACGCGAGCCGCGTGACGGGAACGCCGCCAACGCGGACCTCTTCCGAAAAGAGCGGCAGAAACCCGATCAGCCGGCCGCCCTCGCGCACGCAGACGAGCTGCAATTCACGGCCGGCGCCCCACTGCGCCCACCAGGGCTCGAGCCAGTCGGGCGAAAGGAACATGCAGCCCGCGCGGGCGACGGCATTCAACGCCCGCCATTCGTCGCGAACGGCGGCGAAGTCGTGCAGGATGTCCGTCTCCACCGAGTCCGCGGAAAGCTCGACCGCTGCGCTCACTTGAGGAGCTCCCGGACGCAGGTCGCCACGTGCTCGGCATCGGCCGGCGACAGATCCTGGTGCACCGGCAACTCCAGCACCGTCTCGCGCAGCTCGTCGACTTCGGGGAACTGCCCGGCAGCAACGGCCGGATGGCGCACTCGCCAGAAGTCCACCGTCTCCACCCCGCGCGAGAGCAGGCGCGCCATGGCGGCAGCCTTGTTGCGCATCCGCACCGGATAGAAGAGCGGCGAGACGCCCGGGGTCAATTCGCCCGTCACCGGCGGCGCCACGTCGCGCAGCATCGCGTAGAGCAGGAAGTAGTTGCGGCGCCGCCGCTCGACGATGCCGGCGAAGTCCTGGTTGCGCAGGACGACGTGCGAGGCCGCGCTCATGCCCAGCTCGACGTCGTTCTGGTTGAAATGCTGGGTGCCGGTGGAGATGCGGTTGACCTTGCCCCGCTTCACCACCCAGCGGCCCGCCTCGCGCATCGCTTGCCGCGCGCGGCGTCCGAATTCGCCCGAGCGCAATTCCAGGTTCGAAAGCAAGCTGCCGATCAGGTGCGACGCCGTCGAGGCCGCGCCGGGCGCCACCACTTCCGACAGCGTCTCCAGGCGCTTCGCATAATCGCCGCGAGCCAACAGCGCCCCGCCGTTCGGGACCGGCAGCGTCTTGTAGAGGCAGAAGACGCTCAAGTCGCCGAACGAGCCGAGCGGCTTTTCACCGTCGCGAGAGAGCAGCGCGAGCGCGCAGTCCTCGATGAGCGGCACGTCCATTTCATTGGCCAGCGATCGCGCGGCGTTCATGTCCTGCGGAAAGCCGGCGTAGTGGATCATGTAGAGCGCGCTGCAGCCGCGCGACTTCTTGCGCGCGTCTTCCAGGTCGCTCTTCATTTGGCTGTCGACGCGGAAGAAGACCGGCGTGACACCGGCCGCGAGCAAGGTCTCGAGCTCGACGCCGTGGTGGTACGCCGGCATCAAGACCTTCTTGCCGGCGAGCCCGAGCATCTGCACCGCGTCCCAGACCGCGTTGCGCGCGAAATACCGATAGCGCAACCCGGGCTGCTCGAACGGAAACACGAGCGGCGCCACCGCAGCCGGCCGCGGCCACAACATGTGCGGCCACGTCGTCTGCATGCAGGGCACGGCGCGCCTCGGCGTTGCGGCGCGCTCGCCCAAGCCTTCGGCGATGCGGAGTCGCTGGGCCGTATTCGGCATGACTGTCAGTCCCCCTTCTTGATGAATGAGCGGGCGATGGGCCAGAGCACGTGCCTCACGCCGTGGACGAGTTTGGCTTTCGGGTTCGGACGAAAGATGGTCAGCCAGGCGTGCGTGCGCAGCTTCGATTCCCAATCCAACTTCCAATCCATGCAGGGCCCGAGGAAGTCGAACTCGGCAAGCCCGCGGTCGCACGAATCGCGAATTGCGTCCGAGACCATCTGCTGGCCCGGCGAGAATTCGTGCTGCGCCTCGTCGTAGCCGATCTTGATCAGGAAGTGGCGGCCTGCATGGACCATCGAGAAGTGACCGGCGACGACCTTGCCGTCGAGCTTCAAGAGGCCGAGCGCGAGTGCGTTCCGCTTGGCTGCGTCGCGGGCGAGTTGCGTGTAGAAACCGACCAATTCCGGCTTCAAGGCAATGGCGGTGCCGCCCTCGCCTTTCCAGCCGCTGGCCTCGATGTCGAAGAAGTCCGCCAGGGCCGCGTCCAGCGCGGTGGCGTTCTTGTTGTCGATGAGCTGGTATTCGAGCTTGCCCTTTTCGGCGAGCCTCCGGCGGCGGCGGCGCAGATTCTGGCGGAACTTCGCGTCCAGCGCGGCTTCCACGGCTTCGTACGCGCCCGGCGCCGGCGCGCCCTTGGGCTGCTTCTTTCCGGACGGCTTGCCGGTGCCGGTTGTCGAAATTGCCGCGTTGCCCGCGGACACTTCGACGAGCTTCGCCGCCTTCGGCAGCGGCAGGTACGGCGAGCGCAACGACACCCAGGTGGCGCTCTCGAATCCGTCGCGGTGCGCGAAGTCGCGGAGCTGCCATTCGCTTGCGCCGTGCGGCAGGTCGCGGATGCGCAGGCGGTCCCATCCTTCGGCCGCGCGGATCTTGTCCCAGATGGCGGAGAGCCCTTCTTGCGCGAGCCGCCCGAGCAGCATTCCGCCACGCTGCGAATGATCGTTGCACGGCGTCGACCAGGTCACGAGCGGCAGATAGCAGGTGTCCGCGTCGCGGTCGGTCGTTTCAAGCAAAGGAATGGCGGCGTGGATCTCCTTGCCCGTCCGCGCCACGAAGGTCCGCAGGGTGGCGCCGGGGGCGAAGTTCTCGATCCAGGCGCGCAGCCATTCGTGCCGCAGCATCGGCTCGTCGCGCGGGCCTTTGGCGAGTGCGTTGTTCCACTCGCGCTCGAGCTGCACGAACGCATCGCGCCCCTCCACGACGGAGACTTCGAGCGGCTGTGCATCTGCCTGAAGCTTTTCGGCTGCATTGCCCATGGCGTTAACGAGCACCTCGTCCGAAGAGGACGGTCTTCACGGTGTGGAAGCAGATGGCGAGGTCCAAGAAGAGCGACTGATGCTGCACGTAGTAGAGGTCGTATTCGAGCTTGGCGCGCGAATCCTCGACCGTGGCGCCGTAGGGAAAGCGAATTTGCGCCCAGCCGGTGATGCCCGGCTTGACCGCCTCGCGCAGGCCGAAGAACGGAATCTGCGCCTTGAGCTGCTGCACGAAGAACGGGCGCTCCGGCCGCGGGCCGACGAACGACATGTCGCCCCGGAAGACCGCGAACACCTGCGGAATCTCGTCGAGCCGCGTCTTGCGCAGGAACGCGCCCAGCCGGGTGACGCGCGGGTCCTTCTGCGAGGCCCACACCGGGCCCGACAGCTTCTCCGCGTCCTTCCTCATGGTGCGGAGCTTGTGGATCCGATACGGCTTGCCGCCGCGACCGACCCGCTCCTGCCAATAGAAGACCGGCCCTTCGGAGTCGAGCTTGATGGCGATGGCGAGGACCGCCAGGACCGGCGCCGCGAAGATGAGCAGGATGGCGCTCATCGTCAGATCGAAGAGGCGCTTCGCCGCCGACCGCAAGGGCGAGATCAACCCCTCGCCGATGGCGAGATCGCTCGGCCGCAAGAGCGAGATGGGCACCCTGCGGAGCACGCGCTCGGCAAAGCGCTGCGCCGGAAGCACCGTCACGCCGTCGAGCCGCAGGCGGATGAGCTCGTCCACCGGCAGCTTCGCGCGCCGCTCGTCGGAGGCGATCACCACCGTGTCGGCCTTCAGGTCGCGCACGGCGTCGTACAGGTTGGATGCGGGCACCGCGATGGCGTGCGGGGCGACCGTGGGCAGCGTCACCACCGAGGCCAGAGGCGCATCGGCCATCGGGTTCTCGTTCGCCCGCAGCGCGGCCTGCGCGTTGGCTTCCGCGGCGGTTCCCTGCATCTGCAGAGGGGCGCCGGAAGGGCCGACGATGAGCTGCGCGCCCGGCACGACGGAAGTGGACGGCGCGAGCGCGACTTCGGTGTTGGCGGCGGACGCGGCCTGCTCGATGAGCGTGACCGCGGGCGGAGGCTCGGACACGAGCGCTCCTGCGCCGGCAGCCGCCACCGCGAGTTGTGGATCGCTCGCCGGCATGGCCAGGTCCTTCGCCGGGTCGAGCTTTCCCGCCACTTCGTATTCGCCGAACGCCTCGGTGCGGATGAGCCGTTCGATCTCCGCGGCGCGGGTCCCTGCGCCGATGACCAGGACGCGGTTGTGGCCGCGCTCGTCGGTCCGGGCGACGAGCGCCGCCCGGGCCAGCAGCACTCCGACGCTGGCGACGCCGATGGTGTCCACCAGCGCTCCTCGCGGCAGCCCGCCTCCGCTCATCAGACCGAAGAGCGCCGCAGCCAACGCGCCGTAGCCCAGGGCCTTGAGCGCGCCGCTTCCGCGGCTCCGGTCGTTGCGCATCACCTGCGGGTCATAGAGATCCGCGAGATAGAGCGCCGCCGGGATGCAAGCAGCAGCCGCGACCAGGGCCGACAGCTCGCGCAGTCCGTGCGCGTGGTGTCCGCTGATCCAAAGCGCGAAGCCAACCAGGACGGCTTCGACGATGCACAGCCGCGCGGCGCGGCCGCTGTACCAATGCCCTGAGAACTGCGCCATGTCACTTCCCGCTGCCGAGATGGCCCTTGACGACGGGCATGGGCGAAGGAACGCGCGAGGGGTCGACGCCGTTCAAGACGACGCCCCACACCGGCGCTCCGGAGAGCGACCGCACCGCCGCCGCGATCTGCTCGCGCGGGGTGACGTTGGCCCGGGCAACCAGCACGATGCCGTCCGCCTTGTGCGCGACCACCTGCGCGTCCGCTGTGGCCAGCGCCGGCGGGACGTCCAGGTAGATCTCGTCGAAGAGCGTGCGCAGCAGGCCCAAGGCCTGGGTGAAGCGCGCGTTCGAAAGCAGCGAGGCCGATTCGGCGCCCGGAGCGCGGCCGGAGCCGATCACCGCCAGGTGCCCTTCGTGGTAGCGCCCGAGCGCCTCGCCGATTTCGGTCTTGCCGGAGAGGACGTCCGCGAGGCCTGCCCGCTGCGGCATGTTGAAGAGGCTGGTGAGGCCGCCCCGCCGCAGGTCGCAGTCCACCAATGCCACCCGCGCATCGCGGGCCCTTGCCGCCGTCAGCGCCAGGTTGGCCGCCGTCACCGACACGCCTTCACCGCGAACGGAGCTGGTCACCGCGATGACCGATCCGCCGCTGATGCCGGAGGCCATCTGCGCCCGCAGGTGCCGCAGCCGGAAGAGCAGCATGCGGTACTGCTCGGCCGCAGCGCCCATCGGATTGGTCACCGCCACGAGGCGCGCATCCACCGCGCCCGACGTCTCGGCGGCGCCATCGACGCGCTCCAGAAACCCCCTCCGTGCTTCCACTGCATTCGGAATGCTCGACATGTTCGTCTCCATCGTCAAAGTGGTTGAAGTCGGAAATCAAGCCTCAGCCTGCGGCTGCATCGGCATCAGTTGGTGCATGCCCGGAGCGACGTAGAGCTGCGGGACGGAAGCGAGCACCGGCAGAGACAGCGCGCCACCCACCTCGCTCTCGCTGCGCAGCGACCGGTCGGACAGCTCCTGGCCCATCGCCGCCGCAGCGCCCAGTGCCAAGGACGCGATCAGCGCGATGAGCAAGAACTGCGAGCGGTTCGGGCTCGACGGAATCGAGGCCGGCTGCGCGCTCTCCAGGACCCGGAATTCGGAGGGCCCGCTCTTCGTCTCGAGCTCGGCGGTGATCTCCGCCTCGGCCTTCTTGGCAACGAGCTGGGTGACCTTGGCCTTGATGGCGTCCTGGGCGTTGACGAGCTCGGCGAGCTGGCCCTGGACGAGCGGCGTGCCGGCGATCAGCTTGTCGAGCCGCGCCTCGTTCGCCTGCAGCTCCTTGATGCGCTTCTCGCCGCGGGAAATGGCCGTCGACATCCGGCGCAGCTCCAGGTCGTTGGCGGCCGCCCGCTGCCGGGCGCTCGCGAGCCGCTGCTCGTTCAGCGAAACCTCGCGCTGGAGGCTCGTGATGTCCGGATGGTCGGGAGTGAGGGTGGCCTGCGCCGCCGCGAGCTTCGCCCGCAGGTCGTCGTGCTGCTCTTCCAGGCGGCCCACCTCGGTGTCCTTGCCGTTCGGCTGGGTGCCGAGCAGGTCGATGCGGTGCTGCGCCTCCTGGCTGAACTGCGACTCGATCTCGATCTGCTTGGTCAGCTCGTCGCGCTGGTGATAGCGCTGCTCGAGCAGCTCCGGCAGCTCGTCGGAGTGGGCGGCCTTGAACGCGGCCACCTTCGCCTCCGAGGCGGAGAGCTGCTTCTGCATGTCGTTGAGCTTGCCCGCGATGATGTCGCGGGTGCGCGCCACCTGGCCCGCGCGGACCTGGAGGTTGCCTTCGATGTAGAGCTCGGCGAGCCGGTTTGCCGCCTTGGCCGCGGTCTCCGGGTCAGCCGCCTTCACCGTGATGGAGAAGGAGTTGTCGCCTTCCGCGTGCACTTCGGTGTCGAGGCGGAACTGCGCCAGCGCCTCGTCCATGCCCTTGGCGCGCGCCTTCGGATAGAGCTTCAATTCCTCGATGGCCGGCGCCATCACGCTCCGCGCGTAGACGGACTCGCGCACCGATTTGACCTTCGACGCGAGATCCTGCGCGTCGATCACCGGCGCTACCAGGTCCGGGTGGGGCGTGAACGGCTCCACCATCACCAGGGCGCGCGCCGTATAGACGTTGGGGAGCCGCAGGATGAGCAAGGCCGACACGACCAGCACCCCGCCCGCCACCAACGCCACCGTCTTCCAGCGCCGCCGCACCGCCGCCCACAGCTCGTCGATCGTATACGTCCGGTCCATCGTCTCTCCCTCGCAAATGCGCGGCTTCCGGGGCCGCGTCCGAATCAGTTGAAGTGAGCCTTCTCGTAAGTGAGCCGCATCTGCGCCACGTTGCGGTTGACCAACGCCTGCTGGTTCGTCGGCAGGGTCGGGTCGTAGATGCGCGCGTCCCGCTCCGCCGAAACTCCGAGCGACAGATTGCGGGTGAAGTGCCAATCGATTCCGATCTGGCCTCCGTAACCGCTGGTGCCGGTCGAATACTGATCGAAGGCGCTCGCGTTGCGGTAGGCGCCGACCACCAGGTGCACCGCCAATTGCTCCCAACGCCGCGTCCCGCCGATTTCGGCAACGTCGCCCACCTGGGCGCCGCCGCCGCTCGGGCCGATGACGAGGTCGTGGCCGAGCGCGAAGCCGAAGTCGTACGCCGGCGTGTAGGCGTTGATCTCCATCCGCGCGGTCGGCATCGCCGCCGTGCCTGCGTTGCGGAGCCCGTGTTGGGTCACGAGCGCAGGTCCGCCGCGGATGGTCAGCTCCGACCACGGCGTCAGCTCATAGCGGTAGCCGAAGAGCGCCGAGTGAGCCTCGCCGAGGAGCCCGGCGGTGTTGTCCGCCGGGTTCGCGGCTGCGCCCAGGCCGAAGAAGAGCTGCTCGCGGACGCCCAGGTCGAACTGCGACCGCGCGCTCGTCTTCCATTCGTAGCGCGCCCGCGGCGCGAGCAGGTAGTTGTTGCCCGGGTCGTTGGAGCCGAAGGTGAGGACGGCCCCGTCGATGCCGTAGTTGAAGCCGGTGTGGCCGGAGAGGGCGTGGGTGTCCTCGACCGTGAGCCTGCCGACGAAGATGTTGGTCTGGCCCGGCCGCAAGAGAAGGCCCAAGCCGGCCAGCGCGAATGGATCCTGCGCGTAGGTCGCGCTCGCCCGCAGCAAGAACGCGTCCCGCTCGGTCAGGTTGACCTTGGTGTCGAGCCCGCAGTTCTCGTTGGCGAAGAGCCGGTTGGACGAGAACCCGAACTCGTTCGGGTCCTGCAGCCTCGCGAGGCCCACCTGGCAGTCGAAGGCGGCGTGGAGCTTGTGCTCGCCGAAGACGTCCAGCTTGAGACCCGGAGCGACCTGGCCGAATCCGTCACCGCCCTGGCCGTTGATCTGGACGTTGTCGTCGTATCCCGCCATCGCCGAGACGCGCGGACGCCATTCCCACTGGGTATCTGCCGCGGCGCTCCCCGCGCCGAGGAGGACCACGAGCATCACGAGATTGTGTTTGCGCATGGTCATCGCCAAAGCCCCGATTACGGAACCACCACGGTGTCGCCGGCGCCGAGCGAGACATGGCTCTTGCCCTTGACGAGGTCGTCGTAGTCGACCTCGACGCGGCGGCCGTCGGCGCGAAGGATGGCGATGTCGCCCTTGTCGGCGAATTCAGCGAGGCCGCCCGCCATGGCAAGCGCCTGCAGCACGTTCATCTGCGAGCGCAGCGGGAAGGCGCCGGCGTGCAGCACCTGGCCCGTCACGTAGACCTTGGCGCCGTTGACGTCGTGGACGATGACGGTCACGTGCGGATCGCGCACCAGCGAGGCGAGCTGCTTCTGCACGTTCTGCTCGAGCGCGGACGGCGAAAGTCCTTCGGCCTGCACGTCGCCGATGAGCGGCAGGGTGATCTTGCCGTCGGGGCGGATGGGCACCGTGCGCGAGAGCTCGGGCTCCTTCCACACCGCCACCTCGACCACGTCTTCCTTGCTCAGCTTGTACTCGGTGATCTGCGCGACCTGATCGTCCGCAACGCCCGAGTGGTGCGCGCAGCCCGTTGCCGCCACCGCGCCCAGAATCATCGAAATTCCAACAGCCCTCACCATGGGTCCTCCTCCCGTACCGGCCGCTTGCCCGCTAGCCGCTCGCGGTGCCAACCTGAGCACTCTCCGTGCCAGCGGCTAGTTGGCTGCACGCGCCAGCTTCCGCTTGCTCTCCTTGCAGATCGAAGGCCACTCGCTCGCCGGGGAGATGCGGCCGGGCAGCCAATCGCTAGTCCGGTGAGAGTCACCCGGCGAGCGAACGCCGGTTCCCAGGCTGGGCGTTTCGTTTCCCACCGCGTTTGGGTGCGACGCTGTAGCGGGACCTTGGCAAGGAATTCGCTAAGGCTCTGTGCGGGCCGCAAGCAGTGGGCGCGGCGAATCGGGCCTGAAGCTCAGGCATTTGGCGGGAGGGTAGTGCACCATGTATCGGACCATCGCGGCAGCAGCAGTCGTCTTCGCCTTCGCGGCGTTTGCACTCCATAACTCACCGGTCGTGGGCCGGTTCGAGGAGCCGCTGCTCCTTCTCTTGATGGGGACCTTGTTCCTCGTCGTCGGCAAGCTCTTCGGTGAGCACGACGAGGAGCCGGCGCACCTGCCCGTCGTACAGCGCCACCACGCGTAGCCGCGTCGGCATTCGGACAATCGGAACTTCTTACTTGCGCCCGCGCTCGAGGCTTCTGGCCTCCGCGGGCGCATTCATTCGTTCGGGTTCGCGTTCGCGTTTTCGTTCGGGTTGTCGTTCGCGTTCGTGTTCTCGTTGTTGTTCGCGTTCGCGTTCGCGCACGACTACGAGCACCCGAACCCGAACCTGAACGAACACCCGAATCCGAACCCGAACGAGCCCCAGCAAGAAAAAGGGCGGCGCCCCCTTCAAGAGAGCGCCGCCCGAAATCTTCAAGCCGCCGTCGCGATCAGACGCCGCCGAGGCCGTCGATGATGGTCATCGGCATCAGGTTCTCCGGCAAGCCGGCCGTGATGCGGGGGTCGGTCAGGCCGCAATCCTTGATCTTGTAGAGGAGCGCCTTGTAGCTGATCTGCAGCCGCGCGGCCGCCTTGCGCTTGTTCCAGTTGGTTCGCGCGAGCATGCCGCTGATCGCCTCGCGCTCCGCTCGCAACGCAGCCTGGCGGGCAATCTCCTTGAGGGACACGGTCTCCGGGAACACCGGCGACAAAGCGGCCGGAGGAGCCGACGGAGGCGCGGACGCCACGGCCACCGGCGGAGCGCTGGGCAGGCCGTAGTAATTGTTCCCCTGCGGCGCCGGCGGCAACGAACCACCCGCCGAGCCCTGCGCGTGCGGCACCTGCACGGCCGGCCTTCTGCTGATGGTCGCCTGCAGCTCGTCGAGGACGAACCGCTCGTCGCGCAAGACCACGAGACGCCGGACCAGGTTCTCGAGCTCGCGCACGTTCCCCGGATAGTCGTACTCCGACAGCCGGCGCATCACCTCGTCGGAGAAGATCATCGCGCCGCCGCGATACTTGCTCCCGTACTTCTTGCGGAAGTGCTCAATCAGGCCGGGCACGTCCTCCTTGCGCTCGCGCAACGGCGGCACCAGGACCGAGACGACGTTCAACCGGTAATAAAGGTCCTCGCGGAAGTTGCCGCGGGCGATCTCGTCCTCGAGCACGCGATTGGTCGCCACCACCACCCGGGCATCGGCCTTGAGCGGGCGCTTGCCGCCGACGCGGTAGTACTCCTCGTCCTGCAGGACGGTGAGGAGCTTCGCCTGCAATGCCGGGTGCATCTCGCCGATTTCGTCGAGGAAGATGGTG
>DASXHM010000143.1:0-5488 GCA_036488495.1 Myxococcales bacterium | reverse complement strand
GTCTCCCGCAACGGCGAGCTCGCCGCGATCGTGCGCAGCCAGGAGGCCGCACTCGCCTGCGCGTCGGCCGGAGTGGTCGCGATCTGCGCCAGCACCGAGGACGTGCCGGGCGCGGTGGCGCTGGATCCGGCGACCGACTGGCAGAACGAGCTGGCCGCGCTGCGCCGCTGACCCTCGCCGACGACCAACGCGAACGCGAACCCGAACGAGACCCAGAACCAGAACCCGAACCCGAACGAGAACGCGAACCCGAACGAGAACGCGAACCTGAACGAGAACGCGAACCCGAACGAGAACCGCAACCCGAACCCGAACGCCTGGCGTTACGCACGCGCCGCCTCACGCGTAATCGCGCCGGATCACTTCGCCGGGCCGCGCCGCGTCCTTCAACAGCCCAAGCGCGTCCATCACAATCCACTTCTGCAGCGCCTCGTCCGACGCCCGCCCCAGCGTATGCCCCGCGACAAACCCCGTCGGACACAGCGCCCTCGGCGGCCGCGCCTGCGCGCTCTCCTCCGGCTCCACCGTGATGAGCACGGTGGGAATGCCCTGCATCTCGATCGCCCTCTGCACCGTGACCACGGTGCGGTGGCAGAGGCGTCAACCGCCGGTGAGCAGCACCGCATCCGGCCGCGCGGCCGCGACGGCGCGCGCGATCTGCGGGACGGTCGTCTCCCGCAATTCGCGCAGCGCCTGCGAAAACCCCATCGAGAAATGCTGCGGCGTCATTCCCGCAATCCGTCCCTCGCGCGCGAGCGACGCAAGCCTGTCGACCGGAAAGACGCAGTTGACGTCCTTGTCGATGCAGCCGTGATCGTAGTGCGCGTCGTCGATAGCGAGGTCGCTCGAAGAAAGGCTCGAGTCGATGCGCCGCCACGAGTTGTCGCCCTCGAGGTTGAACGGCGCATCGCTCTTCGCCCGCACCCCGGCAGTGCTGACCAGGCACACGAGCGACTCTTCGAGCTTCTTCGCGAACGGCGTGAACGGCACGCAATAGCGGGACAGCTCGATGGGGGCTTCCATGCTCACCTCAGCTTGCGCTCAACGGAGCTTGTCGAGCGCTTCCATGATCTTGTCGGTCGGCGGTTGCTCGGTGATGGCGTGGACGTCGACGTAGCGGATGACGCCCGTCTTGTCGACGACGAAGATGGCGCGCTCGGTGCGCCCTTCCCCGCGCAGAACGCCGTACTGGGTAGCGACGAATCCGTACGGCCAATTGTCGCTCAAGAGCGGATAGGAAAGGCCGCCCATCGACTTGGCCCACGCCTCATTGCTGAACACCTGATCGACTGAGATGCCCAGGACCTGGGCATTGCGCCGCTCGAACTCGGAGAGATCCTCCTCGTACGAGGGCATTTGAACCGTTCAAACGGGTGTGAACGCCGCCGGGTAGAAGGCAATCACCACGTTCTTCTTGCCGCGATGTTCGGACAGCCGCACGTTTCGCCGCGGCCCGCCTTTCCCTGCGCCGTCGCCCGTTGCCGGCAGCTCGAAGTCCGGCGCTTCCTCGCCCACCGAAAGCCGGTACACCGGCCTTGGCTGTGCCATTTCAATCCTCCTTCGGGCCGCGAAGGCGGCCGCGCGGCTCCTCTGTGCCCCAAGCAAACATCGCTCGCAACCGTAGCCGCACGCGCATGCGCAAAAGCCGTGCGCTGCACAACCTACCGCCATGGCAGATCCCAAGAAGGAAGGACCGACTCCCCCGTTCCGGCCACAGGAGCAGAGCTCACCCGGAAGCCAGGCGCAGATGGATCCGCAGCCGGATTACGGCGAGGCGTCCTACCGCGGCTTCGGCCGGCTGACGGACAAGGTGGCGCTCGTCACCGGCGGCGACAGCGGCATCGGCCGCGCGGTGGCGCTCGCGTTTGCCCGCGAGGGAGCAGACGTCGCAATTGCGTACCTCGACGAACACGAAGATGCGCGGGAGACGAAGCGCGTGGTCGAGGCCGCAGGCCGTCGCGCGCTCTTGATTCCGGGAGATCTCGCGGAGGAAGCGAATTGCGCGCGCATCGTCGAGGCGGTCGCGCGCGACTTCGGCCGCATCGACATCCTGGTCAACAACGCGGCCTTTCAAGGCAAGGAAGTCGAGAAGTTCGAAGAGCTCGACGCAGCCCGCCTGCGGCGCACCTTCGCAGTCAACATCGAGGCGATGTTTCATCTCACGCGCAATGCGCTGCGCTGGATGAAGCCGGGCGGCGTCATCATCAATACCGGTTCCATCCAGGCCTACCAGCCGAGCCCGTCCATCCTCGATTACGCAACCACCAAAGGCGCCATCGTGGCGTTCACAAAAGGCCTCGCGGAGAGCCTGATCGAGCGCGGCATCCGGGCAAACTGCGTCGCGCCTGGGCCCGTGTGGACGCCGCTCGTCGTCGCCTCGTTCCCGGCGGAGAAGAACGAAAAGTTCGGGAGCGCCTCGCCGATGAAGCGGCCCGCGCAACCCGCCGAGCTTGCGCCGGCGTACGTCTTTCTCGCCTCGGACGAGTCGCGCTACGTCAACGGTGAAGTGCTCGGCGTGACCGGCGGCAAGCCGCTCGGGTAGTCGCGCCGAACGCTGCTTAGGGACTACGCCTGTAGCGCCGCAGTCTTCGTGGACAAGCGGAATTGCTGCCAGATCAGGCGCGGGCGGGCTACCATCGGGCGGCGCATGCGCCTCGACTTGTCCGACCGGCTGGTGCTGCAGGAAGTCGCGTTGCCGCTCGGCGTGGGCCTCCTCGCCATCTTGCAGCTCCTGATGGTGCTGCAGCTCTTGCAGTTGAACGAGATTGTCTTTGGCAGCGCGGTCACCCTCGTCGACATCCTCCGGGTGACGGCCGCCCTGGCGCCGCATTTTCTCGTCGTCGCGGTACCGCTCGCGTTCATGCTCGGCATCCAGCTCGGCATCGGCCGTCTCGCCGGCGACCGCGAGCTGCTCGCGCTCAGCGCCGCCGGAGCGCACCCGTTGCGGCTCTTTCGCATTCCCATCGCCATCGCCGTCGTGCTCGCCGCCGGAGTCGGAGCCTTGGCGCATTGGGCGGAGCCGTGGGGCCTTCGACAGCTCAACGGCATCCTCAACAACGTCATCAAGCGCAACCTGGAAACCGGCCTCACCTCCGGCGTCTTCAACGACGGCTTGCCGCGCTTCATGATCTACGTCTCCAGCCAGACCGGCGACCCGGAGCGGCCCGACTGGCACGGCGTCATCATCGAAGACCAGGTGGGCGACGGCGCGCCGCTCCTCGTGCTCGCCAATGCCGGCAAGGTGGAGGACACCGAAGGCGAGGCCATGGTGCTGCGCCTGCGCGACGGCGAGTTGCATCGCATCGAGCCGCACGGCGAGACGGTGGCGCGCTTCGCGGAAGGCACGTTCCTGGTCGGCGTGCAGGATCCGGTCGCGCGCAAGAACCGCTTTGCGCAAACCGAAGCGCAACTCACCGGCGAGGCGCTGCGAACGCGTAGCGCGGAGCTGAAGAGGCAGGGCCAGCGCGAGGAGGCGGCCCGGCTGGAAGTGGAGCGGGTCCGGCGCTGGGCGGTGCCGTTCGCCTGTCTCGCCTTCGCGCTGCTCGGGGTTCCGCTCGCGGCCAGGGCAGGCGGCGCCGGCGGGTCGGCTTATTTGATTACGCTCGGCGCGTTCGTCGCTTTCTACTCGATGTCGCGGCTTTCCATCGCGCTCGCGGAAGCGGGATGGAATGCGTGGGTCGCGGGGCTCGCGCCGGATCTGATCATCGCGCTCGCGGCGGTGCCGTTCATCGTCCACATGGCGCGCGGCGGCGTCACCCAGCGCGCGGGTTGATCACCGCGCGGTCGAGGCTGCCGCGGGGCACACCTCAAACACGCGCGGATGCCGCTCCCTGACCGGCTGACGCGGTCATAAAATCGGGAAGCCGAACTGCTGCGCCAGCGTGGAGAGCGCGGTGGCTTCTTCGGCCGCACCGTTCGCCGGCCCTTCGCTCGGGCAGGGGATGCCGAACGGCCCCGCCGGCACCGAGAATGCCGGCGCGTTCAGCTTGGGATGCGCGAAATCCAATTCATTGGCGAGGTTGTTCGCCGTCGCATCGCGCACCGTCAGCGCCGGCAGATTCCAGTTCCATTCAATCATCCGCAAGACGGAGGTGTGGTCGTATTGAACGTGCGAAACCACTCCGCGCTGCGACCACGGCGAAACCAGGATCGCCGGCACGCGGAAGCCGAGCCGCCCGTCGGTGTCGCCAGCCGCGGCGCTGGCCGGCGGAATGGCCGCGGTGGGGGGCGGAACGTGGTCGAAGAAGCCGCCCCACTCGTCGAAGTTGATGACCAGGACGGTGCTGCTCCATTCCGGCGACTTGGTCACGGCCGTGTAGACCTGGTTCATGAACGCCTCGCCGTTGCGGACGTCGCCGTGCGGATGGTCGTCGTTGCCGGTGCCGGTGGCCTCCTGCGCGAACTCGCCGTCGACGTAGGAGACGTCGGGCAATGTTCCATTGGCAGCGTCGGCGAAGAACTGCGTGATGGGCTGACTGATGCTCAGATACTTCGCGCCCCACAAACCAACGAACGGAAGGTCGCTGTAGTAGTAGCGGCCCTGCAGGCCCGCGTCCGCGAGGCGATCCCAGATGGTCGGCAGCGTGCTGAGCTGCGCGGTATTGGAAATGCGGTCGGTCTGGCCGGCGTGCTCGTAGATGCGGTTCGGGAACGTCTCCGAGAGGATGGCCGGGAAGTACCGGTCGAAGGTGGTGAAGGTCTGCGCTGCCGGGCCGATGAACGAGAGATCGTGCTTGCCGTAATAGCCGATCGAATAGAGGTCGTTGGCCCCCGCGCGCAGCCAGCCGTCGTTGGCGCCGTTGTCGTATTCGACGCGGCCGCCCTGGTACGAATGGTCGGGGTCCGAGTTGGCGCAACCTTGGAAGTCGGGTGCGAGCTCGTGCGTCGGATGCGCGACGCCGGCCGCGTCCACGTAATTCAGCCCCGCCTGCCGGCCATCGGCGCCCGGAAGCCAACCGAGGATGTGGTCGAACGACCGGTTCTCCATGGTGAGGACGACGATGTGTTTGATCTGGCCGGGCACGGGGGCAGCGACGGCCTTTTCTTGCGCATCGGAAGTCGGCGGCGCGGACGGGGCGGCGCTGCCGCAAGCAAGCGCCAGGACACTCAAGATGGAGACGAGTCGGGACATGCATCACCTCGCAAAGTGCGGGCAAGGTGTTTCGGTGCGAGCGGTTTGCCAAGCCCTGTCGGGCGGGCCCCCCGGGCCAGAAGTCCGACCCGCGTTGACGGCGAGGAGCTCCGGAAGCACGTTGTGCGCCCGCGTTCCAGTTCTGGGAGAACTCATGGCCAACCGCAAAGTCGCGATCATCGGAAAAGGCAACGTCGGAAGCGCACTGCAGAAGGGCGTCGAAAAGGCCGGCTACGAGGTGCGCGCCACCGGCTCGGACGCGAAGGACGTCCGCGCCGCCGGCGAGTGGGCGGAGATCATCATCCTCGCCGTCCCCGGGCCCGCGCGCCAGGACGCGATCAAGAAGCTCGGCAACAT
>DASXHM010000098.1:0-4508 GCA_036488495.1 Myxococcales bacterium | reverse complement strand
CGACAAGCACCTGAAGAGCGCGGAGTTCTTCGACGTGGCCAAGTACCCGACCATCACCTTCAAGTCGACCAAGTGGCAGAAGGCCGGCGACGGCTTCAAGGTCACGGGCGACCTGACCATGCACGGCGTGACCAAGCCCGTGACGCTGCAGGTGGAGACGGACGCCAAGGCGCACAAGACGCCGATGGGCGGCACCATCTACAACGCGCACATCACCGGCAATTTGAAGCGCAGCGACTTCGGGCTCACTTGGAACAAGACCATCGAAGGCGGCGGCGTGCTCGTCTCGGACGACGTGGCGCTGGAGATCGACGCGGAATACGCGCCGCCCAAGGCTTCCGCAGCGAAGTAGCCTCGGCCGCGAGTCAGGAGCGGTCTCGGCCGCGAAGTCATTGGCCGAGTGCGCAGGGTTTGACGAGATTTCAGGCGGGCGAGTCCTTCGGGGCCGCCCGCCTTTTTCATTCTCGTTGCGCAGCCGCGTTTTCCGCGCGGAGCCGGTCCGCTTTTCGCCTAGCATGCAGCGATGCCGTTCCGCCGCAGCCGCATCTTCTTCTGCCTCTTCGGCGCCTATCTCCTGCTCGCCGCCGGCATCCGCGTCTCCTGGTTCGTGCGCGGCGGCCTCTCCGGCCCGGAGTTCGGCACACCCCTCTTCGACTACATCTCGCTGGCGGTCATTGGCCTCTCAGGCGTCCTTCTCGCGGCGTCGTCCGGACAAGCGCACGACCACAAGCGGGTGGGCGCCAGAGCTCTCGCCGGCGCCGCGCTCTTCCTTGCCCAAGAAGCCTGCGCCCTCGCCATCGCCTGGCATTGGCACCCGCAAAATCCGGCGGTCGGCGCTTACCGAAGCGGCGTGTTGATCTCGCGCTCACTGCACACAGCGCTCGGCGCCGGTGCGGTCGTCCAGGCTTTGCGGGTGCTGCTCGCTGCGCGCGCGGACTCCGAGCGTGCGTCGGTCGTAGAAGAAAGCAGAGGCGGGTCCGTCCCGCGGAACCCGCCCTGCCCACCGCAATTCGAAAGTCAGCCGGGTCGCCGAAGCGCCCGTTGAGCCGCGCTACGCTGGAACGGTCTCTTTCACGAGCTTGTTGTAGAGACCCATGATCAGGATGCTGGGCGCCCACTGGCCGATGAAGTTGCCCATCTGCTTGCGGCCGGTCGCCACCAGCGCTGCCGAGGCGGCCATCGCCCCGACCGCGAGACCCAGCCACAGCATCGACGGGGCCTTCGAAGTCGTCTGCTCCACGTTCGACGTCAACGTTCCTTCACGCTGCATTTCGTCTCCTTTTTTCTCGGGGGTGACGGAACGGTGAGGATCGAGCGCGCAAACGTCAAACGCCGAGGGGCGGCCAAAACGGGCGGCGGCCGGTCGAGCGGAGTCGCCTACGTATTGGCCCGAATTCAAATGCCATAGCGATCGAGCGGTGCTCTACGTATCGCCCCGCAGCTCGCGCGCGATCGAGGCGGCGACGCGGCGCGCTTCATCGAGCTGATCAGGTGGGAAACTGATGGCCGCCACAGCCGGATGGCCGCCGCCGCCGTGGCGCTCGGCGATGCGGGCCAGATTGTGCGTGCGGTCCGCCTGGTTCCACGGACTCGAGCCGAGCGAGATCTTGCTGCGCGACGATCCGCGGGTGACCGACACCGTGTAGAGCGTGGAGGGGTCGGCGTCGTAGGCGATGAACTTGTTCACCGCGTCGAGCCCCATGTCCGCGAGGTCGAACGTCGCCACCCGCTTGGACATCTGGATGCGCGATTTCACCAGCGCCACCACCTCATGGTGCCGCTTCAGCACCGGGCCGAGCGGCTCGGTCACGAACGGCTGGCGTAACACCTCCGACAGCGGCCGCTGCGAAAACTCCCGGATGAGGCGCGGGCAGAGTGACGGATCCTTCGAGGCTTCGATCAGCAGCATGAGCTGCATCGGCGCGTCTTCGAGCTGCACCGCCATCCGCGGATTGGGAAAGAGCGCGCCGTCGATGACCTCCGCCCAATCGATCAGCTCCGTCATCGGCGTCAGGTCCCAGCCGAAGCGATCGCGAACGGTCCGGGCGAGAAAACGCGTGCAGCTCTTCGCGGTGGGGTCCCAGAACTTCTTGCCACTCGCGTCCTGCTCGAACGCCGCGCGGTCGTCCGGCGTCTCGAAGGCGCTCTGGTGGTGGTCGAACCACCAGGTGAGGCGCGGGTCTTTGGAGAAGCGGAAGTCCACCACCGCGTTCTCTTCGGCAGTGAAGACGTCCTCGCCGAAGAGCTGGCCTGCGCGGTGGGCGAGGCCCTTCAATTCGACGTCGTCGGTCGCTTTCACCTTCTCGCGGTAGAAGCGCAGGAACGTCGCCGCCGAGGAGACGCCGTCGAAGCAGTGGTCGTGGTAGCCGATCTGGAGCGCGGGCATGGGAGCCGCTCTAGCCCGCGACGGGCCAGGCGGCAAGCTGCGGGAGCTTGCGGCGACCGTCGGCCACCCTGCGGGCGAGTCCCGGCCGAACCGGCTTGAGCGCGCGCTTCCAGGCGGCGAAGCTTCCGCCGGCGCGCCACGCCTCGAGCGCTGCCAGCCCTGCGTCTTCGCCGCCTTGGGCGAGCATGTATTCGACCCACGCCCAGCGCGGGCTGGTCGGGCGGATTTCGGCGCGGCCGCGCAGCTTCTGGCGCAGGTAGGCGATGCGCCTTTCGGTCTCCTCGATCGGAGTGAAGGGCGCTCCGTCCATCGGCGTGTTGCGCTTGGCGACGAAGGGCGCGCAGCCGAAGCTCAAGGGGATGATGCGCGACACCTCGGCCGCGAACTCGACCAGCTCGTCCAGGTCCTGGTCTTCTTCGCCCGGCAGCCCGAGCATCAAGTAGAGCTTGAGGCGCGCGAAGCCCGCGTCCTTGGCGAGCTGGGCGGTCTTCAAGAGCTGCGCCGCGCTGGTCTTGCGGTCGATGGCCTTGCGCAGCCGTTCGGAGGCGCCGTCCGCCGCGGTGGTCAGGGTCTTCGCGCCGCTCCGGGCGAGGAGCGAGACCAGCTCGGGGCGCGCGCAGAGCCGGTCGGCGCGCAGCGAGGAGATGCCCACTTCACGGCCGTCGTCGACGAGGGTGCGGACCAATTCCACGATCCGCGGATGGTCGGTGACGGCGGCGCCGACGAGGCCGACCCGGCGTGCGTCCTGCGGGATCAGCTCCAGCACGCGCTCGGGATCGACGGTGCGCATGCCGCCGTTGGTGGTCCGGCGCATCACGCAATAGGTGCAGCCGCGAGAGCAGCCGCGCTCCGGCTCGATCAGGAACATCGAGCGCAATTCGGTGTGTGGAGTGACGATCTGCGAGCGCGCGGGAAGCCTGTCGTCCTCCGCCTTCGCCACCATCGGCCAGTCGGATGACAGACCCGGGACGTAGAATCCGGGACGATGGGAGAGACTCGCCAGCCTTGCTAGCGCCGACGAGCGGCCTTCCGAGAGTGCGTCGCAGAGGATGTGGATGGTCTCTTCCGCCTCGCCCAGCACAATGACGTCGGCGAAGGGGGCGAGCGGGACCGGGTTCGAAAACGTCAAAGGCCCGCCGCACACGACCAAGGGATGCGAAGGCCCGCGCTCTTCGCGCAAGAGCGGAATGCCCGACAGCTCCAGCATGTCGAAGAGCCCGGTCAATTCCAGCTCGTAGCTGACGGAGAAGGCGAGGCAGTCGAACGCGGCCACGGGCTGCTGCGACTCGTAGGTGCAGAGCGGCACCCGCGACTCTCGCCAGGCCTGGACGTCGTCCGGCAGGAACGCGCGCTCGGCGGTGGTTTCGGGGTGCGCGTGGATCTCGCGGTAGATGGTCTGGAAGCCCAGGCTCGACATCCCCACGTGGTACGGGCTCGGATAGCAGAGCGCGATGCGCCGCGAGGCTTGCTTGCGCAGGGTGCCGCGCTCGTCGCTCAAGCGGTCGCGGATGGGTTCGAGGAGGTTCCAGCGCATTGAAGCCGCGCATTCTAAGGTAGAAGACGGCCATGCGCCGGGTCGTCTTCTTGGCCTGCCTGCTCGCCTGCGCCGGCTCATGGCTCGCGAGCTGCGCCGACTATCGGCAGAAGCCGACCTTTCCCGAGGACGCGGCGCACCGGCCGGTGGTGAATGAGCAGGCGCTGCTCGGGCTGTCGGCGGCGGGCGATGCGCTGGCAGCGCAGCTCGTCGACGCGGACGGACAGCCGCCCCAGCTCTGGCTGGCGATCTTCGATGCGCGGGGCGGACCAACCCGGAGGGTGCTGGACGCGCCTGAAGCGATCGCGCGCACCATTTCGACACAGCTCGAAAGCCAGGGCGAAACGCCTGCGCCGCTGCTCGAAAGGCTGGTCCGGGCAGGGTGGCCGGAAGCTTCGATGAAGGCGCGCGAGCTGGGCTTTGCCGAACAAGCTCCGAACGCGCTCTGGCAGTTCGGAGACTTCGACGGGCCGCTCTCCCTGGGGTTCGCCGAGGAGCGCGGCCCGCCGCGGATGCTCGCGCTGATCCTCACGGAACAACACGGCTACACCTTGGGCAGCGACAACTCCGAGAGGCGGAGATGGGTCG
>DASXHM010000097.1:0-36555 GCA_036488495.1 Myxococcales bacterium | reverse complement strand
ACGTACATGTAGCCGTTCGCGTAGTCGATGCAGGTGATCTGGGCGAAGCCGGCGTTGGCGTTCTGCTGGCTGATCGGCACGATCAGGCCGACGATGTACTTGCCGCCGACGATGTTGCCGATGGCGCGCACTTCGAAGGACGGGAAAGGGGACGCAGTCGGCGTTCCCGCTGCAGCCCCGTCGGCCAGGGCGAGGTTGCTGATCCCCCTCGTCAAGCCGACCGCCGGCGTCGCGGGAGTTCCGTCTGCGACAGCCGCACCAGAAAGCGCGGTCGCCACTCCGACCGGCGAGGCCACGGCGGTGACGGTTCCGGCGTTGTCGACAGACGGGAAGAGCTGGGCGAACGGAATCGTGTTGGCCGGCATCTGCACGATGGTGTTGCAGGGAACCACCATGGTGATGCCGTTGACGGTCAGGGTGCCGCCCTTCAAGAGCGGGTTGCTGATGGTCGGGCAGATGCTCGGCGCGCCGCCGGCGCCGTCCAGCGTGGCGGCCTGGATGAAGCCGGTCACGTCGAACTGCGGCGGCGGAACGTCCGCAAGAGCAGATCCGGCTGCGCCCTGCGCGGATGCTCCAAACGAGCAGAGCAAGCCCGACAGCAAGGCTGCCACGGGAATGAATCGGCCGACGCTGATTTGCTTCGCGGTTGCGCACGCGTGGGCGCGCTGAGCGCGGTACGGAATCCTCATCTCGTCTCCCCCTTGGAGAGGCCCAGAGTGGCCCCTTCATGGACGGGCGAGGGCAATGCACCGCGAGTGCCATTTCTAACTCTTTGAATTCATTCGATCGAAACCGATCGCCGAGTTTAGAATTTGAACTCGGGCGTGGGCGGCGGTGCGGCGGAAGGCTGCGCGGCACACCTAAGCGCAGGTGGTTGCGACAAAAAATTGACGCCGCGAAATTGGTGCAGGCGGCGTGTTCGATTTTTAGCCTCACAGGCTGAGCTGCGAACGGGAGGGTGCGCGAGCGGCCCGTGCACGAGTGAAGGCGCACGAAGCGGCGGCGCGCGCCCCTCGTTGAGAAGCGCGCGCCGCGAAACCACTCCACTGATGTTGCGGTTCAGTGCCCGCCGGCCGCGCGTACCGCGACCGGCTTGGGGCGGCCGAGGTTGTAACGTCGCATCTTTGCGTACAGCGTCGCCTTGACCACGCCCAGGATCTGGGCCGCCAAGGCTACGTTCCAATCCGCCTTCTCCAGCGCCCGCGCGCAAGCCGCGCTCTCCGCGCTCTCCAGCGTCATCGAGTCCGGTTCGGCGCGCGCGTTCGACTTGCGGCTCTGCCGGTCGATCGCCTCGGGGATCTCGTCGATGACGGTCTTGCCCCACGGCATCATGCTGATTTCGCCCTCGAGCACGTTGATGAGCTCGCGAACGTTGCCCGGCCAGGCATAAGCCTCGAATGCCTCGAGCACGTGCGGCGCCATGGTGACGCTGCGCTTCTGCTGTTCTCCGAGGACGCGAAGCTGCTGCTCGACGAGCAGGCGGATGTCGCCCGGACGGTCGCGCAAGGGCGGCAATTCGAGGTGGACGACGCGGAGGCGGTGGAGGAGGTCGAGGCGGAAGCGCCCGGCGGCGACCTCGGCTTCCAAATCGCGGTTGGTGCTGGCGATGACGCGCGCGGTGAACGCCTGCGGACGCGAGCTGCCGAGCTTGTGCACGACCCGCTCCTGAAGGACGCGCAAGAGCTTGGCCTGCATCTCGAGCGGCATCTCGCCGACTTCGTCGAGGAGCAGGGTGCCCGAACGGGCGAGGCCGAACTTTCCCGGATTCCCATTCGACGAAGCGCCGGTGAACGCGCCCGGCTCGTAGCCGAACAGCTCGCTCTCCAAAAGCTCGCGGGGAATGGCGGAGACGTTCACGCCCACGAAGGGCTCGTTCGCGCGCGGCGACGCATTGTGGATGGCCTGGGCGAGGATCTCCTTGCCGGTGCCGGTCTCGCCGGTGATGAGGATGGGGACGTTGACGTCCGCCACCCGCTGCGCAGTCTCGCGGGCGCGTTGGATGGCCGCCGACTCGCCGAGAAGATCCTCGATGGCGTAGCGAGCGGCGTTGACCCCTTCGCGCGAGCTCACGCGCGAACCGCGATCGGGCAACAGGGTCACGGCGAGGCCGGCGGGGCAACGGCGCAAGCGGAGCCGCACCTCGCCACCCGCGAGCCGCACCGTCTCGGGCGACCGATCCCCGGCCAAGACCGCGAGCGCGAGCGGCGCCATTCCGGGCAATTCGCGCAGCCGCTTGCCGATCGCGTCCTTCTTGCGCTGACCGATCAGGGTGGAGGCAGAGGCGGACAAGGAGCGCACGATACCGGCGCTGTCGAGGACGATGACGGCGTCGTGGACCGCGCCCACCACCGCCGTCTCCAGCGCTTGCGCGGCGTGCAGCTTTTCGTTCAGCGACGCGCGTGCCAGCGCACTCGCCGCCATGAAGGTGAAGATCTCGAGCTCGCCCAGGTCGCGCGCCGCGAAGGCCGCTCCTGCGCCGATTTCCAGGACCAGCATCAGCCGCGGCCCGTCCGGCCGGGCGATGGAGATGCCCACGACCGACTCGCCGGCGGACGAAACGGCGTTCGGCGCGATCTGCACGGCAACGCCGTGGCGGGCGAGAACGCAGTGTTCTCCGTCGCCGTCGATCTCGAGGAGCTGGCCGCCGCGGGCGCCACACAGCTCGAGAGCGAGGCGGGGAATGGCGTCGAACAACGCCGAGCTGCCGTCGATGCCGTTGAGCTCGCGGCACGCATCGGCGAGCCCTTTGCTCCGGCCCACTTCCAGTGGCCGGTCGTTTCGCGGCACCGTGTCGGTTGCCGCGGCATAGTCTTTCGAGGAGGATCCGTCGGTATCGACCGGATCGGCTCGAGGTCGATCGCGATCGCAGTCCCCCTCGCGACTCGCGAGAATCATTTTGTCCCTCCCCCACAGAGGTTGGTGTCGTCACATTAAGAACGTTTGGGTACGCTTCGCTCAAGTGCGGATGCGTTATATAATTTTACATATAGATGTGGCTGAATCACGTCCGCTCCGTAGCATAAGCACCTGAAATCACTTCGGAATTTTAGCCGACCGACGTCGGACAATCGTTCAACGCCGTAAGATTGTAAATCTCCAGCATCACGTCCGGATTGCGTCCAATTCCAACAACACCGCATCTTCCGGCAATGGTTCGCTGAGATCGACGAGGCAGTCGAGCATCCATTCGTTGGTCGGATCCGGTTCGGCCGCGCCCGCAGCCAGCGCCATTTGTTCGACCGCGGTCGCCGCCCTCGTTTTCGCGAACAGCCGCTGACGCGCGCGAAACCGCTTCGGCCCCTCCTGGGTGACGATGCTCGCGTCGGGCCTGCGCGCGCGCGGAGTGACGTCGAGCTCGCCGACGTCGTCGAGGCACTTCTGCAGCTCCTGCGCGAGCTCGGCTTCGGTCCAAGCCGTCTCCGACGAGCGGGTCCGCAGCGCCTGCACGGCCGCTGCGAAATCCTTTCTTGCCAGCGCCAGCAAGAGGCGGTGCAGCTCGGTTCGAATGCGGGCGTTGAAACCGCGCGGATCGCGCAATAGGAGATCGGTATCTCGCGGCCGGGCAGCCAAGGCCTCGCGATGCGCCTGTGCGGCGGCGAGGCGCCGCGCCTTTTCTTCGCCGGAAGCCGCCGGGTCGACGAGCGCCTCCCATTCGTCGATCAGGCTCGAATCGGCCGCCCGCACGGTCGCTCGCAAAAAGGCCAGCACGTCGTCCAAGGTTTCGTCGCGCGCCCCTTCGGGCACCGTCTGCTGCAGCGTCTTGTAGGCCTCGTTCAGGTACCGCAAGAGAACGCCTTCGCTGCGCTGCAGGCCGTAGTCGCGCACGTAGTCGTCGAAGGAAGCGCCGCGTTCGAACAGCTCGCGAGCCACGCTCTTCGGCCGGACGTCCTCCGCGCCTACCCAGGGGTGCCTCTCGGCGAATGCGTTGAAGGTGCCGTAGACGAACTCGCGCATCGGCTTCGGCCATTCCACTTTGTCGAGCTGCTCGAGGCGGTCGGAATAGTCCATGCCTTGCGCCTTCAGCTCGGCCACCTTTTCGCCCTTGGCGCGGTCGAGCTGCGCCCAGAGGACCGGCATCGGGTTTTCCAGGATCGATTCGACGAGCGTCAACACGTCGAGCGCGTAGGTGGGGCTCTGCGGATCCAGCCGGGGCAAAGTGTCGAGGAGCCAGAGCGCGAGCGTCTGGTGGATGGAGAAGTCGGACTGCAGGTGTTCGGCGAGCGCGAGGTGCGGCTGCAGGTACGAATTGCCGCGCACCTTGCGGACGATTCCCGCGGCGATCAGCCGGCGGCAGGTGGCGGCCGCGTTGCGGAGGTGGATGCGCTTGTTGCCGGCGTTCCCGTGCGAGCGCAGCACCATCTGCACGAGCCGCGCATATCCTTGCGGAGCATTCGTCTCTCGCGCGGAAGTCTGCCCTTCCGCCTGCAGGAGATAGAGGAGCATTCCGTGCGTCACCTGGAAGCGCGATTCGAGCGGCTCGGGCGGCTTGGTGGTGAGCCGCTCGAAGACTGCGCGGTCCCAGTGGACGTACCCTTTTTCGGGCGGGTTCTTCTTCACCACCTTCTTTCCCGCCTGCTTCTTCTGCTCGAGCCGCAGGTTCTCGATCACGTGCTCCGGCGCTTGCGCGACCACGTAGCCGCGCTCATCGAAGCCCTTGCGGCCGGCGCGGCCCGCCACCTGCAAGAAATCGCGCACCGAGAGGAGCGCGGTCTTCTCCCCGTCGTATTTGCAGAGCTGGGTGAAGAGCACGGTGCGGATGGGGATGTTGACGCCGACGCCGAGCGTGTCGGTGCCGCTCACCACCTTGAGGAGGCCGTCTTGCGCGAGCCGCTCGACCAGCAGGCGGTAGCGCGGCAAGAGCCCGGCGTGGTGGATGCCGACGCCCTGCTGCAAGAACCGTTGCAGCTCCTTCCCGTACGGCGTGTCGAACCGCGCCTCGCGCAGCGCTTCTTTCAGCCGCTGCTTCTCCTCCTTCGCGAGCAGGTTCACCGACATCAGATCCTGCGCGCGCTCGGCCGCTGCCCGCTGGGAGAAGTTGACCAGATAGACGGGCGCGCGATTCTGGGTGCCGAGCTTTTCCAGGGTCTCGTGGAGCGGCGTCTCCGCGTAGGTCATCTCGAGCGGCACCGGCCGGTGCACCGACGCAACCCGCGACACTTCGCGGCCTGTCACTTCTTTCAGGCTTTTCTCGATCTGCGCGGTGTCGCCCAATGTCGCGCTCATCAAGAGAAACTGCGTCTTCTCCAAGAGGAGCAGCGGCACCTGCCAGGCGACGCCGCGCTCGCGGTCCGAGTAGTAATGGAATTCGTCCATCACCACGCTGTCCGCGCGCACGTTCGCATCGCGCAGGACCAGGTTGGCCAGCACTTCCGCAGTGCAGACCAGAACCTTGGCCTCTGAATTGATGGAGGCGTCGCCGGTGATCATCCCGACGTTGCGCGGGCCAAAGGTGTCGCAGAGAGCGAAGAACTTTTCGTTGACCAGCGCCTTGATGGGGCAGGTGTAGATGGAGACCTGTTCCTTGCACAGGGCGATATAATGGAGAAACCACGCCACGAGCGACTTGCCCGAACCGGTCGGCGTCGAAAGCACCAGGTGGTTTCCCGACAGCAATTCCAGGAGCGCTTCTTCCTGGTGGCCGTAGAGCGAGAGTCCCTGCGCCGAAACCCAGTCGGTGAACCGGGAGAGGATTTCGTCGTCGGGCGCGCCCTTCGGCAGCGGTTCGAGGAGCATCGGAACGGATTATCACGCTGATTGGCGCCGGGCGGCCGCGCGGGACGCTGCTTCGCGCCGGACGGCCGCAGGCCGTAGAAAAAACGGCGCGCCGTGGCAATGTTCGCTTGAGCGAAAGGAGCATTTCCATGAAAGCGATGGTCTTTGCGGGTCTGCTCGCGTCCCTGCCGGCCCTGGCCCAGGACAAGTCGGCGACGGACACCGCCAACGAGAAGCTCGATTCCGCCCGCACCTCGACGAAGTCCACCGCCAAGAGCGCGGAGGACAAGACCAACTCCGGCCTGCAGGACGCGCGCGAGAGCACGAAGTCGCATGCCAAGAGCGCCGAGGACAGCACCAACCGCTCGCTGCAGAACGCGCGGGTGAAGACGAAGCACGGCGCCAAGAAGGCGGAGGACAAGACCAACTCCGGCCTGCAGGACGCGCGCGAGAGCACCAAGTCGGGCGCCAAGAAGGCGGAGGACAAGACCAACTCCGGCCTGCAGGATGCGCGCGAGAGCAGCAAGTCGGGCGCCAAGAAGGCCGAGGACAAGACCAACTCCGCCTTGCAGGACATGCGGCACAAGCTCGGCACGGACAAGTAAGCGCTCCCAAGTCCGCCAGCAGCCTTTGCGGCGCCTTGATAGGCTCCGCGCATGAAGCTCCATACCTGCATGTTGTGCGAGGCCGTCTGCGGTCTGACCGTCGAGCTCGACGGCCCGGCGACGGGTGCAGCGCGCGGGCCCGGAGCCTTGGCCGTCAAAGCGGTTCGCGGCGACAAGGACGACCCGTTCAGCCAAGGCCACATCTGTCCCAAGGCAGCGGCCATCGCCGACGTGCAGGACGATCCCGATCGCCTGCGCGAGCCGCAGCGGCGCGAGGGCGGGGAATGGCGGAACGTCTCCTGGAACGCTGCGCTGGAGGAGGCCGGCCGTCGCCTCGCCGAGATCCAGCGCAAGCACGGGCGCAGCGCGGTGGCGGTCTACTTCGGGAACCCCACCGTGCATTCGTATTCAGCATTGCTGGCGTCGCCGATCTTTTCGCGCGCGCTGGGGACGAAAGCGCGGTTTTCCGCGACCAGCGTCGATCAGCTTCCGCACATGCTGGCGTCGTTGACGATGTTCGGACACCAGCTCTTGTTGCCGGTTCCGGACGTGGACCGGACGAGCTTCTTTCTCATGCTCGGCGCCAATCCGATCGCTTCGAACGGCAGCTTGATGACCGCGGGCGGCATCGCGCGTCGGCTGCAGAATTTGAAGAAGCGCGGCGGAAGGCTGGTGGTGGTCGATCCGCGGCGGACCGAGACGGCTGAGCTCGCCGATCGGCATTTCGCCATCCGCCCCGGGGCCGACGCGCTGTTCCTCCTGGCCCTTCTCCACGTCATCTTCGCAGACGGCAGCGAGAGGTTGAAGGGCCTCGACGTCGAGGGTCTGGACGAGTTGAAGGCCGCCGCGGCGCGCTTTCCGCCTGAGCGGGTTGCGGAGCCGGCGGGCATTGCTGCCGGCGACATCCGGAGTCTCGCGCGCGAGCTCGCTGCTGCGCCGACGGGGGTGGTCTATGGCCGCGTCGGCGCCAGCACGCAGGAGTATGGGAGCCTCGCGGCCTGGCTGATCGTCGCCTTGAACGCGGTCACCGGGAACCTGGACCGGGAGGGCGGCTTCATGCTGCCGTCGCCGGCAGTCGACCTCGCGGCGCTGGCGCGGCGCACCGGCGACCAGGGCCATTTCGATCGCTTCCGCAGCCGGGTCCGCGGACTGCCCGAGTTCGGCGGTGAGCTTCCGGTCGCCACCCTTGCCGAGGAGATCGAAACCGAAGGCAAGGGGCGCATCCGCGCCTTGATCACCTTCGCGGGAAACCCGGTGCTCTCGACGCCGAACGGCAAGCGCCTCGACCGCGCGCTCGCCAGCCTCGAGTACATGGTCTCGATCGACCTCTACCGGAATGAGACGACCCGGCACGCGAACCTGATCCTGCCGACGAGCTTCGGGTTCGAGCGAGACCATTACGACATCGCGTTCTATGGATTGGCGGTTCGCAATGCCGCCCGCTACGTGCAGGCGCTCGTGCCCAAGCCGCCCGGCGTGCGCGAGGATTTCGAAGTGCTGCTCGATCTTGCGCGGAGCGTGCGCAAGCATGGGGGTGGAAAGCCCGGGGCGGTTCGCGGCGTTGGTCTGCGCGCAGCGCGCTTTCTCGGACCGCGGCGCATGCTCGATCTGCTCCTGCGCTTCGGGCCGTACAAACTGTCCTTGCAGAAGCTGCTTGCGTCACCGCATGGGATTGATCTCGGGCCATTGCAGGCCGGGAAGCTCGGCCTCGTAAAGCTTGCGCCGAAGATCTATCTCGACGATCTCGAGCGGCTCGAGGCTGCTCTGGAAAGGCCGCGCGAAGGACTGGTGCTGATCGGCCGGCGGATGCTGCGGAGCAACAACTCGTGGATGCACAACAGCCTCCGGCTCGTGAAGGGGCCCGAGGGGTGCGTCCTCCTCATGAACCCCGGTGACGCGGCTGCACGCGGCATCTCCGACGGCGCGCGTGCGCGGGTGCGGTCGCGGGCCGGCGCGGTCGAGGTGCCGGTCGGAGTCTCCTCTGAGGTGTTGCCTGGGGTGGTGAGCTTGCCGCACGGCTACGGACATTCGCGCGCGGGCGCGTCTCTCGGGGTGGCGGCCGCGCACGCGGGAGCGAGCGTGAACGACCTGACCGACGAGCTGTCCGTCGACGCGCTCTCGGGGAACGCGGCGTTCAGCGGAGTGCCGGTGTCGGTCGAGCGGGTCTGACGGGCCTCTGATCAGCGCAAGAGGACCGCGGCGACGATGCCGGCGATGGGCAGGAGCGCGAGGAGCGCCATCAAGGGCAGGGCGGCCGGGTGGCCGAAGTTGATGGTGTAGCCGATGCCGATGCGCTTCTGGACGAGCAGCGCCGGGTCGTCGCGGTCCGCGTAGAACACCGCCCGCCAGCGGGAGGGATTGCGGAGAGGATCCTTGCCGCGGTACCGCGCGAAGAGCGCGACCGCATACGCCGCGAACACGACGAACATGGCTGCCATGACCGACATGGCCGGGACGAACAGCTTTCCGCCCGACGCCATCGCGACCACGGCCGCGCAACAGACGGCGGCGATCAAGACCCCCGCGGCGCGGACGATGCGCAGCGACGGCTGTTTCGCCGCCCCGCGCGGAGCCTGGCGGCGGATGAGCAGCGAAAGGACGAGCAGCATCGCGCAGAGAAAGGCGCCGAACAGCAGTGGGAAGGATGCCTCGTACCAGGTGCGGGAGACGATGCGGTCGGGGCGGCCGTGGATGTCCCAGTGCACGGGCATCCGCAAAGGAAGCTGGTCCCAGATGCTCGCGAGCCAGACGCCGCAAGCGGCGAGCATGGCGAAGGGAAGGGACTGCCCGAGCACGCCGCCGGGGAGCCCGGACGAGTCGTGCTGGAGAGAAGCCTCGCGAATGTCGGTCATGAGAGACCCCCGATGGCATTGCGTAGGATCGACTGCAGGACGGAAGGCGAAAGGCCGGCGGCGCGCGCTTCGGCGAGGAGCGCTGCGAGGCGGCTCGCGAAGCGCTGCTGGTCTCCCTTTGCGGCGCGGGGCGCTTCCCGCTCCACCACCTCGGCGCCCACCCCGCGCACGAGCCGCAAAAAGCCCTCCTCGGCGAGCTTGTTGTAGGCGGTGGCGACGGTGTTGTGGTTGACGCCCAGGTCGAGCGCGAGCTCGCGCACGGTGGCGAGCCGCGTCCCCGGCAAGAGCCGGCCTTCGACGAGATGGGCGCGGACCTGGTCGGCGATCTGTCGCCAGACCGGGTCCGCTCCGTGGAGGTCGATGCGCACCTTCATGTTGTCCAGGATAACCAGACAACATTGTATAGTCAAGCCAGACAACATCCGGCCCGGCCTCGGGCGGCGGCGACTAGAGCAGGGCGGCGATGGAGCGGGCGCTGACGAACACGGCGGCTGAGACCAAGGCCGAGGCAGGGATGGTCAGCACCCAGGCCCAGACGATGCGGCCGGCGACTCCCCAGCGCACCGCGCGCGCGCCGCGGGTCGCGCCCACCCCGACGATGGCGCCGGTGATGGTGTGGGTGGTGGAGACGGGCACGCCCAAGGCGGAGATGGCGAGGATGGTGACGCCGCCTCCGGTCTCCGCGCAGAACCCGCCGATGGGCTGCAGCTTCGTCAAGCTGTGTCCCATGGTGCGGACGATGCGCCAGCCTCCGAAGGCGGTGCCGAGCGCCATTGCGCTGTTGCAGAGCAGGATCACCCAGAAGGGAATCCCGAACTGCCGCTCTTTCCAGATGGTGCCGTAGAGGACCACCGCGATGATGCCCATCGTCTTTTGCGCGTCGTTGGTGCCGTGGCTGTAGCTGAAGATGCCGGAGCTGACGAGCTGAAGGCGGCGAAACCAGGTGTCCACCTGCAAGGGCGACTTCTTGCGCACGATCCAGGTGGTCACGATCATCATCGTGGTCCCGAGCAGCATGCCGATGAGCGGCGAGAGCACGATGAAGGCCGCGATCTTGGCGATGCCCGGCGCGACCATCCCCTTCCAGCCGAGCGCCGGCAGGGTGGCGCCGATGAGACCGCCGGCGAGCGCGTGCGAAGACGACGACGGCAGCCCCCACCACCAGGTGAGCAGGTTCCAGAGAATGGCGCCGAGGAGCGCGGCGAAGATGACGGTGAGGACGCTCATCGTCCCTTGCGCTTTCAGCAGGTCGAACTGGATGACGCCCGTGCCCATGGTGTTCGCGACCTTCACTTCCCCGCCGAAGGCCGCGATGAAGTTGAAGAACGCCGCCCACCCGACCGCCAGCGCGGGCGAGAGCACCCGCGTCGAGACCACGGTGGCGATGCTGTTCGCCGAGTCGTGAAAGCCGTTGATGAAGTCGAAGACGAGCGCGAGCCCGATCAGCCCGGCGACCAGGTAGACCATGCCTATGCGTGCTCCAGGACGACGCCCTCGATGACGTTGGCAACGTCCTCGCACCGGTCGGTGGCCGTCTCCATCAAGTCGTAGATCTCTTTCCACTTCATGATGTTCAGCGCATCCGATCCGCTCTTGAAGAGCGCGGCGATGGCGGCGCGGCCAAGCGCGTCGGCCTCGCTCTCCAAGGTCTTGATGTCGCGGCAGGCGGCCAGGATCTGTTCGGGGTGCTTGATGTCGCGCAGGAGCTTGACCGCCTCGCGAAGCTTCTCCGCGCAGGGAACCAAGACGCGCGCCAGATCCTTCGCTGCCTGCGGCGGCGTGCCCACTTCGTAGAGCAAGAGGCGCTCGGCGGTGGCGTCGGTGAGGTCGAGGACGTCGTCGATGTTGCCGAGCAGGCGATGGATCTCGGCGCGGTCGAAGGGGGTGATGAACTGCCGGTGCAGCCGCTCGAAGGATCGATGGGCGATCTCGTCGCCCTCATGCTCGACTTCTTTGATGGCCATCACCTTACGCTCGACATCGCTGAAGTCGTCGAGCAGCGCGGCGAGGAGCTTGGTTCCGCGGACGGTGACGTCTGCCTGGGCGTCGAAGTCGTCGAAGAACTCGTCCGACTTCGGCATCAGTTTTTCGAGCATGCGGCGGTGTACCGCGCGAATGTGACAGCGGTGTGACAACTAGCCCGAGGCGAGCTTCACCCAGAAGCGGCTTCCTTGCGGAGTGCTCTGGACGCCGGCCTCGCCGCCCATCGCTTGTGCGAGGTGCTTGACGATGGCGAGGCCCAAGCCGGTTCCGCCCTGCGCGCGAGAACGTCCCTCGTCGGCGCGGTAGAAGCGCTCGAAGAGCCGCGCCTGGTGCTTGGGCTCGATGCCGGGCCCGGTGTCCAGGACTTCCAAGGTCACGGCCGGCCCCTGACCTTCGCCGCGGACCGCGACCCGGCCGCCTTCGGGTGTGTACTTCACTGCGTTGTCGAGCAGGTTCAGGAGGATCTGGTCGAGCGCCGCGCGGTCCGCGCTGGCGCGCAGCCGCTCGGGCACCTCGCACTCGAGCGCGATGTTCTTGGCCGCGGCCGCCTTGCTGACCACTTCCAGCGCGGCGGTGGCGACCGGCAAGAGCTGCACGCTCTCCTTCTCGAGTTGCAGCGCGCCCGTCTCCAGCCGGTAGAGATCGAGCAGGTCATCGGTGAGACGCGTGAGCCTGAGCGCATGCCGGGCGATCATGTCGACGAAGCCCCGGGCCTCGGGCGGGAGCTGGACGCTGTCCTGCAGCGTTTCGGCGGCGCCGCGGATGGCGGTCACCGGCGTGCGCAGCTCGTGGCTGGCGTTGGCGATGAAGTCGCGCCGCACCCGATCGGCGCGGCGCTCGGCGCTGAGATCGCGGATGACGAGCAGGGCCCGGGCGTGGGTGAGCGGCGCCACGTGCGCCTCGATCTGCGCTTCCCCGAGTGGCATTTCGCGGCGGTGCGGCCAACCGGCAAGTGCCCGCGCACACAGTTCGCCCAGCTCCGGGCTGATCTCGCCGACCGTGGGGGCGGAGTCGAGAAACAGCCCGGCCGCCTTGTTGCGCGCGGCGATGCGCCCGCCCACTTCCAAGAGGGCCGCGGCGAGCGGAATGCCTTCCAGCAGCTCCTGCAGGCCGGGCGGCTCGCCACCGCCGGAGAAAATGCGCTCGTTGTGCCGCCGCAGGAGCTCGGCCTCGATGTCGCGGGGCAGGGTGCCGGCGCGCATGGCGCTGCGAATGACGGCGAGCGCCTCGGCCAGCGTCGGCTCGCGACGAAAGAAGGGCATCACTCACCCGCCGTGTCGGACATGCGGTAGCCGAGCCCGCGCACCGTTTCGATCAGGTCGCGGCCGGCCTTGAGCTTCTCGCGCAGGCGCTTGACGTGCGTGTCCACCGTTCGGGTCTGCAGATCGCCCGCCATCTCCCAGACGTCGCGCAGAAGCTGCTCGCGGGTCTGCACCCGGCCGGCGCGCTCCATGAACGTCGAAAGCAGGCGGAATTCGAGCGCGGTCAGCTCGATCTCCTCGCCGTCGACAAACGCGCGGTGCGCCTCGTGGTCGAGCAACAGCGGCCCCAGCCGATCGCGCTTTTCCTGGCCTTCGCCGGGAGCGCCGCGGCGCAGGACCGCCCGCACGCGCAGCACCACCTCGCGCACGCTGAACGGCTTCACGATGTAGTCGTCGGCCCCGAGCTCGAAGCCGACCACCCGGTCCACCTCGTCGCCGCGCGCGGTCAGCATGATCACCGGCAGGCTTCTCGTCTTCGGCGACGACTTGAGCTGGCGGCACACTTCGGTGCCCGAGAGATCCGGCAGCATCAGATCGAGCAGCACGGCATCCGGCTGCTGCTCACGGATGCGCAAGAGGCCCGTCGCCGCGTCGGGCGCGGAGTCGACGTCGAAGCCGGCTTGCTGGAGCGCGAAGTCGAGCACCCGTACGATGTCGGGCTCGTCGTCGATCAAGAGCACCCGCGGGCGCATTCAGTTCAGCGCGCCGGGCCGGGTCAGCGAAAAGGGCGCGATCTCGGCGTCGAAGTGCCGTCCGTCCTCGAGGACCATGCGGTAGGTGCCCTGCATGGAGCCGTGCGGCGTCTGCAGGACGGCGCCGCTCGTGTACTCGAACTTCTGGCCGGGACGGAGCGTCGGCTGGTTGCCAACCACGCCGTCGCCCTTCACCTCCTCGCGCTTGCCGTTGCCGTCGGTGATGATCCAGTGGCGGCTCTTGAGCTGCGCGGTGACGTGGCCCAGGTTCTCGATGGTGACGGTGTACGCGAACGCCCAGCGCCCGTTGGCCGACTGCTCGGGCAAGAAGCGCGCTTTCACCGAGACGCGGATATTCTGCGTGGTGGCGACGGACACGGCTGCGCAAGTTGCCAGCATGAGCGGCATAGGGCAACTGGAAGCGGCCGTGAAACGGTACATCACCAAGATTGGCTTCGAGAAGAAGCGCAGCGAATTGCACTGGCTGTTGCACGACGAACGTCCGCGGGTGACGCAGGAGGTGGCCGTGGCCGCCGCCCACGGCGACCGGAGCGAGAACTACGAATACAAGCTCGGCAAGAGGAAGCTTCGCGAGATCGACGGCAAGATCCACCGGCTGCAGAAGCAGATCGAGAGCTATGAGGTGGTGGATCCTTCCACGCGCCCGAAGACCGGCCGCGCGTTCTTTGGCGCGACGGTGACGGTGGAGGACGAGGAGGGCGCAGAGCACACGTACCAGATCGTCGGCGGCGACGAGTTGGACGAGGCGCTCGGCCCCGGACGAATTTCGTATGAAGCACCGCTGGGAAAGGCGCTGTTGGGCAAGCAGGAAGGCGACGAGGTGACGGTGGTGCGTCCCGCCGGGCCGACGTCGTATACGGTCGTCGCGGTGGAATGGAAATGAAGCTCGCCGCGCTGATGGGCAACGCGGCCCGATGAAGATTGCGGCGGGGCGGAGCGACGGCGCCGCCCCACCGTCGCGCTACTCGAACTGGCAGAACCCGTTGACGCACGAGGCGGCGTCGCCGCAGATCGCGCTGCAGTTTGTCGTCGGGCCGCACCGGACGTTGAAGCAGCCGATGGGCTCCGAGCCGTCGCCTGGGTTGACTGAAGGAGCCGCGAAACCGCCGTGCAACAGAAGAGCCGTCGCGACCACCGCAGCCATGCTTCCGAGCAGCTTGATTGCGCTTTGCATGTTTCCCTCGATTCGTGAAACCCGAGCCGGCCCGCGCCGGCTGGTTCGACAGCGACGATAACCATGCAGCTTCGAATTGTCCGGACACGCGGTAGCTACGAAGCAAGCCGCAAGGGCTGGAGAGTTGCAACGCTTGCGGCTTGAAGTCGAGCCAGCCGAGCTTGCCCTATGATCTCAGCTCGTCCACCCCGCGACCGCTCATTGCAAGGTGCAGAACCCACCGCGGTCGCAGAAGGCGAAGTCGCCGCAGATCTGGGTGCAATTGTCCTGCGGCGTGCAATGGTAGAACGTGCACGAGACCTGCGCCGGCGTCGCTGCCGCGCTCGATTCGACACCCAGTGGCTGCCGCATCTCGCTCGGCGCGGTCATCATCCCGCGCATGAGCATGACGCCCATCACAAGTGCGACGATACTGCCCATCAACTTCATCGTGAGTTCCATGATTCGTCCCTTTCTGCTGCCGTGGGACGCGAATGCGTCCGCGCTACGAACGTGGGGACGACCGCACGGACCGGCCAGAATCCGAGATTGAATCGCGGATGGCTGAAGCTTGCAGTCTGGCTAGTGCAGCTTGTCTGGAAGCCTCAATGCCTGGGCGGAGCCTCGATGGGGAAGCGCGGCGTCATTGCGCAGCCACGATAGCACGCCCTACTGCGACGGCGCGTCGACGCCGACCAGGAGCGGTTCGCGAACTGCGGGGCGGACGATGCGGTCGGACGGTTCGGGGCGGCGCTTGCGGGCCGGCCAGGACAGCGTCAGCGGCCGATTCTCGCGAGCGGACTTCAAACAAGCCGCGATGATGCGGACGTCGCGCAAACCCTCTTCGCCGTCGGGCTCGACGTTCGTGTCCTCGAGAATCGCGTTCGAAAAGGCGATCAATTCCGGCGCGAACTGATCGGTCGGCTTGAACTTCGTCTTGGTCATCTTCTCATTGACGACCAGCCGCAATTCGCGCGCAACCGCGTATTCGTAACCGTTGACGAGCTCGACGTGCCCCTTGGTGCCGACGATGCGGTAGTCGCCTTGCGGCGCCGAGCCGAAGCTGACGGTGAACTGGGCGGCGCGGTCGCCGTCGAACTTCATCAAGACCGTCATTCCTTCGTGGATCTCCTTGAAGCGGTCGTCCTTCGGACGATTCATCGGCAGCGCAAACACTTCCACCGGATCTGCGCGGAAGAGATAGCGCGCGGCATTGATGCAATAGACGCCCAGGTCCCAGATGGCGCCGCCGCCGCGCTCGGCGCTGGTGCGGACGTTGCCGGGCTTCACCTGGTAGGCGAAGGTGGAGCTGAAAAAGCGCAATTCGCCGAGCTTGCCCTTCTCGACGAGGCGAATGACTTCCAGATTGGCCGGCTCGAAATGCAGCCGGTAGGCGGTCATCAACTTCACGCCTGACGCGTCGCAGGCGTCGATCATCGCGCGGCATTCCTCTTCGCTGATGCCGAGCGGCTTTTCGCAGAGGACGTGGACGCCCTGTTTCGCGCAGCGGACGACGAAGTCGGCGTGCTTGTCATTGGGCTCGCCGATGTAGACCGCGTCTACGTCCGGCCGGTCGAGGCACAGCTCGAGATCGTCGTAATCGTAGGCGTCGCAGCGGTAGAGCTTGCCGAGCTTCGACCGCTTCTTTTGATCGGAGGAGACAATGGCGACGAGCTCGGCGTTCTTCGCGTGTTTGAACGCAGGGAGCACCGCCGACTGGGAAATGTGGCCGAGGCCGACCACCGCATAGCCGACCTTGCGCTTGCTCTTCTGCCGACCGTTCTTCATGCGGCGAAGTTACGCATGACCGAACGACCGCGCGCCTCGATGAGCGGCCTAAGCCCTGGCGGCGTGGACGGCCGGCATCCAGCGCAAGGTCAGCGCATCGGCCAGCACGAGCTGCGTCTCGCCGGTCAGGAGCAGTTGCCGGAACGGCTGACCCGAGAACGCGCGCGAGCCGTTGGTGCTGGCCGTGTCGATGGCCCAGACTTCGTCGTCGACGCTCAAGAGCACAAGGTGAACGCGCGAGAGGTTGCCCTCTTCGACGCCGCCGTGGCTGCAGCGATCGTCGCGGCCGACCAGGATGCCGCGCTCGAGCTGATCGCTCCACACCGCGTGGCTGGAAGTCAGGTCGCCCGCCTGCGGTGAGCTGGACTGGATGGTGATGGTGGCGAGCTTCACCGCATCGGGCGCAGGCGCTGCGCGCGACTTGAGCGGCTGCGGCGGGGGCAAGATTTCCGGCTCGCGCGGACCGAAGCTGCGCCAGGTCTCGTCCGGGTCGCGGCTCCACGGCTTCACGTTCGGACCGGTGGGCAGCAGCATCATCACGTAGCTCGCCACCTGCAGGAACAAGGCGCCCTTGCTGGCGATGGCCTCGCAGCGGCTGCCGTCCTCGCAGAGCAGCCCGACCCGCGAGCGCAGGTCGATGGCGCGCAGGTGCATCTGCCCGTTCGGACCGCGGGTGGCGCGGACCAGGAGGTGGCGGAGCGAAACGTCGTTGTCGCGGGAGAGGACCACGTCGCAGCGTTCGTGCCGGCCGGCGATCAGGTGCGCGATGCCGGTCCCGGGAAGCCGCAGGTGGGAGTGGCCGTCGAACACGCCGTTGCCGTCGATGGCGGCGATCAACACGCCCTCGTGCGGCTGGGCCTGGTGTGCCGCCCGCAGCGCCGCGAAGTGCTTGCGAAAGACGGCAGCGAACGGATCTGCCGCTGGTTCCTTGGGCCGCTGGGTCTGCAGAGAGGCGTCTTCGTCGCGCATCTCCGTCATTTTAAGCCGGTTCGGCCCCTCGCATCCAGTCTTGCACATTGCAGCGGGACTTCTTGTACTCTTGCACGATGCTGCGCGAACCCACCGACCGAGAGCCTGCCGACCTGCCCAATGCCGACCTGCGGGTCGGGTACCAAGGGGAGCCCGGCGCGTTTGGCGAAGTCGCCGCCGCCTTCCAGGCCGGGATTCCGCGCGGGTTTGCCAGCTTCGAAAAGCTGCTCGAGGCGCTGCGGGACGGCGAGATCGACGAGGCGGTGTTTCCGGTCGAGAATGCAGTGGTCGGCGCCATCACCGAGGCGCTGGACCCGCTGGCCGACGCGGTCGTCGCCGGTCTCGACCTCGCGGCAGTGGGTCTGACGTCGGTGCCGGTGCGCCTCGCGCTCGCCGCCAGGCCGGGCACTCCGCTCGCGGCGGTCAAGCGCGCCTGGTCGCATCCGGCCGCGCTCCGCCAGTGCACGCAGCGGCTCGCGGCGCTGAACATCGAGCGAGTGGTCTGCTACGACACCGCCGGCGCGGCGCAGATCGTCGCGCATGACGCCTCGACCGACGCCGCCATCTGCTCGCGCGCTGCGGCCGAGCGGTACGGCCTGGAAGTGCTGGTCGACGACGTCAGCGACAAGGAGCAGAACGGCACCCGCTTCGTGCACCTGCGCATGGCCGATCACGCGCGCGCGCAGGTCTCGCTCGCGTTCTTGCGCACCTCCTCGATGACCGCCACGGGCCGGCTCGACGTGCTGACCGGTGCGACGCTCTTGCCTCTCGCCGGGTCGGCCGAATACCCGGTGCGGATGTGGGTGCTGGGGGCGGACGCCGCGCGGCTCCAGGCCCTGGCCCCGGTGCGCGACGTGCAGGTGATTTCGCTGGGCATGCCGGCGGCCCATGCGGCGAAGATGACGCCGCCCAAGCAGGGCACGCAGCCGGTGGTGAAGTCGCTGCCGCACGCGACCGCGCGCAAAGCGCCGACCGTCGTCGAAGTGGGCCCGTTCAAGGTGGGCGGCGGAGCGCGCTCGATGATTGCCGGGCCCTGCTCGGTGGAGAGCGCCGACCAGATGATGCGCATCGCGCGGGAGGTGGCGGCCTGCGGCGCGACCGCGCTCCGGGGCGGCATTTTCAAGCCGCGCACCAACCCGTACGCCTTCCAGGGCCACGGCCTCGAGGCGCTGGAATGGATGGTGGCGGCGGGCAAGGCGACGGGGCTCCCCATCGTCACCGAGGTGATGGCGGTCGACCAGGTGAAGGCCGTCTCCGAGAAGGCGGACGTGCTGCAGATCGGCGCGCGCAACATGCAGAACTACGATCTGCTGCGCGCAGTGGGCCGCAGCGGCAGGCCGGTCCTGCTCAAGCGCGGCGCGGGCGCGACGGTCGACGAGTGGTTGGGCGCCGCCGAGTACGTGATGGCCGCCGGCGAGCCGCGGGTGATCCTCTGCGAGCGCGGCATCCGCACCTTCGAGACCGCGACCCGCAATACGTTGGACGTGGGCGGCATGCTGGCGGCGCGGCCGCTGACGCATCTGCCGTTGATGGCCGATCCGTCGCACGCCGCGGGCCGCGCCGATCTGGTCGAGGGGCTCGCGCGTGCTGCGTGGGCCGCGGGCGCGGACGGGCTCATCGTCGAGGTGCACGACGACCCGGCGCGGGCGCTGTCCGATGCGGAGCAGGCGCTGGTCCCGCAGCGTTTCGCCGAATTGGCCCGGGCGCTGCAGCTCAACCCGAACGCGCAGCTGCCGCTCGCGCAACTCCGCGCTTGGGTGGACGCCATCGACCACGATCTCGGGGTGCTCGTGCATCGCCGCTTGGAAGTCGCGCGGGTGATTGGCGAGTCGAAGCGTCAGACGGGGCGGGCGGTGCTGGATCCGCGCCGCGAGCAGGCCGTGCGGCGGACGTACCACGAGGCTTTGCCGGGCACGCGGGAGATCGCGGACCAACTGGTCGACCTGCTCCTGGCGGCGGCGAAGGCCCAGCAGAGCGTCGAAGAGGGATAGCCCTGCGGGGTAGGGTCATTCGGGCCGGCCCGCAATGCGGCCCTCGCCCTGGCGCACGCCCGGCTGGCCGCTCTTGCTGCGGGCGCGGGCTTGCGTGATTAGCTTGCGGCCGTATGGCCGTCCGCGTTGCGCACTTGATTCACGGTCTCGACCTGGGTGGTTTGGAGCAGCTCGTCGTGCAGCTCGCCGCCCGCACGAAAGCGCGCGGCATCGAGACTTCGCTCTTCGCTCTCGGAAACGACGGGCCGGTGCGGCAACTCGCGGAAAAGCGCGGCCTCGAGGTGGAGCTGTTGCCAGTCGCCGGGATGTCGGTCGGGGCGCTCCTTGGCATCCGCAAGGCCTTGGAAAAGAGATCCGTCACCCATCTGCATGCGCACGATCTCGGCCCGTGGCTGAACGCGGTCGCTGCGCGCGCGCTCCGGCCGAAGACGCGCGTCCTCGCCACCTTCCACGAGCAGCGCACGCCCGAAGGCAACAAGCGTAAAGCGGCCGCCGTCGCCGCCCGCGCCACCGATGCGCTGGTCGCCTGCGGATCGAAAGTGCAGAAGGACATCCTCGACTGGGCGCCGGAAGGAACGCGGGTGCCGGTGATCCCGAACGGCGTCCCCCTCAGCGAGCCCACCGCCGAAGCGCGGGCGTCGGCGCGCAAGGAGCTGGGCATTCCCGACGGCGCCATCGCCATCGGCTATCTGGGCGGGCTGCGCGAGATCAAAGGTCCCGACAAGCTCTTGCAGGCGTTCCTCGACAAGTGCGCGGACCGCGCAGACATCCGCCTCTACCTCGTCGGCGCAGGTCCGATGGAGGCAGAGCTCAAGCAGATGGCGCGAGGGCGCGAGAACGTCCACTTCACCGGGCTGATCCCCGAGGCGTCGCGGCTTCTGCCGGGTCTCGACGTGTATGCGCAGACGTCGTTGAGCGAAGGCCGATCGCTGTCGATGCTGGAAGCGATGGCAGCGGGCCTCCCGACCCTCGCGCATGATCTCTTGCCGGTGCGCGAGATCCACGAGAACGAAACCAGCGCGCTGCTCGTGCCGCTCGGCGACCGCGAAGGCCTGGCGAACGCTCTCGCGCGGCTCGCCACCGACGCGGACTTGCGCGCGCGCCTCGGCGCGGAGGCGAAGAAGCGGGCGCAGCGCCACTCCATCGAGCCGATGGTGGACGCGTACGAGGCGCTCTACCGCGAGCGATCGTGATCCCGGTCCTCCATCTGCGGCAAGGCACCGCGCTCTACGGCGCGGACCGGGCGGTGCTTGCGCTGTCGTCGGCGACGGAAGCGCCCTACCAGGCGATCATCGGCGGCATCGCGCGGCCGGGGACGCCGGATGCGCTGGGAGATGAAGCGCGGCGGCGCGGGTTGGTTGCGTTGCGGTTCGACAGCGCGCGCCGGTTCGACGTGCCCTGTGCGCGCGCGGTGGCCGACGCCGCTCGCGAGCACGGCGTGAAGCTGCTTCATGCACACGACTTCAAGGCACTGTTCGTGGCGCTGATCGCTTCTGCGATGGTGCGCGTCCCCGTGGTCGCGACTTTCCACGGCGACACCGGCTCGACCCGAGCGCTCAAGGTCTACGAGACGTTTGCGCGGTTTCTCGGCAATTTCACTCGCGGTGTGGTCGCGGTTTCGCGGACGCTGGAAGGGACGCTCAGGCGTTGGGTGCGCAGGGCGCCGGTCTCCTTCGTTCCCAACGGATTGCCCGAGCCGCAGCCCATCTCGGAAGCGGAGCGCGAACGGGCGCGCGAGCAGTTCGGCGTGCGCGGGTTTTGCGTGGCGGTCATCGGGCGGCTTTCTTCAGAGAAAGGACACCGCGTCCTCTTCGAAGCGCTGCGCGGAATGCCCGCGACGCTGCTGATCGCCGGGGATGGGCCGCTCCGCGAAGAGCTGACCCGGGCGGCTCAGGATCTGGATGCGCGTTTTCTTGGCTACCTCGACGACGCTCGTCCGGTTTTCGCCGCAGCGGACGCGGTGGCGATGCCGTCGTTCACCGAAGGCCTGCCGCTGACGGCGCTGGAGGCGCTGGCCTTTGGCCGCTGCCTGGTTGCAAGCGCGGTCGGTGAATTGCCCGAGTTGCTCGAAGGCGGCGCCGGCGTGCTGGTTCCAGCCGGCGACCCCAAAGCGCTGTCGGAGGCGCTTGCTAAGCTACAAAATGGGGAAGTGCGGGCCGAAATCGAGAAAAAGGCGGTGGTCGCGGCCCGCCGCTACGGCGCTGCGGCCATGGCCTCTTCGTACCGCGCGCTGTACGAACGGGCGCTGTCCGGTTCGAAGAGCTCGTCGTAATACTGCTCGACCGTCTCCGCGATGTGCTCGGCGGTGAACGGCCGGACCGTCCGCTGCGCCTCGTGGATGAGTTGCTGCGAGAGCACCGGATCGCGCCACAGCCGCACCAGCGCACGGGCGAACTGTCCCGGCTCCTCGGCGAGGAGGATGTCGCGGTCGTCCTCGTACGGCAGCCCTTCGGCGGCAATCCGGCTCGCCACCACCGGCACGCCCGCCGCCCAGGCCTCGAGGATCTTGATCCGTGTCCCCGAGCCCGCGCGGAGCGGAATCGCAGTGGCAAAAGCGCCGTCGAGGTACGGCTGCACCGACGGCACGCTGCCGGTCACGATCACGTCGCGGCCTGCCAGCGCTTGCACCTGCGCGGGCGGATTGCGCCCGACGATGACGAGGCGCGCGCCCGGAAGCAGCGACTTGCAGCGGGGCCAGATCTCCTTCGCCAACTCCACCGCTGCGTCCGCGTTCGGGCGCCAATCGAGCGAGCCGACGAAGACCACGTCCCGGCGTTCGGCGACTGCGCTGGGCTTCAGCGGCGGAATGGCGTTGGGCACCACCCGCACTTCGCCCGCGCCCATGTCCTCGAAGGCCTGCGCGTCGCGGTCCGAACAGGTGAAGACCAGGTCGAGCTGGCGCGAAAGCTCGGTTTCCAGCTCGCGGATGCGGCTCGCCTGCCAGCGCATTGCCTTGCGCTGCCACCGCGGCGCCTGTTCCGCCATCCGGTCGATGATCTCGGCTTCGACGTTGTGGGCGTCGAGGACGAGCTTCGCGTTTGGCTGCAGCTTGCGAATGAGCGGCCAGGACAGCGCGGTGTGGGGATGGTCGAAGTGGATGGCGTCGAACTGCTCCTCTTCGAGGAGCTTTTGCAAAAGCGAGGGAAACCATCCGTAGCGCGGATACCCGGCGGGGCACCCGAGCACGAATCCCATCGCCTCGGCGAAGAGCTGATCGACGGGCGTTCCGCGCTTCACCGTCAGGACGCGTCCGCGCAAAGTTCGCGAAAGCTCCTCGCTGCCGCGGCCCCAGGCGACCACCGTGAGATCGAAGGCGCGGTCGAGCGCGCGCATCATGGTCAAGGAGCGAAGGGTGCCGCCGGTGTTCGCCGGCAGCGGCACGCTGGGAAAAAGACCGAGGACCCGTCGTGTCAAAGTTCGTTGCCTCCCGAGAGGTAGGATGCACACGGCGCGTTACGCGCGTGAGGGCTTGACGCGAAATTCCTTACGCGCACAGGCAGTTGCGCGGACGCTCGTCTGGTCGTCCGCGGAGCTCAGTGCTGAGATCGCGGGAGCTTCATTTGCCGGCGATCTTCCGCGAGCGCCGAGAGCCGGGACAGCGCCGTCGTCGCGTCGTGATCGATCAGCTCCGCCAGCTCGCGCAGCGACCGGGCCAGCTTGCGCGCGGCCCCTGGCACGAAGCGGTTCAACGAAGCAGCGCCGGAGATGGTGCCGTCCCCCGCGAGGCGAGTGGTGTCGCGAAAGCCTCCTGCCGCCAGCTCGCTCGCAATCTGGGCGGCATCGGACGAGCGCAGCGCCTCCACCACCGCCGCCGCGGCCAGGTACGGCAAGTGCGACGCGAAGGTGACCGCTTCGTCGTGCACCTCGGGAGACAGATCGAGCAGCTTTTCCGCTCCCACCGCCGTCCACAGCGCGCGCACCCGCTCGGCGGCGGCCGCATGCGTGTGCGCGCTGCCGGCGCCGATGGGAGGGCAGAGCACCACCGTCGCGCGCTCGAAGAGCAAGGGATGGGCGGCCTTGAAGCCGCGGTGCTCGGTGCCCGCCATCGGATGGCCGCCGACGAAGGTGACCCGGGTCTGCTGCGCGGCGACGGCGCAGATGCGCTCCTTCGAGCCGCACACATCGGTCAAGACCGTTCCCGGCTTCATCCGCGCTGCCACCTGCGGCAAGAGCGCAAGCAGCGGCTCCGCCGGCAGCGCCAGCACCAGCATCTCGCAGCTCGCGAGGTCGGCGTCTTCCAGCGCAGTTGCCACCGAAACCGCCCGCTCGGAAAGCGCGAGCTGCCGGGTGGCGGCATCGCTGTCGACGCCGAGGAGCTCAACCTCCGGGCGCGCGCGCCGCAGCGCGAGCGCGAGCGAGCCGCCGATGAGCCCCAGCCCGACGATGCCGATGCGATCGATGTCCATCGCGAGAGACTCTACTGCTTGCTGTCGATGAAGCCGCCGTGTTTCGACAAGAACGACTCGTAGTCCCCGCCGAAATCTTCCATCCCGCCGTGGTGGAAGGCGAAGATGCGGGTGGCGACGGTGTCGATCAAATCGCGGTCGTGGGCGACGAAGATGACGGTGCCGGGGTAGTTGGCGAGCCCGTCGCCCAAGGCGGAGATCGCCTCCAGGTCCAGGTGGTTCGTGGGCTCGTCGAGCACCAGGATGTTGGGCTTCTCCAGCATCAGCTTGCAGAAGAGGAGCCGCACCGCCTCGCCGCCGCTCAAGGCCTTGGTCGGCTTCATGCCCTCGTCGCCGCGGAAGAGCATCCGGCCGAGCAGCCCGCGAATCTCCTCGTTGCCCGCGCTGGGATCGAGGTCGTGCAGGTAGTCGAAGCAGGTGGTGCCGACCGGGATGATGGGCTTCACGTCCTGCGGCATGTAGCCGATCTGCGCTTCGTGGCCCCAACTCGCCTTGCCCCCGTCCGGCTTCACCTCGCCGAGGAGGGTGCGGACGAAGGTGGTCTTGCCGACGCCGTTCCGGCCCACCACCGCCACCCGCTCGCCCTTGGTGATGAGCGCGCTGAAGTTCTTGAAGAGCGGCTTGTCGTAGGCCTTCGACAGCCCTTCGATGGTGAGCGTTTGCTTCCCCGACGGCCGCTTCTGCTCGAGCTTGATGAAGGGCCGCGCGATGTTCGACTTCTTCATCTCCGCGAGCGACAGCTTCTCGAGCTGCTTGATCCGGCTCTGCACTTGCGAGGCGCGCGTCCCGGCGGAGAACCGGGCCACGAATTCTTGAAGCTGCTCGCGGCGCTTCATCTTGTCGGCGTTCTCCGACTCGATGCGGCTGCGCACGTTGGCCTTGGCGCGCACCATGTCGTCGTAGTTGCCGGTGTAGGTGATGATGGTTTCGTAATCGATGTCGGCGATGTGCGTGCAGATGGCGTTCAGGAAGTGCCGGTCGTGGCTGATGACGATGAGCGTGCCCTCGTACTGGAGGAGAAAGTCTTCCAGCCAATGGATGGAGTCGAGGTCGAGCGAGTTGGTGGGCTCGTCGAGGAGCAGCGCGGTGGGTTTTCCGAACAGCGCTTGCGCGAGCAGGACGCGGACCTTGTTGCCGCCGGCCATCTCCTTCATCAAACGGCCCTGGTCCGACTCGTAGATGCCGAGGCCTTCGAGCAGCGTCGCCGCCTGCGCTTCGGCGGAGTAGCCGTCCTCTTCGGCGATGACGCCCTCCAATTCGCCGAGCCGCGAGCCGTCCTCGTCGGTGAGATCGCTCTTCGCGAGCAGCGCTTCCTTTTCCTGCATCGCTTCCCAGAGCGCCGCGTTGCCCATCAGGACGACGTCGATGACCCGCTTGTCCTCGAAGGCGAACTGGTCCTGCTTCAAGACGGAGAAGCGCTTCGGCCGGGAAACCGTGCCGGTGTCCGCCTCGAGATCGCCGGCGAGGATCTTCATGAAGGTGGACTTGCCGGCGCCGTTCGGGCCGGTCAGGCCGTAGCGGCGGCCGGGCGGAAAGGTGGTGCTGACGGCCTCGAACAGCTTCTTGCCGGCGAAGGCCTTGGTGACGTCTTGGACCTGAATCATGTTTTCGTTACGCCTTGGGTGGGTGCTTTTGCAGCTTTCGCTGCAGCGTCCTTCGATGCATTTTCAGCCGCCGCGCTGCTTCGGAGATGTTGCCGTTGCAGCCGGCGAGGATGCGGTTCAAGTATTCCCATTCCTGCCGATCGAGCGAGGGCACGTCTTCCATGGGCGGCGGTCTCTTGCCCTGCAGCGCCGCTTCGATCTCTTCCGCATCGGCGGGCTTGTTCAAGTAATTGAGCGCGCCCAGGCGGATGGCCTCGACCGCGGTGCCGATGGTTCCGTAGCCGGTCAGCACCACCACCTGCGGCGGCTCGGCGAGCGCGCGCAGCGTTCGCACCACGTCCAGGCCCGACCCGCCCGGCATGCGCAGGTCCACCACCGCGTATTGCGGCGCGCCCTCGCCGAGCGCGCTCTGCGCCTCGGACGGCGAGCCCGCCAGCGAAACTTCGTAGCCGCGGCGCAAAAACGCGTTGCGGAGCGCCAGGCGAAACGGTTCGTCGTCGTCGACGATCAGGATTCGCATGGGGCGCTCTGATAACACGCGATCAAGCCTCGGGCACGGCGAGTGTGACGCGGGTGCCGGCTCCCTCGTCCGACTCCACCCGCATCTCGCCGCCCTGGCGTTCGACGACGTGCCGCGCGAGGTAGAGGCCGAGCCCCGTGCCGCGCCCCGGTTCTTTGGTGGTGAAGAAGGGCTCGCCGATGCGGCGCAAGAGCGGCTCGGGCACGCCGACGCCATTGTCGGCGACGGTCAGGCGCAATTCGTCGCCGCTGCGGGTGAGCGAGACGCGGACGCTGCGGCCGTTCTTGCCTTCGGTGGCTTCGGCGGCGTTGTCGAGGAGGTTCGCGATCGCGCGCTCGAACGCGCGCACCGGCAGCCGCGCCCGCGCGCGCTCCGCCTTGGGGTCGACGACGAGCTGCGGCTTCGCGCCCGGCCGGCCTTCCTGCCAGCGGCGCACGGTCGCCTCCAAGACCGGGGCAACCTCGAATTCCTTGGCCTCCTCCACGTCGGCGCCGCCGCGGGGGGCGAGCATGCCGCCGATGATCTCCTTGCAGCGGCGGACCTGGCGGCGGATCTCTTCCGCGTCGGCGCGGCGGTCTCCTTCGAGCTGCGCGGCCAATTCCCCGGCCACGATGGCGATGGTCCCGAGCGGGGTGTTCAGTTCGTGCGCGGTGCCTGCGGCGAGCGTGCCCAGCGCGGCGAGGCGTTCGGCGGCCTCGGCGTCGGTGCGGGCCCGGTCGAGCTCGTGTCCGCGCCGCCGCAGCGCCTCGCTCATGCGCAGCGAGAAGGTGCAGATGAACGCCGCCGCCACGCCGAAGGCGATCCAGCGCCCACGCAGGTGCAACACGGCCGCATTGCCGGCCAGGATCAATTCCTGCGCCGGGACGACCTGCAGCGCGCTGAAGGCGGCGACGCTCGCGACCGCGAGAAACACGCTCCAGCGCGGGGGCAGGGTGACCGCCGCGATGGTGATGTGGACGAGAAAGAGCAGGGCGAAGGGGTTCTCGCCTCCGCCGGAGAGCGCGAGCAGCGCCGTCAGCTCGGCCACGTCGGCGAGCAGGTTCAACCCGCAGGAGCGGGCGGTGGGACGGCCGCCGCGCTTCAGCCAGAACTGCACGAGCAGGTTCAGCGCCGCGAGCGCTCCGCAGACCGCGAGCATCGCGCCAAACGGCAGCGGGCTCGCGATGAAGCGGCGGGCGACGACGATGGTGATCACCTGGCCTGCGACGGCGCCCCAACGGAGCCGGACGATCCAGCGCAGGTTGATCCGCGCTGCGGATTCGACTGCTTCTCCTCGATGCATGCGCGTACTTCTGCCGCGCAAGGCGAGCGCTGCGCAAGGCTTGCCCGTTGGAATTCATTTGGTTTTTGAATCCGAAATCATTGCGAAACAGGACCTCGTGAATGGGCTCGGCCCGTTGCCGGTCGACAGTGCAGGTGCTCGACGGATCGAGCCCGCGGACGAGGATATCCATATGACGCGCTCGCTTTCGCTTTTGATTCTATTCCTGGCCACGCCTGCCTTCGCGCAGACCTCCGAAAGCCCAGCGCTTCCGCCGGCGGCGAAGGCCGCATACGACTCGAAGTACGTGACCGTCGGCGACGCGGTGACGGTGACGGTCGACGCTGACACGACGATCGTGACCAATACGTACAACCTCTACCAGGGCCAGTATCGCGCACCGCTCGACGAGGACGCGTTCTTCGATCTGGCGGGCCGGCCCGATCTGGCGACGTGGTACCGAAACCGGCAGCATCTCAAGGAGGGGCTCGTCGTCGGTGGTTTGGCAGTGGCGGTGGGTGGCCTCGTGGCCCTGGCCACCACCGGCTGCGATGTGCCTCTGGGCAGCCCGAGCTTCGGCGACCAGTGCGTCAATGGGCAGCGCTACATCGTGCCGGCGGCGGTGTTCGCCGGCGGCGGCTTGTTGGCCCTCGCCGGCGGAATGCTCAACTCACACCCGCTGGCGGCGCCGCAGATGCGGCAGCTCGCGGATCAGTACAACCAGGGGCTCTTGCAGTCCCTCTCCAGCCCGGAGGCGCCCCGGGAGTCGAGCAACAACCTCGGCGCCACCCCGTTCGTGGCGAATGATGGCGGCGGCCTCTTGGTGTCGGGGACCTTCTGAGCGGAGCTGCTGGGTGGAGGGCGGTTGCGCGGACCCTGCAGGCGCTTGCGCGGGGTTCGCGCGGCCTTGCGCGAGGCTTGCGGGCCTGAAAGTCTGGCCGGCGTGACCGCACTCGAACGCGCGCTGGGCGTCAGCAGGGTTGCGCGCGTCACCGGCCTCGACCGCGCGGGCGTCGAAGTGGCGTGCGCGGTGCGGCCGCTCGGGCACGTGTTGCAGGTGGCGAACGGCAAGGGGTTGAGTTGGAAAGAGGCGCGGGCCACGGCGCTGTCGGAGGCGGCGGAGCTGTGGGCGGCGGAACGCGTCGACGCGCGCGAGCTGCTCTTCGGATCTGCGCGGGAACTCGGTGCGAGCCTGGGTGACGACGAGCTGGTCGCGCCGCGGCTCCTGACGATGGACACGCGCATCGCCTGGCGGCGCGGGCGGGAGCTGGCCTCCGGGCGAGAGGTGCTCGTTCCAGCGCAGGCGGTCCATTGCCCTCCGCGAGGCGCGCCGCCGCTCGGGCCGGCTGCGATTCGCTGGACGACCAACGGGATGGGTGCGCACCCCGGGCGTGAAGAGGCGATTCGTCACGCCTTGCTCGAGCTGCGCGAGCGCGACCAGCTTGCCCGGGCGTTGCCGCAGGGGTGGACGCCGCACGCCATCCGCACCCGCAAGCTCGAGGCGGGGGAGCTTGGCCTCTGGCAGCAGCTTCGCGATGCGCGGTTGCTCGCGCACCTCTTCGATCTGAGCGGAGAGCTGCCGGTGGTGGGCGCCATCCTCTTCGACCTGGATGAGGGGCCGGTGCCGGTCACTGCCGGATATGCCTGCGGCGAGACGCCTTCGGAAGCGGCGATGGGGGCGCTCTTGGAAGCCGCACAGTCGCGGCTGACGGAGGTGCACGGCGCGCGGGAGGACGTGGCGCAAAGCCGGCCTGCGCAGCGCGGGCTCCGGGAGGCCTGTGAAGCGGCGCTGCCGTCGCGAAAGCTTTCGCAATTGCCGAGCGCGCGGCTTCCAAGTTCTCACACGATTTCTGGGCGGCGGATTGCGCCTGCGGGCGCGGTGGTGATCGAGCTTGCGGCGAAGCCGCTGTATGTCGTCAAGGTGCGGGCGCCGGGGATGCGCGTTTCGGAGCTTCTGTGAGCGCGCGAAAATCGTCTGAGAACTTTTCCCTGCGTCGCCCGAAATCGTCTGAGAACTTCATGGAACTTCGGTGAAAAATCGTCTGAGAACTTCCGCCAGAAATCGTCTGAGAACTTCGCGGAGAGCTTCGCGGAAGGTTGCGTTTCTTGGGCCGTCGTTGCGCCTGGCGCCAGGCTTCGAGGTTCGGCCGCCGGCGCGGCAAGGCGACGTCTGGCGGGCCCTCGACGACGGCGCCTCGGTCATCGCGCTGATCGACGGCGTCTTCGAATCGCAGCCGAGCGTATGGCACCGCGAGATCCTTGACGCCATCTCCGAAGGAGTGCCGGTGGTGGGAGGCGGCAGCATGGGCGCGCTCCGGGCGGCAGAGCTGCACCAGCACGGAATGATCGGCGCCGGCACCATCTTTCGCTGGTATCGCGACGGCGAAGTCATCGACGACGCGGAGGTGGCGCTTCTCCACGCCGATGCCGAGCACGACTTCCGGCCGCTGACGGTCCCGCAGGTCAACGTCCGTTGGTCTGCCGCGCACGCCGTCCGCCGCGGCGACCTGACTCCCGGCCAGGCGCGCAAGATCGTCGATCAGTCGGCGCGGATCTTTTATCAGGACCGCACTGCCGACCGCGTGCCGCTGCGCCTCGTCGACCTCAAGACGCTGGACGCGCGGCTCGTCCTCGCCCGCGCCTCCCGGCTGAGGCCGCGGCCGCCGCGCCCCCGCGTCAGGTCGTCGACCTCCGCCCGAGGCAGGCTGCCCCGGCTGCCGTACGATCCGCAGCTCACCGACGTTGCGCTCCGCCGCGCGCTCCTCGCGGCGCACGCCCGCGAGCTTGGGCTGCGTGCCTCGGCCGTCGAGTTGCGCTCCGCCGAACGCCGTCTGCCTGACGGCCTGCGCGCCGCGGAAAAGCTCCGGCTCGCCGAGGAGCTGGCGCTCGAGCGGCTCGTCCTCGATCACGCCGCGCGGATGGTCTCCGACGGTCCGTCGCCGGAAGAAGCGCTCGCCGACGAGCTGCGCCTGCGGACGAAGTTTCGTGCATGATGCGCGCATGACCGTAGCCGATTTGTTGGTGCAAGGAACCGCGGCCTTCGAGCAGGCTTCGAAGGCCAGCCTCGACCGCGCCCGCGCCGCCGTCGCGAGGCTCAAGTCGCAACCCGCTTCCATCGAAACCCTCCGCGCCTGGGACGAAGCCTCGCTTGCCCTCTCCGACGCCAGCGCCCGGGCGTCGCTGTTGCGCTCTGTCCATCCTGACCCGGCCATGTGCGAGGTGGGCGAGCGCTGCGAGCAAGCGTCGGAGGCCTACGCGACCGAGCTCGCGCTTGATCCGGAGATCTTCGCCAGGCTCGAGGACGTCCCGGTTTCCGGCGCCGACGAGGCGACCCGCCATTACCTGCACCGCACCCTGCGCGACTTCCGCCGCGCCGGCGTCGACAAGGACGAACCGACCCGCGCGAAGGTGAAGGCGCTCAACGAAGCGCTGGTGAAGATCGGGCAGGACTTCAGCCGCAACATCCGCGACGACGTGCGCAGCATCTCGGTGCCGCCGGAAGAGCTCGCGGGGCTTCCCGACGATTACGTGCGCTCGCACCCGGCGACCGGCGGCCAGGTGACCATCACCACCGACTACCCGGACTACGTTCCGTTCATGACCTACGCGCGGTCGGGCAAGGCGCGCGAGGCGCTGTGGAAGGTGTACCGGCAGCGCGCCCACCCGAAGAACCTGGAAGTCCTCTCGCGCATGCTCTCGATGCGGCACGAGCTTGCGCAGTTGCTGGGTTACGCGAGCTGGGCGGCGTTCATCACCGAAGACAAGATGATTGGAAGCGACAAAGCGGCGTCCGAGTTCATCGAGAAAATCGCCGCTGCCGCCGAGGGCCGGGCTCGCAAGGACTACGAGGTGCTGCTCGCCCGCAAGCGCAAGGACGACCCGGCCGCAGAGCGCGTCGACGCCTGGGACTCCGAATACATCCGCGAGCGCGTCCGCGCAGAGCAGCACGATTTCGACTCCCAGTCGGTGCGGCCCTACTTCGAATTCGACGCGGTGACGAACGGCATCCTGCGCACCTCCGAGCAGCTCTTCGGCATCGAGATCCGCCGCTGCGATGCGAAGGTGTGGCATCCCGACGTGACCGCCTGGGAGGTGTTCGAGGACGGCCGCATCATCGGGCGCTTCTTCCTCGACTTGCATCCGCGCGAAGGCAAGTACAAGCACGCGGCGCAGTTCACGGTGGCGTCCGGGGTTGCGGGAAAGGCGCTGCCCGAGGCGGCGCTGGTGTGCAACTTCACCAAGCCGACACCGTCGGAGCCGGCGCTGCTCGAGCACACCGAAGTGGTGACCTTCTTCCACGAGTTCGGACACCTCTTGCACCACCTCTTCGGCGGCCACACCGCGTGGGGCGGAGTCTCCGGTGTGCGCACCGAATGGGACTTCGTCGAGGCGCCTTCCCAGATGCTCGAGGAATGGTGCTGGGACCCGACCGTCTTGCAGCGGTTCGCGCGCCATCACCAGACCGGCGAGCCGATTCCGGTCGAGCTGGTGAAGCGGATGCGCGAGGCCGAAGAGTTCGGCAAGGGCCTGCGCGTCCGGCAGCAGATGTTCTATGCCGCGACCTCGCTGCACTTCCACGACCGCGATCCGTCCGGCCTCGACACGACCGCGCTGGGCGCGCAGCTCCAGGAGAAGTACACGCCGTTCCGCCACGTCGACGGGACGTATTTCCAGGAGAGCTTCGGCCACCTGGAAGGTTATTCGGCAATCTATTACACGTATATGTGGTCGCTCGTGATCGCGAAGGACTTGTTCGGCGTCTTCCGCAAGGAAGGGCTGCTCGAACGGGCGCCTGCGATGCGCTATCGCAAGGCGGTCTTGGAACCGGGCGGCAGCCGCCCGGCGAAGGACCTGGTGCGCGACTTCTTGGGCCGCGACAGCTCCTTCGACGCCTTCGCCGCCTGGCTGGACCGCGCCTAGCGCAGCAGTCGCGCCGCTCGGATGAGTGGATTGGACGCCCTTGAAAGCGCGCCGCTATCAGAAGGGACGAGCGCCCGGTGGGGGATTGGGCTCCCACGCGCTTTCCAGGAAGTGGACCGCGGACCGTTCGGCGCTTCTGGGCGCGAGCCATTGCACTGCGACGAGCACGATGAAGAGAGCCACTGCCGGCAGCGATTTGCGCAAGAGGACGGCGACGGCGACGGCGAGAGCGGCGAAGTAGGGCAGGGCGCTCCACAGGCCGGGAACACCGAGAAGCTGCAGCGGATTGCGCGCGGCGAACCCGTGCGAGAGGAGCGGCCACACCACTTCGCGCAAGCCGTTTTCCACCTCCAACGGAAAGCCCTGGCAGACGCTGGAGGCGAGCCCGGTCGCCACAATTGCAGCAGCCCCTGCGCCGCGAAGCCAGACGTCGAACGGCTTCGCGAAGGAGCGGCCACCGCGCCCAGCAGCGCCGAGCGCGATGGCGATGGCGGCAAACGGGACGATGGGCGTGATGTACCGCGGCCCGACCGACCAGCCGCTGCGCCACAAGGCATGCGTGATTTGGAAGACCAGGTAGTAACCGCAGATCACGACGGCCGTCAGCGCGGGATACCGGGACGAGTGGCCGTCCGGTGCGCCTGCATGGGCGGTCCGTGTCTGCGCGCCGAGCAACGTCCAAGGAGCCGCAAACAACAGCAGCATCCACGGCGCCCAGAAGAAGAGCCCGAGGTACGGCGAGAACAACGATCCGTAGACGCGCTCCAGCGTCGGCAGCGAGATGCCCAAGAAGCCCGGCGCGATGTCGCGCACGAACGCCGGGTTTTCCAGGTGGCTGTACGGCGTCGACCAGGGCTTGCCGAACGCAGACCAATGGAACTGCACCAGCACGAGCGCCCAAGGCACCGCCCCGAGCGCCATGCCCGTCAGCCCGCGCGCCATGCCCGTCAGCCCGCGGCGACGGTGCAGGACGACGCCCGCGACGAGAATGGCGGCGGCCGGCGCGGACGGGTATTCGAGCGCAACCGCGAGCGCCGCGAAGAAACCGACGGCGAGCTCACGTCCGAAGCCTGCCGCGCCCCAAAATCCGCACAGGAACGCGGCCCCGAGCGCGAGCGCCGCAAGCTGGTGCCCGGCGAACATCTGCCCGTACGTCAGAGACAGCGAGCCGAGCGCTCCACAGAGCGTGACGGCCAACGCGGTTTCTTCCGGAACATCCACGCGCACGAGATACCGCCGCAAGAACAGCCAGAACACGACCGTCGGCAGGATGCAGAACACCCAGCGTAGCGCGAACACCGCGCGCGTCTTCGTCAGCGGCCCGAACAGCTTCAAGACCCCCAGCACCGGCACCGCCAGGACGGAAGCGGCCGGGGCTTTCGCGGCGTAGAGGCGGCCTGCGCAGGAGGGCGGCTTCTGCGCGGGATCGTCGCAGACCAGCGCTTTGTCGTTGACGTACCCCCAATCGTTGCCGGCGTCGGCGAACCGCCCATGCACGAACCTTCGCTCCGCGAAAGACCAGCGATGCTGTTCGAGGAGCGCCCGGCCCGCATGGATCCGCACCAGCTCGTTCGGGTTGTTGATCGGCAGGGAGAAAACGAACAGCCATCCGTAGGCGACGAGCAAGAGGAGCGCGAGCGGCCCATCGCGCAAGAGCGCGCCGCGCTTCGTCGCAGAGCGGCCAAGGCCCAGGGGCGCATTCGCCGGCATTCAGCCCTTGGTCGCTTCCGCGATTTGCAACCGCGCGGCGCGGATGCCGGGAAGAAGGCCGCCGGCGATTCCCATCACCACCGCGAACACTGTCGCGGCAAAGCCGATTCGAGGAGTGAAATGGAACTTGAACTTGATCTCGGTGAACGAGCTGAAGTTGGTGGTCGTGAAGCTCAGCGCGGAGAGCAGTGACGCGCAGACGCAGCCCAGCACCGCACCCGCGAGCGCCAGGACCAGGACTTCGACCAAGAAGCTCATCAGCACCGCCGTGCGTCCGAAACCGAGCGCGCGCAAGGTGCCGATCTCGCGCAACCGGCTCGCCACCTGCGCGTACATGGTGATCATCGCGCCCAGCACCGCGCCGAAGGAGAAGAAGATGGCGATGGCGGTGCCGAGCCCGCGGATGAAGCCCGCGAGCTGCCCGGACATCTCCTCGTAAAAGCGGTCCTCGCGTTTGGCTTCCACGTTCCAGCGCGGGTCGGTGTCGAGGGTGGTTTTGAGCGCGTCCAGATCGGAGCGGTTCTTCAACTGCACGGTCAGGGTGGAGTAGCCGGTGCGGTGGGCGGCGTCGGCGATCTGGTCGGCGTCGGCCCAGATCTCGCTTTCGAAACCGCTGCCACCGGCCTCGAACACGCCCACCACCTGCCACTGCCTGCGCGCGATGGAGATGGAGTCGCCGACGCGGGCGCCGTGGTAGCGGCCCAAGGTTGCGCGGCCGAGCATCACTTCGCTCGTGCCCCACTGTGGAAGCCGCCCTTGCACGAGATGCACGCTGTGCGAGCGCAAGAGCTCGAAGCCGTCCTTGGTGACGCCCCGGAAGGCGACGTTGGCCGATTCGCTGCCTCCTTCGCGGACGAGCTGGAAGATGACGAACAACTCGGGCGACGCCACCTGGCGGCCCCCTTCGATGGCGACGGCCGGATCGGCGGCGATGGCTTTCGCGGCCTCGCGGGGGACGAAGCTGGTCAACTCCGAAGTGGCGCCTTTGCGCAGGACGATGGCGTTGTCGGGCGAGCCGGTGGAGCGGAGCGTCTCTTCCACGCCGGAGGCGAGCATCAAGACCGCTGCGAAGACGAAGACGACCAGGGCCAGGCCGAAGGTGGTGGCAGCCGCGGAGAAGCGGCGCCGCAGGATCGACCGCGCGCTGTACGACAGCGGAATCACCGCTGCCTCCGCAGAGCGCTGATCACTCTTGTCTCCGCAGGGCGTCGACGATCGGCATCCGCGCTGCCTGCCGGGCGGGCAAAGCTCCCGCAAGGGCGCCCAGGGCCGCCGCCACCACCACCGTCGCCAGCGCCGCGAAGGGCCGCAGCGAGAGCGGAAGCGGAAGGCCCGTCCCGCGAACGAAACCGACCACCACCGGGCCGGCCAGAAGCGCGCCGAGCGTTCCCCCCACCGCGCCGAGCAGCGCCCCCTCGCAGAGCGCGAGCTTGCGCACGTCCGAGGGCGCGAAGCCGAGCGCGCGCAACGTCCCGAGCTCGCTCGTGCGCTCGCGCAGGCCCATCGCGAGCGTGTTGCCGAGGATCAGCGCCATGATCACGAGCACCACCCCGGAGACCGCCTGCAGCGCGGTGAGGATGGCCCCGGAGCCGCTGACGAACTGCAGGCGGAACGCCTTCTCCGTCTCGGTGTGCGTCTCGTTGTCGCTGTTGGCGAAGAGGTCGTCGATGGCCTTGGAGATTCGCGGCGAGTCGTTCGGGTTGGCGATGGTGGTGGTGAAGACGCCGACCTGGTCCTTCCGCGGCGGCTGCAGCGTCTCGTTGAGGCGCGCCCAGTGGAAGTACATCGTGTTGGCGACGCTGCCGTCGTCGCTGCCTTCGACGATGCCGGCGATCTTGAACTGCCAGTCGCCCGGGTAGACGTCGCCGATGAGCGGCACCAGGTCGCCCACCTTCCAGCCGTATTTCTCGGCGAGCTGCTTTCCGACGATGGCCGAATTGCGGTCTTGCAGCCACCCCTCCTTGGACCCTTGCAGGAAGTGGATGGTGAAGACCTGAAGCGAGGTCTCTGCGTCGACGGCGAACTGGGCGAAGAAGTTGCGCCGGTCTTTGTAGATGCCGCCGAACCAGTTGCTCCAGGTGACCTTGGTGACACCCGGCACCTGGGCGATGCGGGCGCTGTAGTTGAGCGGCAGCGTCTGGGTGAGCGAGATGGCGTTGCGGGTGACGACGCGGTCGGCGGACGACGCCTCGCTGGACGCGTACCAGGCCGCGAGCACGGTGCGCAAAAACAAGAAGGCGACGGCCGTGATGATGACGCCCAACACGGTCAGGAACGACCGCGTCTTGTTGCGCAGGAACGCGTTGCGCAGGGCGAGGCCGGCGAGGGTCACGTGAGCATTCCCTTGTCGAGCCTGCGCCGGACCTTCGCCGCCTCGGCGGCGTGCGGGTCGTGGGTGACCATCACGATGGTCTTGCCCATGGTCTCGTTCAACGTCTTGAGGAGGCCCAGCACTTCCTCGGCGCTGCCGCGGTCGAGATCGCCGGTCGGCTCGTCGGCGACGATGATGCTCGGGTCGGCGACCAAGGCGCGCGCGATGGCGACCCGCTGCTGCTGGCCGCCGGAGAGTTGCCGCGGGGTGTGGTCCAACCGATCCGAGAGTCCGACCAGCTTCAACGAAAGCTCGACCCGCCGCTTTCGCTCGGCTTTCGAGAGCTTGGTCAAGAGGAGCGGGAGCTCCACGTTCTCCGCCGCCGTCAGGACCGGCATCAAGTTGTAGAACTGAAAGATGAAGCCGATGGTGCGCGACCGCCACGGCGCGCGCCGCGTTTCCGAGAGCCCGCCGATGTCCTCGCCTGCGACCCGCAGGGTGCCGCTGGTGGGCGAATCGATGCCGGCGATCAGGTTCAAGAGGGTCGTCTTGCCGGAACCGGAGGGTCCCATCAGCGCCTCGAACGCTCCGGCCTGCACGTCGAGGGTGATGCCGTCGAGCACCGTCACCTCCTGGCGGTCGCGGCGGTAAACCTTGCGCAGGTCGCGGATCTCGATGATGGGCGCCGTCATTCCTTCTCCTCGACGTCCCGGGGCGCGGTCATTCCTTCTCCTTGACGCGCCCGCCGTCGTGGAGCCCCTCGCTCGGGTGACGGACGAAGCGCGTCCCCGCGGG
>DASXHM010000093.1:0-17726 GCA_036488495.1 Myxococcales bacterium | reverse complement strand
CTCGGCGGTGAGCGTCTCCATCAGGAGCTGGGTCAACGATTCGATGCCGTGCGGCCTGCCGGTCTTGTCGAAGGCCTCTTCGACGCGCCGGAGCGCGTCGGTCAAGAGCACCGCGTCGGGAGCGCCGTCCGCGGAGAGCGCAGCGAACGAATGGTCGAGCGCGGCGCGAGCATCGGCGACGCCGTTCTGCGGAGGCATCGAGGCGCGCGCGAACGAGTGCAGCCGCGTCCTCATCTCGGCGAGGTGGGCGATGGCGCGGACCGACATGCCCAGCGCGGCCACAGCGGGCTCACGCTCGCGTTCGGCGCGATGCTGGACGAGAAGCGGTGTGGCGGTGAGTGCGGCGACGGCAGCGAAGAGGACGACGAACGGGGCGGCCAGCGCATGGCTCTTCATCGCGCGCAAGTCTCACGTACGAGCGGCGGGCCCGCAACACGGACAGCGCAACGAAACATGTTTTCACACTCGGAGACGGGAGCTTCAAGCGTAGTGGCTAAGCTGCCTGCGGCAGCCGCGCCTAAACGGCCGGCGGCAGCCGCGACTAGTTCACGAATCGCCCTGCGTCGCGGAGCCGCGCGACCTTCGTCCGCAGCGCTGCCGCATCCGACGGTTCGCCCTCGATCTGCAGCACCTTCTCCAAGTCCGCCGCAGCGAGGTGCGCGGCGCCGAGCGCCTCGTAGAGCTGTGCGCGCTCGCGCAGCGCGTGCGCGTTGCCCGGCGTCAGCAAGAGCAGCCGATCGACGGCGCTGAGCGCGCGGTGGGTGTCCTTTTTCTCGGCGTACACCGCGCGCAGGTTCTGCAGCATCCGAACCAGGATCTCGCGCGGCTTCGCGGCGCGCAGCACCCGCGGGTCGAACCGGACCTTGTCGCCCACCGCGGAGGCGAGGCGTCGCCTGATGTCGTCGAGCCCGAGGAGCTGTCCACGATGGAAGGGATCCACCACCAATTCGCCGCCGTCGAGCTGCACCTTGCAGAGAAAGTGACCGGGAAACCCGACGCCGTCCACCCGCAACCCGCAGCGGCGGCCGACCTCGATGTAGACGATGGAGAGCGAAAGGGGGATGCCGGTGCGCCGCTCGAGCACCTCGTTCAGGAAGCTGTTGCGCGGATCGTAATAGTCGCCGTGGTTTCCCGCGAAGCCGACCTCATGGAAGAGGTACGCATTGAGCCGGCCGATCTGGCGCTCGATCGACGCCCCTGCGGGCACACCGCGCCGCGCTCCTTCTGCGAGCGAATCCAGCATGCCCAGGTAGCGCGACTCGTCCAGGTCCGGGTACTCCTCGCGCGCGACTGCCAGCGCCGCCCGCGCCAGATCGACAGGCTCCTGCGCTGCGAACCGCGCCAGGAGCCGTCGCGATGCTTCCGCCCCGTCCATCCAGGCAGCGTAACACCACGCACCTCCGCGTGCGAAGGCCGCGAAAAGCGCCGCGTCGCGGCAAACGCGCCGCGCGCACTCTGACAGAAGCGGTCAGAAAGCTGCGTCGAGCATGCGTTCGAAGTCGGCTTTCGACACCGGCCGGGGGTTCGATTGGTGGCAGCCGTCCAGGAGCGCCTTCTCGACGATGTGGGGCAGCATCTCGCGCTTGACCCCTGCCTGGGAGAGTCTCCGGGGCAGCCCGCAGGCAACCCGAAGCTGGTCGATGGTTTCCACCAGCGCATGCGCGCGCTCCTGCGCCGACACCCGCGGATCCGCGCCGATGGCCACCGCAGCTTCCGCAAGCCTCGCCTCGGCCGCGCCGCGGTTGAAGTCGACCACCTCCGGCAACATCAGCGAATTGGCGAGGCCGTGGTGCGTCCCGGCGATGGGCGTCAACGCATGCGCCACCGAATGGCAAGCGCCGAGCCCCTTCTGGAAGGCAATGGCGCCGAACGCCGAGCCGAGCAGCATCTGCTCGCGCGCCTCCACGTCCTTGCCGTTCTGCACCACCTTCTTGAGGTTCGCGGCAATGCGCTTCATCCCGTCGATGGCGATGGCGTCCGCCAAGGGATGATTGCCCTTCGCCACGTACGCTTCGAGATTGTGCGTGAGCGCGTCCATGCCGGTCGCGGCGGTGATGAACGGCGGCAGCCCGACGGTCAGCTCCGGATCGAGGATGGCGACCCGCGCCAGGAGGTACGGAGAGAAGATGACCGTCTTGGTGCCGTCGATGACCAGCACGGTGCTGCGGCCCACCTCGCTGCCGGTGCCGGCGGTGGTGGGCACCTGCAGGATGGGCGGAACTTTCGAGGTGATGAACGCATCGCCGCCCTTGGCGTCGTCGTATTTCGCGAGCGGCGGCGGATGATTCACGAGGAGCGCGATGGCCTTCGCCATGTCCAGCGATGCGCCGCCGCCGATGCCGAGCACGCTGTCCGCGCCGGCAGCTCGATACGCCTCGACTCCGCGGATGGCGTCGGCGTCGGTCGGGTTGGGGGCGAACTCGGTGAAGAGCGGCGCCTTGATGCCAGCGCGCTCGAGAACCGGCATCACTTGCTGCAAGAGCCCGGACTGCACGATGCCCTTGTCGGTGACGAGCAGCGGCTTCTTGGCGCCCGCGCGCGAGAGCTCGTTCGGCAATTCTTGGATGGCGCCCTTTCCGTGGACGATGCGGGTCGGGAAGGACATGACGCTCGGCATGATGTGTGCTCCTCTCAGATGATCTCGAAGTACCGCTCGAGCTCCCACCGCGTCACCGCGGCGTCGAACTGCCGGCACTCCCAGTCGCGGGTGCGAACGTAATGATCGACGAAGGTTTCGCCCAGCAATTCGCGCGCCTCCTTCGAGGCGGCGAGCGCGTCGGTGGCGGTGCGCAAGGTGGACGGCAGCGGCTGAGCTTTCGCGTCGTAGCCGTTGCCGGTGGTCTCCGGCGGAAGCGGCAGCTCGTTCTCGACTCCGTACAAGCCTGCCGCGACCGAGGCTGCCATGGCGATGTAGGCGTTCATGTCCGCCGCGGCGAATCGATATTCGACCCGCGTCGACGACGGCGAGCCCGGGATGACGCGCAGGGCGGTGGTGCGGTTCTCGACGCCCCAGGTGGCCATGGTGGGCGACCAGGCTCCGCGCACCATCCGCTTGTAGGAATTGATGGTGGGCGCAATCAGCGCGGTGAACGCCGGCATCAACGTCACTTGGCCGGCCACGTAATGCTGCAGCGTCTTGGAGAGCCCGCGCGCGCTTTTCGGATCGTGAAAGACCGGCTTGCCGTCCGCCGACCACAGCGACTGGTGCAGGTGGCCGGAGCAACCCGGCAGATCCTTGCTGAACTTCGCCATGAAGCACGGCATCACCCCGTGGCGGGCGCAGATCTCCTTGACCACCGTCTTGAACAGCGCGGCCTTGTCGCCGGCGCGCAGCAACGAATCGTACTTGATGGCGGCTTCGTAGACGCCCGGGCCGGTCTCGGTGTGGAAGCCTTCCACGTCCAGATCGAAGTCCTGGAGCGAGTCCTGCAGCGCGTGGACCAGCGGCGCGTTCTCGCTCGCCCGCAGCCACGAGTAGCCGAACATGCCGGGGCTCAAAGGCTGGAGGCCCGAATAGCCCTTCTGCCGCACCGACTCCGGCGTCTCCTTGAAGAGAAAGAATTCATATTCGGACGCGCATTTGACGGAAAAACCCATCGAGCGCGCCTTCGCGTCCACCTTCTGCAACAGTTGGCGGGGTGACACCGGCAGCGGCTTTCCCGGTTCGGATTCGAAATCGAGCAAAAATGCCGCAGTGCCCGGCTCCCAAGGAATGTGGCGGAAGGTCGACAGATCGACGGTCGCCTTCACGTCCGGATACCCGGAGTGCCAGCCGGTGACTTGCGCGTTGTCGTAGAGCTGGTCGCCCGAATCCCAGCCGAAGATCACGTCACAGAAGCCCAAGCCCCCTTCGGCCACGCCCCAGAATTTCTCTAGAGACACGTACTTGCCGCGGAGGATGCCGTCGACGTCGAACCCGCCGAGCTTCACCTTGCGGATGTTGAGCTTTTCGAACTTGTCGCGCAGGCCGTCGATCTGCGCCGCGCGCGCTTTCGCTGCATCCATCCGGGTGCCTCCTCAGGAGACGAAAGCGTGTGCGTCAGGCCGCTGCGCGTCAAGAGGTTCGGGGTTAGAGTGTGGGCATGAAGCCGCGAATGCTCATCGTTCAAACTGGAACAGCAGCGCCCGAGCTGGTGCGCGGGCACGGCGACTATCCGTCGTGGTTCCAGAAGATCCTCGGCGAGGCCATCCCGGTCGTGCGCGCGCACGAGGGCGAGAAGCTGCCCAAGGGAACGCCGCAAGGGATCATCGTCACCGGGTCGCCGCTCTCGGTGATGGACAAGGCGCCGTGGATGCTCGACCTCGGCGACGAATTGCTTCGCAAGGGCGAGGCGGGTTCGCAGGTGCTGGGTGTCTGCTTCGGCCATCAATTGCTCGCCAAGGCCGCGGGGGGCGAGGTGGTGTTGAACCCTCGGGGCCGCGAGATCGGCACCGTCACGGTGCAGCTCACCGAAGCCGGCCGGCGCGATCCGTTGTTCGGCTGGTGCTCCGAAGGGTCGTTCGAGACGCAGGCCACGCACATGGACGCGGTCGATCCGCTGCCTGCGTCCGCGACGCTCCTGGCGTCGAACGAGAACTGCGCGGTGCAGGCGTTCCGGCTCTCGGCGACGGTGGCCGGAGTGCAGTTTCATCCCGAGGCCACGCCTGCCGCGCTCCGCGACTTGATCTTCTCGCGGGCGGAGAAGATCCGCGCCGAGGGTCACGATCCGGCGGAAATCGCGAACGCCGTCCACGAGACTGATTCGGCGCAGTTGCTGAAAGCGTTCCAGCGCCTCGCATCGCGCGCGTAACTAGAGCAGCACCGGAACTTCGACGAGCGGCTTCATCCCTGCGAGCGTCGCTGCGCAGCGGAGGCCGCAGACGACGACGCCGGCCTTGGCCGCGCGCTTGAGCGCTCGCGCAAAGTCCGGGTCGATCTCCTCGTCCGGCGCAATCGCGCGCACATCTCCGCGCTGCGCGCAGAGCACAATCGCGCAGCGCCGCGGCGGCGCGCGAGAGGCGAGGCGCGTGAGCAGCTTCACGTGCCGCACGCCGCGCTCGGTCGGCGCATCGGGAAAGCGCGCCACTCCATCGCGCGCTGCACCGACCGACTTCACCTCGCAGAGCACATCCCCGGTCAACATGAGATCGATCCGGCTCGTCCGCACCGTCACTTCGCGCCGGACCACGGTCAGGCCCGAGAGCGGCGCGAGCATCCCGAGCCGCAGCGCCTCCTCGACCAGCCGCGGCGCTCCTGCCGGATCGAGCGACACCCAGGCGCCGGTCGACGATCGCGCGAGCAGGCAGGTGAACTTCGTCCGCCGCAGAAGCCCTTCCGCGGCCACCACGCCCACCTCGCGGCCAGCGACGAGCAGATCCAGGCAGCGCCCGCGATCCGGCACGTGCGCCTCGATCACACCCGCCTCGGTCTCGCACACAGCGAGAAACCGATTTGGCCGCGAAATGAGCTTCGCCTTGAAGGCGCGTCCCGGCCAGCGATGTGCGAGCAGGGGCACGCCGGTTTGAATACCGCGCGCACGAGGTCGTTTACAGCCAAGCCTGCCTTTGGTACCGAGAACGCCCCTTGGAACTCATCCGACTCGACCGCGCGGTCATCGGCTACCGGACACCGCTCCTTCCGCCGCTCGACCTCGCGGTCCGGTCCGGCAGCACGCTCGGCGTTCTCGGGCCCAATGGCGCCGGCAAGACGGCGCTGCTCAAGTCGCTGCTCGGGCTTCTGCCGCTCCTGGACGGAAAGCGCACCCTGCCCCAAGGCCGCGCGCCGCGGGTGGGCTACGTTCCCCAGCGCGACCGGCTGGAGATGAGCTGGCCGCTCAGCGTCTTGGACGTCGTCTTGATGGGGCGGGTCCGGCTGATCGGCCCGATCAAGCGCTACTCCGCGCACGACCGCAAGAAGGCGCTCCAGGCGATGGAGGAGATCGGCATCGCCGATCTGGCGCGCCGCCCGGTCTTCGCGCTCTCCGGTGGCCAGCATCAGAAAGTCTTGATCGCGCGCGCTCTCGCGGCAGAGCCGGAGCTGCTCGTCCTCGACGAGCCCACCAGCGCAATGGACCCGGCCGCCGAGCAGATCCTGCTCGAGCTCGTTTCCCGGCTCAAGCAAGCCCACAACCTGTCGGTCGTTCTCGTCACCCACCAGCTCACCGCCATTCCCGGCTTCGCCACCGACGTCGCCTTGGTGGACAAGGAGCGGCGGCTCTTCAGCGTCGGCCCGGCCAGCGAGATGATCGATCCGGAGAAGCTCGGCCTGCTCTACGGCCGCGAGGTGCGAGTGGCGCAAGTGGGAGACCGCACCGCCGTGGTCATCGGCAGGAACGGCGCTCGATGAACGGCTTCGCGGAATTCTGGGGAGGGCGCGACCTGTGGCTCGAGCCGATGATCGCGGGCGTTCTCGCCGGCGGCATCCTCGGCTACATCGGCGTATTCGTGGTGCTGAAGCGGATGGTGTTCGTCAGCGCCGCGCTCTCGGAGATCTCGGGCGTCGGCGTCGCCTTCGCCTTCTACGTCGGGGCGATCATGGGCATCGATCCGCACGCCCACGGGGCGCTGCCGATCCTGCTCGAGCCCACCTGGTTCTCCCTGTTCTTCGCCTGCATCGCGGCGGTGCTCTTCTCGCTGCGGCCCGGACACCGGAAGCTCGCCTCCGAAACCATCGTCGGCCTCGGATACATCATCTCCTCGGCGCTGGTGCTCGCCATCTTGAACAGCCCGCGCATCGCGCAGGAGGCGCACGCGGTCGGCGACATCCTCTTCGGCAACGCCGTGACGGTGCCGCGCTCGCAGATCTATGCGCTCGCCGCGGCGGCGGTGGTGGTCATCGCGGTGCACGCCCTGTTCTTCAAGGAGCTGCTCTTCGTCAGCTACGATCCGGAGACGGCCATGGTGCAGGGCGTCGGCGTCTTCCGCTACGAGCTCATCCTCAATCTCGCCACCGCGGTGGTCATTTCGGTGGGGACCCGCGCGGTCGGCGCGTTGCCCGTCTTTGCGTTCACCGTCATCCCGGCAGCGGCGGCGTTGATGCTGACCGAGCGGATGCGGCTGACCATCGTCCTCGCCATCGGCATCGGGGTGGTGGCAGCAGCGGTCGGCTACTACGTCAGTTGGGTGGCGTCCTTGCCCACCGGCGCGACCATGGTGGTGGTGGCTTCGGTGTTCCTCTTGCCGGGCGTGGTCAAGATCGCGCGCCGCGGCGCCGTGTAGTCCGCGACTACCGCAGCACCTTCATCAAGAGCCCGATCAGGACGCCCAGGACGACCAGCGCGAGCAGGATGGAGCCGTAGCCGAGAAGCGCCTGGCGGAAGGTGGGCGGCGGAAGCTCGTCCTCGGGCGGCGGATAGTGCTGCACCACCTTGTCCTCGCCAGACCGCGCCGCGGTGGCGGCGACTTGCTGCGCGGCCTTCGCTTCCACCGGAGCTTCCGAGCCCGACCTGGGCTTGTCGTCGCTCATGCGCGCTTCCCCATCTCGATCGGGCTCCACTCGCCGTGTCCCTGGTCCGCGTCGCGCAAGAAGTCCTCCAAGTGGTGCTCCGCGAGCAAGCTGAAGAAGGCGCTCTCGCGCGAGACCGCCTCGAAAATGCCGAGCCCGCCCTCCTTCTCCATCCCCTTGAACTGCGCGCGGCCGGCGAAGACGAAGAGGTCCTGGAGCGAGCGCGCCGAAGTGGAGACCGCCAGCGCCAGCCGCAAGACCGGCATGGGAAAGACGAACCTCTCCTGCAGGGCCGGGTGCAGATCGGCGACGCGCAGATCGCGCCGCAAGAAGACATAGTCAGAGGCGCGGGCGGCGATCCACGCCTTGAGCGCATCTTCCGAGATGGCGACACCGCCGTTGTAGATGTCGCCGCGGTCCTCGTACACTTCCTGCGAGGCGAGCCTTCCGATGAACTCGCGCACCGTCTCGCTCAAGGACGCCTCGGCCGCTTCCAGATCGCCGGCGGCGATGGACTGCCGCACCGCGGTTTCCACGCCCGGCGGCACCGGCATCGTCAAAGGCTGCGAGACCATGACTTGAAGGGGGCAGACGAGGTCCAAGCCCTTGCGCGCGCGCTCCTGGGCGAGCAGCGCATCGAGCCGCGCGCGCACCCCGCCGTTGCGCGCCGTCCCGCGGGCGCTCTCGTTGATCTTCTCGCCGATGGACACCTTGATGGCGCCGAAGATGTGGTCCTCGAACATCGCCACTTCCGGCGCCGCGCCGAAGGAGATGAAGACGCCCGCCTCCAACTTCTCGCCGGTGATGAGGGCAATCTCCGCCTCCCGCTCCTGGTCCAGCCGCTCCTTGCGCAACGCGAGCGCGCGCAGCCGGTAGGAAGGCTCTTCGCCCGAGAGCGGATCCAACGTCCCCCGCCGCTTCGCCAGCGTCGCCGAGCGGATCTGCTCGGACAGCTCTTCCTGCTGCAGGGCCGACCGCTCCTCGATGGCAGCCACGGCGCGCGCGATGGTCTCGCGCGAGCTCTCGCTGTCGAGCCGCTTCGAATAGCTCGCAAGCGCGAGCCGGATGTCTTCCGCCAGCTCGAGCAGGGCCGCGATCTCGCCGGAGAAGCTCACCGCGTCGCCGAGCAGGTTGTTCAGATAGATGCCCCCCTTGTCGGCGAGGTGGGCGGCCCCGTGGGCGTGGCGCGCCGCCGCGGTGAGGATGGGGCCGTAGAACTCGCGGGCGAGGAAGTCGGTGATGACCGTCTCCTTGAGGAGCGCGGTCCGCTTGGTGAAATCCTTCATGTCGCAGAAGAGATGCCCCATCTGCACCGAGCGGGTGCGCCGGCGGAGGACCGGCTTGTCGAGCGAGACCAGGTAGAGCGCGCCGGCCTCGTGCTGGGTCTCGATGCCGCCCTCGATCTCGGCGCCGGTCCGCAGCGCGAGCTGCGCCTCCGCGTGGTCGAGGGCGCGCTCGACGGCGCAGTCCACCGCCAGGGCCGAAACCGCCGCAGGCCAGGCTTTGACCAAGAGCTCTTGCGAGACGTAGAGGCCGGGATCTTCGTCCTTCCATTCCTTGGCCGCGTAGGCGATCGAATCGAGGAGCCCGCGGGCCTGCTCGTTGCTGGCGAGGCGGGAGGTGCTCTTGGCGCGGGTGTGCAGGTCCTTGCGCTGCGCAGGCGTCGCCAGAATGCGCTCGAGCACGCCCGGCGCTCCGAAGAGCTGCGCGAGCGTGTACGATTCGGTCGCGAGCGAGGGTCCGCGCCCGACCTCGGCCAGGCGCAAGAGCTGGAGAAGCTCGCCGCGCAGTCTCGACAGGGCCACCTGCCGCGCGGCCTTGCGCGACCACTCCTTCGACTCGTTCAGCGACACGTGGGCGTCGCGCGCCACCTGCTCCGGCGTGCCGCCCTGGACGATGCGGGCGAGGTTGACGTCGACCCGTTGCGGCTGCTCGGCGAAGGCTACGCCGTAGCCTGAGAAGCCGCCGCCCCAGAGCGTCCGCAGGCCGCCCAGCCACGGCAACGCGCCGGTCCCCGCCTCCGCGCCCGGATCGGAAACGCGCGCCTCGGCCAAGGACAGCCTCGCCACCACGAGAAGCCCGGCCCCGACCGCCCCGCTGAAGGCGCGCGCCAACGGGCCGCTCACCGGCAGCTCGCGCAAGCCCGACAGCGCGGTCCGCATCGAGGCCCGCAGCGCGAGCAGGACGAGATAGGCGGTGCGCTCCGCGGGTTCGTGGGAGCCCGACTCCTCGGCAGCTCTGCGCAAGACCGAATTCAACGCCCGCGCCAGCATCCGGCCCGGCCGTCCGGAGGCGAGCCAGCTCGCGAGGACGCCGCTGTCGAGCGCGGGGTGCAGCTCCGGCGCCTCCTCGAAGGCGCGCCGTGCGTACGCGCTCTTCACCGAAGCCGGAGCCGCGTGCGAGACGGGCCGCGAGGCGCGCGGGTCGAAGCCGTCGAGCAGGATGAGCTTGTCGTATTCGGCCTCGCGCAGCACCGGCCGATGGCGGATGGTCAACAGAAAGAACAGATCGCGGACCGCGCTGTGCAGCGTCGCCGCGAACGTCGCCTCGACATGGACCGGCACCCGCAGGTCGGCGAGCGAGGTGCCGAGGTGGAACCGGAGCGCGTCGCCGTCGAGGCGCAGCACGTCCGAGAGCGAACGCCCCGGCTGCTCGCCGCGCAGCCGGGCGAAGAGTTGCAGGCGCTCTTCGGCGTACCCCACGCGGCGAAGTGTAGCAGGACGAACGGTCCAGCCGCGACGAAGCGAGCGCCATTTTCATCCGTTGCAGCCTGTGCGAGCGGCAAGTAGATTGCGCGCTCCGCTTTTGCGGAGGCTCGGCCGCGGTACCCCCGCGGAGCATTGGAGGACCCCTGCCGATGAAGAAGATCGAGGCGATCATCAAGCCCTTCAAGCTCGACGAAGTGAAGGAGGCGCTGGCGGACGTCGGGGTCCTCGGCTTGACGGTGACGGAAGTGAAGGGGTTTGGCCGGCAGAAGGGCCACACCGAGCTCTATCGTGGAGCGGAATACGTGGTCGATTTCCTGCCCAAGGTGAAGATCGAGATCGTCCTCGTGGACGAGCTCGTCCCCAAGGCGCTCGATGCCATCGAGCGGGCCGCCAAGACCGGCCGCATCGGCGACGGCAAGATCTTCGTCTCCACGGTGGACGAGGTGGTGCGCATCCGCACCGGTGAGCGCGGCGAGCCCGCGCTGTAGGACGGAGCCGGCGCCGGGCGGACCGCAAGGCGCGCAGCATTGGTGACACTTCAACGAGAATCAGGAGAACAGATGGCCAAGGGCAAAGACGTGATCGGGCTGGCGAAGGAAAAGAAGGCCGTGATGGTGGACCTGAAGTTCATGGACTTCCTCGGCCTCTGGCAGCACTTCACGATTCCGATCGGCGAGATGTCCGAGGGCATCTTCGAGGAGGGCTTGGGCTTCGACGGCTCGTCCATCCGCGGCTGGGTCCCCATCCACGCGAGCGACATGCTGGTGATGCCGGATCCGGACACCGCGATGATCGATCCGTTCATGAAGGATTCGACGCTCTCGATCATCTGCAACATCGCCGACCCCATCACCAAGGAGCCGTACGCGCGCGACCCGCGCTTCATCGCCCAGAAGGCGGAGCGCTATCTCAAGTCGTCCGGCATCGGCGACGTCGCCTACTTCGGTCCGGAGGCGGAGTTCTTCATCTTCGACGGCGTCAGCTACGACAACGGCCCGAACCACTCCAGCTACCGCATCGAATCGCGCGAGGGCCAGTGGGAGACCGGCAACCCGGTCGAATACAACTACGACGGCAAGAACCACACCACCCGGCCGAACCTCGGCTACAAGCCGCGCTACAAGGAAGGCTACTTCCCGGTCGCGCCGATCGACTCGCAGCAGGACATCCGCACCGAGATGTGCCGGGTGATGGAAGAGTGCGGAATCCAGGTCGAGCGCCAGCACCACGAAGTCGCGACCGCGGGGCAGGCCGAAATCGACATCCGCTTCGACTCGCTGGTGAAGTGCGCCGACAAGCTGATGTGGTTCAAGTACATCATCAAGAACGTCGCGCTGCGGAACGGCAAGACCGTCACCTTCATGCCCAAGCCGCTCTACGGCGACAACGGCTCGGGCATGCACTCGCACCAGTCGATCTGGAAGAGCGGCAAGCCGCTCTTCGCCGGCGACGGCTACGCGGGCATGAGCGAGATGGCCATGCACTACATCGGCGGGCTCCTCAAGCACGCGCGCGCGCTCGCGGCCATCTGCAACCCGACCACCAACAGCTACAAGCGGCTGGTGCCGGGCTTCGAGGCGCCGGTGAACCTCGCCTACTCGTCGCGCAACCGCTCGGCGTCCATCCGCATCCCGATGTACTCGCCGTCGCCGAAGGCGAAGCGCCTCGAGTTCCGTTCGCCGGACCCGTCGTGCAATCCTTACCTCGCCTTTGCCGCGATGTTGATGGCGGGTCTGGACGGCATCGAGAACCGCATCGACCCGGGCGATCCGTTGGACAAGGACATCTACGGCCTCTCTCCGGAAGAGTTGAAGGACGTCCCGAAGATGCCCGGCTCGCTCGAAGAGGCCCTGGACTGCCTGAAGAAGGACCACGAGTTCTTGCTCAAGGGCGACGTCTTCACTCCCGACGTCATCGAGGCCTGGATCGACACCAAGATCGAGAAGGAGCTGAACCCGGTGCGGCTGCGGCCCTCGCCGATGGAGTTCGCGCTCTACTTCGACATCTGAGAATGGCGCGCATCGTCGCTGGCCGGCTGTTCGTCGCCGGCCAGCTTTGTTTGTGCGCGGCGTGCGTTCCGGCGCAGACACCGCGCAGCGTGGATTCGCATGCGCTGTCGGGCATCACGCTCGCCGTCCCCGAGCCCGCCGACGCGCGCGACACTCCCGGCATCGGCTGCGGCATCATCGTGCAGGACCTGTCGCTCCGCGCCTACCGCGTCGCGGTAGTGGAGTTCTCGAACGCCGGCGCCACCGTCACCAACGAAGAGCGCGCGCCCTGGGTGCTGAAGCTCGCCATCCGGGAAGCGACCATGGGGGCGGAGAACGTCCCGCCGCGCAGGACCGATCCGCCGGTGCGCCAGGGGCAGCCGGACATGCCGCCCATCGGCTCGCCGCAGGCCTCGCTGATCAACGGCGGCAACGACAACGCCGACTTCACCTTCGACGCGACCTTGGCCCACGAGGGCCGGGTGGTCTGGCGCGACACCGTCAGCGGGCACGCGAAGAGCGCGCCCTGCGTGCAGGCCTACGACAAGGTGCGCGAGGCAATGCGCGAGGCGCTCGACACGGTGCGCGAGCAGGTCATCCGGCTCGTGCACCGCCCCTAGCCCGTTACCAGCGGCGATGCCGGACGACCACGCGGCGGCGCGGGCGGACCACCACCCGGCGGTGGAACCAGGGCCGCGAGTACCAGACGAAGCGGCGCGGACCGAACCGGCCCCAGCGCGGAACCGGGCCAAGCCCGAGCACCCAGGGCGAGGCCACCCAGCGCCAGCCGTACGCCGGATAGTAGACGTACATCGAGGCGGTGTCGGTGCCGTCGACGACGTAGGTGTAGCGCTGGCCGAAGGGCGCCCAGATCCAGCCGTACTGCGCCGTGTAGATCCAATCACCCTGGCGCGGCGGAGGCGGCGGGAGCGGCTGCTGCGCGGGAGCCGACACGCCCGGCGCGGGCGCGACCTGCACCGGCGGCGCGGGCGGCAGGTTGTTCGGAGCGGCGCGCGGCGGCGGCGGGGCCTGCTCCTGCCCGTCGTCGGCGTACTGATCGTCGTACTGCGGCGGCTGGGCGGCGTTGGGCTGCTCCCGCGGCGGCTCGTATTGCTGGCCGGGCGGAGGCGGAGGGGGCGCATACTGCTGAGCGGTGGCTGCGGTCGCCGCGGAGATGGCGAGCGCCGCCAGGAAGTGTCCAAAGGTTTTCGTCATTGCGGTCTCTCCTGTGGGCTGAAGGATGCGGCAGCCGAGCGCTCGGGAAAGGCCGACCAACGTCGGTCGACGGCACCCCAGCGCCTCTCGTTGCGGCATCGCATGCCCGCTTAGACACGCGACCCGGGGAAAAAGTTAACCGGCCACGTTGCGGCGCGCAGCGGGCGGGTGCGCCCTCCCTGCGGCTACCCCAGCGACCGGCCGTTCAGTGGGCGCCCTTCCGGGGGCGCTCGAACGGTGTTTCGCCGGGCGGCAGCACCTTGCCGCGCTTCCAGAGGATGTGCTCGCACCGGTCGAGGAGCTGCGGGAAGCCTTCCTTGGTGACCGCCGAGACCGCCACGCCATCGTGGGCGAGCGCGAGCGTGCGCGCCGCCTCCGGAGCGCGATCCGCCTTGTTCAACACCAGAAGCCGCGGGGTGCCTTCGACATCGAGCGTTCCCAGGATGCGCTCGACGGCAGCGGCCTGCTCTTCGTTGCGCGGATCGCTCGCGTCGACCACGTGCAAGAGCAGGTCGGCCTCCTCCAGCTCTTCCAAGGTGGCGCGGAAGGCCGCCACCAGGTCGCGCGGCAGGTCGCGGATGAACCCGACGGTGTCCGTGATGATCACTTCGCGATCTCGCGGGAACTTGAGCCGCCGCGAGGTCGGATCGAGCGTGGCGAAGAGCTTGTCCTCGGCGAGCACTTCCGAGTTCGTCAGCGCATTCAACAGCGTGCTCTTGCCGGCATTGGTGTAGCCGACGATGGAGACCACCGGCACCCCGACGCGGTTTCGCTTCTGCCTGCGGGTCGCGCGGTCGGTGGAGAGCCGGTCGATGCGCGCTTCCAGCATGGTGATGCGGTCGCGCGCCCGGCGGCGATCGATCTCCAGCTTGGTCTCGCCGGGGCCGCGCCCGCCGATGCCGCCCGCGAGCCGCGAGAGCGCCTCGTTCTTTCCCACCAGTCTCGGCAGCCGGTAGCGAAGCTGGGCCAGCTCCACCTGCAGCTTGCCGTCTGCCGACTGCGCGCGTTGGGCGAAGATGTCGAGGATGAGCTGGGTGCGGTCGAGGATGCGCAGCGAGGTCTTCTCGCCGATGTGGATGGCCTGCGAGGGGGACAGATCGCGGTCGAAGACGAGCAGATCGGCGCCGACCGCCATCGAGCGGACCAGGATCTCCTGCAGCTTCCCCTCGCCGACGAGCGTGCGCGGATCGGGCTCGCGGCGCCCCTGCAGCACCACGTCCACCACCTGCACACGCGCCGTCCGCGCCAGCTCGCGCAACTCCAGGAGCGACGCTTCCGCTTCCGCGCGCCTTCCCGAGTGGACGCCGATCAGGATCGCCCTGCCCTCCTCGCCCACTTCGCGGACGGGAGTGGCACGGGCCATCTCCTGCTCGAGCGCGATGACCTGCGCTTGCGGATTGAATTCGAGCTCGGCGACGCTGGCCGCCTCTTCCAGGCGATACAATTCGCCGGCAGCGTTGAACGGCAGCAAGGTCGCGATGAAGACCTTGCCGGGCAGCCCGTCGTCGCGGGCGACGATGGCCGCCACCGAGTCGAGCCGCAGCAGCACCAGGTCGGCGAGGTCGTCGCGGGTCAGCGCTTCGTTCTTCAAATGGGTGTGGACGAGCCGCAGGCCGCGCAGGCGCGCGTGACCGGCGCGGGCGCGGCCGATGTCGGGCAGCACGATCTGCCGCGCGTCGCCGACGATGACGTGCTCGACCTCGCCGCGGCGGTTCAAGAGCACGCCCACCTGCCGGCCGACGTCGCGGGAAATCTCGGTGAGGTGCCGCGCCAGCTCCGCGGAAACCAATTCACGCGCCTGGACGCGCCGCCGCCAGGTGGCGAGCAGCCGCTTGCTTTGACTCGCCTTCAGGCCGGCGGTGTTGCCGAACAGCTCTTCGCGCACGCGGTTTGGCTGTGTAACACACGTGCGCCTCTGCTACATTTGATCCCACGATCCGAATGTCCGAGACCCTTCGCGCTTCCCTCGCACGCTGCCAAAGGCCCGTCGTCAAGGTGGGCTCGGCGGTGCTGACGGGCGGGCAGGCTCGGTTCGACCACGCAAAGTTCCGCGCCCTCTGCGACGACCTGGCGCACATCGCCGAAGGCCGTCACCTGGTGGTGGTCTCGAGCGGCGCGGTGGCCTTGGGCGTCGAGCGGATGGGGCTGGCGACGCGTCCGAAGGACATGGCGCTCAAGCAGGCGGCCGCCGCTGCCGGGCAGAGCCGCCTGATGCGCCTCTACGACGACGAGTTGGAATCGCGCGGCTTGCGCTGCGCCCAGGTGCTCCTCACCCACGCGGACATCTCCGACCGGGGCCGTTACCTGAATGCGCGCCGCGCCCTGGGCGAGCTGCTCGGCCGCGGCATGGTCCCGGTCATCAACGAAAACGACACCGTCAGCGTCGAGGAGATCAAGTTCGGCGACAACGACGCGCTGGCCGGCATGGTCGTCGATCTGGTCGAGGCAGACCTCCTGGTCATCCTCACCGACGCAGCCGGCGTCTTCACGGCGGATCCGCGCAAGGACAAGAAGGCCACCCGGATTCCATCCTTACCGCGCATCACCGAAGAGGTGGAAGCGCTCGCGGGCGGAAGCAAGAGCCAGGTGGGCACGGGCGGCATGATCACCAAGCTCCGCGCAGCGCGGCGGGTGACCGAAGCGGGAGTTCCTTGCGCCATCGTCCAGGGCGAACCCGGGGTGTTGCCGCGCCTCTTTGCCGGCGAGGACGTGGGGACGGTGGCGTTGCCGCAGGGCGAGCGGCGGCGGCTCCGGCAGCGCTGGATGCTCGACTTGCGCACCCGCGGCCAGCTCCTGGTCGACGACGGCGCGCGGGCTGCGCTGATCGAGCGCAAGAAGTCGCTTCTGCCGAGCGGAGTGAAGGAAGTGCGCGGCACGTTTGCCTCCGGCGATCCGATCGAGATTTCGACGCTGGACGGGCGGCCGTTCGCGCGCGGCCTCGCGGTGTACTCGGCCGACGAATTGCGGCGCATCAGCGGGCTGCGCAGCGCGGACATCGAAGCGCGCCTCGGCTATCGGCTGCTCGACTGCGTGGTCCACCGCGACGACCTGGTGGTGACGTGAGCACACCCGAGCTGCAGCTCGCCGCGCTGGAATTGACGGAACGGGCCCGCATCGCCTCCCGCGAGCTGGTGCGGATGAGCTCGCAGGCGCGGGCGAAGCTCGTCAGCTCCGCGGCGGAGAACATCGCCGGCCGCTCGCGGCAGATCCTGGAAGCGAACGAGCTCGACCGCGCCAACGCCAAGGACCTGTCGGGGCCGATGCGCGATCGCCTGACGCTCAATCCCCCGCGGCTGGAGGGCCTCGTCCGTTCGTTGCGCGAAGTGGCCGCGCTCCCCGATCCGGTCGGCGAAGTGGTTGAAGAGCTGACCCGTCCGAACGGCCTGCGCGTGCAGCGGGTGCGCGCTCCCTTGGGCGTGATCTTGATGATCTACGAATCGCGCCCGAACGTGACCGCCGAAGCGGCGGCCTTGTGCTTGCGCAGCGGCAACGCGGCGCTCTTGCGCGGCGGCAAGGAGGCGCTGCAGACCAACGCCGCGCTGCTCTCCTGCTTCGAAGAGGAGTACGCGCAGCTCGTGCCGCCGGATCGGACGCTCCTCGACAGCCTGCTCGCTGCCGAAGGCCGCATCGATCTCTGCATCCCCCGCGGAGGGCCCGGCCTGATCCGCGCCATCTCCGAAAAAGCGCGCATCCCCGTCATCCAGCATTACCAGGGCGTCTGCCATTTGTACGTCGCTCCGGATGCGGATCTCGAACTGGCGGCGAAGCTCGTCGCCAATGGGAAAATGTCGCGCCCCGGCGTCTGCAACGCGCTCGAATGCCTTCTGGTCGACGAGAAGATTGCAACCCGGGCGCTGCCAGGCATTGCCGCCGCGTTGCCCGGCGTGGAATTGCGCTGCGACGAGCGGGCGCTCCAGTCGGTTCCTTCCGGAAAGCGCGCTTGTGCGGAAGACTTCGGGCGCGAGTTTCTCGACCTGATCTTGGCCGTGAAGGTGGTGGACGGCCTCGACGGCGCGCTTTCGCACATCGCCCGCTACGGCAGCCGACACACCGAATCGATCTGCACTCGCGACGCATCCATTGCGGAGCGTTTCTTGCGCGAAGTCGACGCGAGTTGCGCCATGTGGAATGCCTCCACCCGCTTCAACGACGGCGGCGAGTTGGGGCTGGGCGCCGAGATCGGCATCTCCACCAGCAAGCTGCACGCCTACGGACCGATGGGCTTGCGCGAATTGACCTGCACGCGTTTCGTCGTGCGGGGGGACGGACAGGTACGAACGTGAAAAAGAGGATGACCAAGATGCCTTCGCAGATCGCGCTCTCGCAACAGGTCGCACCGGATGCGGCCCGCGCCGCTGCCCGCGCAGCCGTCCGGCTGGACGAGGACGCGCA
>DASXHM010000069.1:0-11923 GCA_036488495.1 Myxococcales bacterium | reverse complement strand
CGTGATCGCCTCCGGCAAGGTCAAGGTGGTGCTCTACGGCGAGACCGGCCGGGAGATCATCCTCAGCATCCTCCGCAAGGGAGACTTCTTCGGCGAGATGTCGCTGCTCGACCGGCAGCCGCGCTCGGCCAACGTGGTCGCCGTGGAGGAGTCGGAGCTGCTTTGCCTGGACCGGGAGGCTTTCCAGACGCATCTCGCCGCGCACCCCACCACTTCGCTCGCCGTTCTGGCCGAGATGTCGCGAAGGCTTCGCCACGCAGACGAGGTGATCGGCGATCTCGCGCTCCTCGACGTCTACGCCCGCGTCGCCCGCACCGTGCGTGAACTGGCCCAGAAGCAGGGCGAGCCGGTGGACGGCGGCCTCCTCATCAAGGAGCGTCCGACGCAGCAGGAGATCGCGGGGCTGATCGGCACTTCGCGGGAGACCGTCTCGCGCGCGCTGTCGGACTTCGCCCGGCGTGGGCTGCTCGAGATGTCGGGCAAGCAGATCCTGGTGCGGTGGGGCTTTTTGCGAAAGCACGAAGAGGCCGCTTGAATCAGGCGCCCTGCGCCGCTACACCTCCCGCCCCTATGTACCGCGTCTCGAAGCAGCTCTTTTTCTGCGCCGCGCACCAGGTTCGGCTGTCGGAAAACGAGTGCGAGAACCTGCACGGCCACAACTACCGGGTGCAGGTCCACGCCGAGGCGAAGGAGCTCGACCGCACCAGCTACGTGCTCGACTTCGCGGCGCTGAAGAAAGCGGCGACCGAGGCGTGCGCGCGGCTCGACCACCAGAACCTCAACGAGGTGGCGCCGTTCCGCGAAGGTGAATTCAACCCCACCGCGGAAGAGATCGCGCGGCACCTCTATGAGAGCCTGGCCAAGCGCTTCGACGACGGCCGCGTGCGCATCAGCAAGGTGGAAGTCTGGGAGACCGACAACAACCGCGCCGAGTACGCCCCGTCTTGAACGCCGATCGGCCGGGCTTCACCCCTTGGTTCTGGAGCTACCGGCTGGCGGCGCGGCTCGAGGCGCTGGTGGTCATCTGCGTCTTCGCCGGTGTCATCGCCATCATGATCATGCTCCTGCAGACGCCCGGGCCGTTGGTGGTGCACCTGCAGGACGACGTGCGGCAGCCGGTGCGGAACGCGCGGGTGCGCTGCACCTCGCCGGATGGCGCGACGACCTACGCGGGCCTTACCGACGTCTTCGGCGAAGCGAAATGGCCGGGCCTGACCAAGGGCGCGTGGAAGTGCGAAGTCACGCCGCCGCCCAGCTTCCACGCCGAGACGGAAACGGGGTTCGCGACGGTGGCGGCGCGGCATCCGGCCGTGTGGACGGCGACGGTCGAGCGGCCGGCGCTCATCCGGGTGGAGGTGAAGCGGCCGAAAGGCTCGGCGAGGGCGGCGGTGGCGGTGCGGGCGGTGTGCGCGGGCGGAAGCTGGGAAGCGCGCGCCGGCGTCTTGGACGGCACCGCGCTCCTCTTCGTGCCTCACGGCGCGAGCTGCCGGGTGGGGCTGGTCCGTCCCGAGCTTCCGGCTGCGGGACCGGTGCCGAACCCGTCGCTCGACTGCGAGCACGAGCCGTGCACGAAGGAGCTTTCGGGCGGCGTCGGACAGCAGCTCGAGGCACAGCTTCAGCCGACCGCTGCGCAGTGGGAAGCGGTGCGCCCGCCACCGGAAGCGGACAAGTAGTCAGCGCCGGGCGCGATCCCTGGCGAGACGCCCGGGTCGCTACTTCCCCTGGTAGATGTCCATCACCGAGCGCAGGAGCTGGATGGCCTCGTCGCGCGGCCGCTGGAACGCGTTGCGGCCCATGATCGATCCAAAGGCGCCGCCGTCGCGCAGGCCGCGAATCTCGGTGAGGATGTCCTCGCTGCCCTTGGCCTCGCCGCCGGAGAAGATGACGATGCGCTTGCCGTTGAAGCAGCTCTGCACGACGTGGCGGGTGCGGTCTGCGAGGGTCTTCCAGGGGATGCTGTACTTCTCGAAGACCTTCTGCGCCTCGGGCTGGTAGATGAACTCGCCGGGCGGCTTGACCTTCACGACGTGCGACCCGAGCTGGCAGGCGATCTGCGCCGCATACGCCGCCACGTCCACCGCCGTCTCGCCCTTCTTGTCGGTGATTCCTTCGCCGCGCGGATAGCTCCAGGTGACGACCGCGAGGCCGTTCGCCTTCGCCTCTTCGGTGAGCTCGCGGAGGTCCTCGTACATGTGATTGCGTGCGGCGGAGCCGGGATAGATGGTGTAGCCGACGGCGGCGCAGCCGAGGCGGATGGCGTCCTTGACGCTGCCGGTGACGGCGCTCTCCGGCGAATGACCCTTGCTCAGCGTGTCGCTGTTGTTGACCTTGAGGATGAGCGGGATCTGCCCTGCGTACTTGCCCGCCACCGCCTCGATGAACCCGAGCGGCGCCGCATACGCGTTGCAGCCTGCGTCGATGGCGAGCTGGATGTGGTACTCCGGATCGTAGCCGGGCGGGTTGGGCGCGAACGACCGCGCCGGACCGTGCTCGAACCCTTGATCGACAGGCAGGATGACGAGCTTGCCGGTGCCGGCCAGCCGGCCGTGGTTCAAGAGGCGGTAGATGTTGGCGAGCGTTCCCGGGTTGTCGGACGGGTACCAGCTCAGGATCTCGCGGACGCGCGACGTGGTTTCCATGCGGGGTGTGCTCCTTGGTGGCGCGCAACCTAGTCCCCACAAGGGCGGGTTTCAAGAACGTCGCGCAGGTCGGCGCCGCAAGTCGACATCGCCTTCATCCGCGCGCCCGCAGCTCCGGTCCGTCCACGCCCGACTCGCGCGCGAGGCGCAGGTCGGCGACGAGCTCCGCGTACGCCCCCGGACGGTCCGCTTCGGGCATGCGCAAGAGCGCCGACGGATGCCAGGTGACGATGCACCCTTTCGCCCGCGAGGTGGACAAGAGACGCCCGCGCAATTCGCCGATCGCCACCTGCGGGCCGAGAATGGCCTGCGCGGCGGTCCGGCCCAGGCACAAGATGACCGCCGGTCTCACCCGGTCAATCTCCGCCTCGAGCCACGGCTGGCAAGCGCGCACCTGCCGCGCGCTGGGCGTCTGGTGGATGCGCTGCTTGCCCCGCGGCGTCCAGCGGAAGTGCTTGACCGCATTGGTGACGTACAGGTCTTCGCGGGCGAGGCCGGCGTCGACGAAGGCGCGGTCGAGCAGTTGGCCCGCAGGCCCGATGAACGGCTCGCCCGTGCGATCTTCCTGATCTCCCGGCTGCTCGCCGACGCAGAAGATGGCGGCGTTGGCAGGGCCTCTGCCGAACACCGTCTGCGTGGCGTGCTCGTACAGCTCGCAGCCGCGGCATCCTCCGGCGGCCTCCGCGAGGACGGGGAGGCCGCCCGTGTGCGGGACGAAGTCTGCCGCGGAGCGCTGCGGGACGGTGCGCTCGATCGTTCCGGCGACGCGCTGCGGAGCCTCCTGCAAGAGCTGCCCGAGGTTGGCCAGCTCGGGCAGCGTCTGCCAATGCCGCACCGGCACGTGCTGCTTGAGCAGCTTCAGATTGGTGCGGGCCGGGTTGTAGATGGACGCGTAGTAGTCCTTCCACAGCTCTTCCAGCGCGTCACCTTCGGGCGCGGCTTCGCGCGGGACTCCGGGCGTGAAGCGAAGCTCGCCATCCCAGTGGGCGCAAGAGTCCGGCGTGAGGATGCTCCAGCGCATGTTGGCGAAACGCTCGACGAAGAACGGCACGGCGCGCGGCAGCACCAAATGGTCCGGCCGACGCCACGAGACATACCGGCTTGCGGGCTCTACGAACGTCCCGGCTTCGGGCAGCGGCGACGCTGCCGGCGGAGTTTCGATGCGGCGGAAGCGGACGAAAGCGCGCAACTTGTGCTCGTCGCGGTCCACGGCCTTGCGCATGAGCATGGCGCGGCGAACGTCGTCGTCGGTTTCGATGTCCAAGAGGTGCGGCGTGGTCCGCACCAGCCGATAGAGCAGCCGATACAAAAGGTCCCAGCGCGACGGATCGCGATGGCAGGCGACCGCTTCCGCCAGCTCGACGAACCGTTTCGGTACGCGGAGCGCGCCACCGGCCGGAGGAAGCTTTGCGAACAGCGACCCGCGGAAGAAGGCTGCCTCCGGCGGAACCGAGGCATGCAAGAACGCCTTCGCTCGCGCACGCCAGGTTTCGTAGGTCAGCTCGGCCGAAGCAGCCGCGGCGGGACCGTTGCTCATCGCTGACCCCTCAGCGCCGTTGCTCGCCGTCATAGCTGCCCCGTCAGCGCCCCGAAGAGCGAGAGCTGGTTCGGTCCAACGCGTGTGCCGGTCCGCTGCCAGCGGATCGACCTTGTCGACATCGCGCGGCAGATGATCGGCCGTCACCACGAACGGCTTCGTCCGCTGGAGCGGCACCCGCAGCTTCGCCAGATCGTCGAGCGTCAGCCGCTTGTGCCTGCGGATGCGCAGCATCCGCTCGACGTTGCGCACCCCGAGCCCGGGAACCCGCAAGAGCTCCGCGCGGTCCGCTCGATTCACGTCCACCGGAAATCGCTGCCGCTCTCGCAGGGCCCAGGCGAGCTTCGGATCGCGCTCCAGATCCAGATTCGGTTGTGCGGCCGAGGTCAGCTCGCGCGCCTCGAAGCCGTAGTGACGGATCAGCCAGTCGGCCTCGTACAGCCGGTGTTCGCGGACGAGCGGCGGCGCGCGCGATGGAAGCCGCTTGTCGGCCGCCGGAATGGGTGAGAACGCGGAGTAATAGATGCGTCGCAGCCCGTGACGCCGGTAGAGGTTCGTCGCGGTGTCGAGGATTTCGCGGTCCGGCGTCTGCGTGGCGCCGACGACCATCTGCGTGCTCTGGCCGGCTGGCGCAAAGCGCGGCGCGCGCGGTTCCGCCCGAGATTCTTCCGCGCGTGCGTGCACGTCCTTCATCGTCCCTTCGATGACGGCGAGGCACTTCTCCGGCGCCAGCGCGCGCAGATCGGCATCGCTCGGCAGTTCCACGTTCGCGCTCAACCGATCCGCGTAGCGGCCCGCTTCCGCGATGAGCGCGGTGGAAGCGCCCGGGACGATCTTGAGGTGGATGTAGCCTTGGAAATCGTGGTCGCACCGGAGCGACCTCGCCACCGCGATCAGCGCCTCCATGGTGTCGTCGACGCTCTTCAGGATGCCGGAGCTGAGGAACAACCCTTCGACGTAATTGCGCTTGTAGAAGTCGAGGAACAGCTCGACCAGCTCGCGGGTCTCGAAGCGCGCCCGCGGAATGTCGCTCGACAACCGGTTCACGCAGAAGCGGCAGTCGTAGATGCAGAAGTTCGTCAGCAGCACTTTCAACAGCGAAACGCAGCGGCCGTCCGGCGTGTAGCTGTGGCAGATGCCTTCGCCCGTGACGCTGCCGGCTCCGGTCTTCGACCCTTCGCGCTTGCCGCCGCTCGACGCGCAGGAGGCGTCGTACTTGGCCGCATCGGCGAGAATGCGCAGCTTGACCCGCGTCTCCATGCACTGAACAGATTATCAGTACGCAGGCGCTCGCGCAACCAACAACTCAATACGAGCACGGGCACGACAGCGACTTCGAAAACCCGGACGAGCACGAAGACGGCTACCGCAGGAACTGGCTGACCTCTTCGCCGAGCGCCATCACCTTCTCGCGCGCCGCGAATTCTGCCGTGAGCGAGACGTTGGCGCCGATGATCACGCCGCGGTCGCGGTACATCATGATCGCGTTGTCGAGCGTCGGCTTGGTCAACGCTTCGAGCCGCAGCACCCGGCCGGCGAGATACGCGGCGCGCCCCCGCTCGAGCGCCTGCCGGTTCCACTCCTTCGACGGCATCGGCCCCGGCAACAACAGTTGCAACGCGTCGGCGGCGACCCAGATGCCTTCCAGAAACGGCCGCAGCAACTCGGCCAAGAGCGAGAGCATCCGCACTCCGCGCGCGACCGGCAGCACCGCATCGCCCGCTTTTTCCACGAGGCCCCAGCGGAGCAGGAGCGCAAACGTCTCGTCCACGGTCGATTCGAAGCTGCGCCCGGGCGGGTAGATGAACTCGTGCTTGAGAAGCCGCGAGGCGTCCTTCGCGCGCTTCATCAACTCCGCGAGCGGCGCCGCCTGGCCGCGAAAGGTCCGCAGCGCCAGCGCGAGGATGGCCGGCGCGAGCAGGAAATGCAGGATCGCGTTCTTGTGGTAGTCGAGCGCGATGCGGCGCTCCTCCGGCACCGAATAGAAAAGCTCGCCGCCGGCTTCGTGCCGCTTCAGCGTCCCGTCCGCGCAGAGGATCTCGATCGCCTTCTGCACCCGCGGCCGCACCGGCCCCGGGTCCGGATGAGCGCCGCCGTCCGCAGCAGCGCCGTGCAGGAACTCGGCGCGGTCCAGGGTGTCCGCCTCGCTCATCGCGCGCCGGTCGTGCGAGAGCAAGACGGCCGCCGCCAGCCCCATCGGAGCCAGCGGCGCCGAGGCGTTGATGCCGGCCGCGATGCGCAAGCCGAGGTTCTGCACCAGCTTCTTCTTCTCGTCGGGCGTGCAATTCTTGGGGTCCAGGCCGCGCTCGCGAAACAGTCCGGCGAGCGAGATGGGCTCGTCGACTCGGATGGTGATGCGGCCGTAGCGGCTGCGCAGCACCTTGGTGGCCGAGAGAAGCGCCTTCGCGTCCTCCTTCTGCTTCTCGCCGCCGAGCAATTCGTGCTGGTAGCTCTTCGCCTCGACGATCTTTTCGTAGGAGATGGAGATGGGCGCGAAGTACGCGTCGGGGCGGACGCCGGTGAGCCAGGCGTCTACCTCCAACGCGAGCATGCCGAACTTCGGCGGCAGGAGCTTGCCGGTCCGGGAGCGGCCACCTTCGACGAAGAATTCCTGCGTGAAGCCGTCTTGCAAGAGGCGCTTCACGTACGCGCCCATGGTGGCGGAGTAGATGCGGTCGCCGCCGAACTTGCGGCGGATGAAGTACGCGCCTCCTGCGCGAAGGAGCCGCCCGACCGGCCAGAAGTTCAGGTTGTCTCCCGCTGCGACGTGCGGCGGCTGCAGGCCGTAGTCGTCGCAGATCATCGAGAGGATCATGTAGTCGATGTGGCTCTTGTGGCAGGGGCAGAGGATGAGCGGGGCCTTGCTGCTCGCCTCCGCCAGGCGCTTCATGCCCGCCTCGTCGACGTCGACCCCGTCGTAGATGCGGTGGAAGACAAAGTTCAAGAACCCCTTCAAGACGTCGATGACGAACGAGTTGTAGCGGGCGGCGATCTCGCGCAGGTCCTTGCGCGCCTCGCGCTCGACCGACGAGAGCTGCAGCTTCTTCTCCGCGGCGATGTCGGACAGCGTCCGGCGGAGCTGTAGATCGCGCAGCGTCTCCTCGATCACCCGCTCGGGAGACTTGAGCGGGGGCCCGGTGACGACGCGCGCTTCCCGCGCGAGCTGCTGGTGGAGAAACCCGCGCACGCGCCGCGCCACCCGGGCGGCTTCCGCATCGCGCTGCATGGCGTTCACGTCGGACAAGAGCAGGGTGTCACCGACCTTGATGTAGGCGCTCTTGCGCCCGCGCAAGAAGCCGATGAAGCCGCGGATGGCGCCCGGCTCTTCCGGGGTGCCGAAGAGCAGATCGCGCCAAGAGCCGGAGAGCTTCTTCGGCCGCTTCCGCCAGAGGAAGGTGAGCGGCACGAGCGCGATCGGGCGCGAGGGATCGCGACGCTGCAACTCGACGAGGGCGGGGAAGGGATCGGACAGCGTCGTCACCGCGCCCGGGATGGTGCGGGGCTGCCGCAAGAACACCAGCGCGGCCTCTCCTTGCTGGATCGCCGCCTGGACGTTGGCGATCTCGCTTCCTCCTGCCGTGGCCTTCACCTGCGGGCCGCCCAGGTACCAGCGCGCGAAGGGCGCGAAGATCCGATAGCCGAGACCGGTCGCAGCGCGCGCCAAGGGCAGGCCCAGCCGGCTGAAGACGAAGTTGAAGTAGAGGAGCTGCAAAAGCGACGACGAGCGCAGCACGTAGACGAGCGTCGCCTTGCGCGCGTCGTCCTTGAGCCGTGGCGCCGCGTCCTCCGGGAACGGCACCGGATCGAACATGGCCGAGAGCACAAAGCGCGCGAACGGACCGTAGTGCACGCGCCGCAGCGCCTGGGACTTCGCGCCCGTCAGCGCGGCATCGCTCATGGCGGCGCACTCTACCCCGGAGGCGGCCGATCGTCTTTCGCGGCGCATGCTAGCGTCGGTCCATGATCGCGAGCTGTCCGAAGGGCGACCTGCGCGAGGCAGCCTGGATCGACCTGTCGTCGCCGTCCGAAACCGAGCTGCGCCAGGTGCGGGCGCTCACCGGCCTCGAGGTTCCCACCCAGGAGCAGGTCAGCGAGATCGAATCGACCAGCAGGCTCGCGTTCGAGGACGGCTCCTACTGGCTCTCGACTCCGCTCGTCTCCTCCGCGCATGGCGGCCACTTGATGGTGGTGCCGGTCGGATTCGTCCTCTCGGAAAAGCACCTCTTGACGGTGCGCTTCGCCGAGGTGAAGGCCATCGACGCGGCGCTTTCGACCTGCAAGGAGACCAGCGCGCAAGGCGCTTTTGTCCACGTCCTTGAAGTGGTCATCGACCGCCTCGCCGATGCCCTCGAGCGGGCCAGCGCTGACAGCGAGGTCCTCGCCCACGAAACGTTCCGGACGCCGCCGCAGCCCGGACGCCGCGCGCGCGATCTGCGCGAGACGCTGCGGCAGGTGGGCGCCGTCGCCGAGCACAATTCGCACGTCCGCGACGCGCTCTTGGGCGTCGGACGGATCGCGGCGTATGCGAATACGGTGGACGGCGCTCCGCGCATCGACGCCGGGCGGCTCTCCGCCATTCGCGCCGACGTTGCCTCGTTGACCGATTACGAATCGCACCTCGCCGGCAAGATCCAATTCCTCCTCGACGCGACTTTGGGCTTCATCAGCGTCGAGCAGAACGACGTGGTGAAGACCTTGACCATTGCGTCGGTGGTGGGCATTCCGCCGGTCCTGATCGCGGGCATCTACGGGATGAACTTCAAGTACATGCCCGAGCTGTCTTGGAGGTACGGCTATCCGGCAGCCATCGCGCTGATGATCGTCAGCGGGCTGATTCCGTTCCTGTGGTTCAAACGCAGGGGCTGGACCTGAGCGTCACGTCATCGCTTCCGTTCCAAGATCTCCACGTCGACCAGATCCTTCGGCCGCCCCGCTGCGCGCTTGTTGCGGATCAGCTCGGCCCGGCCGATGAACGGCAGCTCCAATCCTGCGACGGTGGACATGACCCGACCGCGCCACGCCTCATCGAACGACACGCCATCGATGGCGGTCAGCAGATCGATGCGCGCCGGCGGCAAGCCGATCTGGAAGACGATGCCGGGTTGCGCAAGCTCCTCCAGCGTAAGGTCCGATAACGGCGCCCCGAATTGCAAGAGAGCACGCCAGACCCGCTGCGCGTTTTCAGATTCCGCGCGGACCCAGATGTCCAAATCACCTGTCGCGCGAGGCGTCCCGTGCGCGGCGAGGGCATGCGCACCGACGATGAGAAATTCAGCGCCTGCCGCGGACAACGCGGACAACATCTCGACGAAGTCGCGGTTCATCGAAGGTTCCCCGCATGAATCCCCACGCTTGATTGGTCAGAGCTTGCACCATCTCGACTCGGTCGCCGGGCGTCAAATGCGAAAGGTCGATGTCGCCATCCTCTTCGTGCAGCCGGAGCTTGCGGATTGGATACCGCGAACGGTCCATGCAAACAGTCTATCACGCGCGAGCGGCTTTGGCCTTCGGTCTCGAGGGCACGGATCAGCGGACTGAGCAGCCGGGGGAGCCGCCCAGGCCGTCCAGCTCTGCGACCGACTTTCCCGGTTCGGCAAAGAGCGCCGCCGAAAGCTTCGACAGCCGCTGCGCCGCTCCGACCGATGCGCGCAGCCAGGCGATGCACGCTGGCCCGGAGCGCTCCAGCTTCTCGGTCGCGCCGCGGGCTTCGCGCACTTCCGAGAGCCACAAGTCGCCGGCGGCCTTCTCCAGCGCATCGAAGAGCCCGCGCCGCTCCGCGAGCTGCCCGGCCACGTCCAGCTCTGCTTCTTCCTCGGTGAGCTCGTCCTGCATCGCCCGCTCGACCAGCGCGGAAAAGGCGGCGCTGTCTCCAGCCTCGCGAAGCTCCTCGCGCACCCAGGCGACGAGGAACGATGGATCGACCTGCGCCGCCATCAGCGCGGCGTGTACGCGACGTCCCAGACCGCCGGCTTGTCGTCCGCGATCTCGATCTCCTGCTCCTTCTCGCCGAGCCGCTCGTGCCAGATCTTGACCTTGTGCTTCCCGGGTGGAACGCCCTCGACCTTGTACTGCCCGTTCTCGTCGGTGATGGCGTACGTCGCGGTGGGCAGCACCAAGAGCCAGGCGCGCATCCAGGGGTGGACGTCGCAGCTCACCTTGAAGACGCCTTCCTTGCGCAGGTGCGTCGGCACCACGTGGCCCTTGATCGGCATCGCGTAGTTGAAGAGCTTGGTCGCGCCTTCGCTGGCGCGGACGTTGTGCAAGACCGAGTCGCTGTTCACCACGTCCAGCGTGGTCCCGACCGGCGCCACCACCACGTGCGGCACGTATTGGCAGTTCTCCTGGTCGAGCTTCTCCTTTTCCTTCCGTTCCGTCGGCGGCTCTTTCACATCGGTGAACCAGACCACCGCGTTCTTGATGCCGTTGCCCTGTCCGACTTCCAGCGCTTCGTCGGGCTTGTTGGTGCCGCACGACTTCATGTCTTTCGTGACCGGCAGGTTGGCGAGCTTGGGAGCGAGCCCGGTCAAGGTCACCTTGCCCGTCAGAGTACCCGCGGCCACTAGCGCGAAAGCAAAAGCAAGCATGCGGGGTCACTAAACGACTTGCAGCCTTCGAGCAAGTGCGACGGGCGCGGAGCATCGGTGACGCTCGCCCTTGACAGGAAGGCGGCGCTGTCTACATTCGCGCCCCCTTTCCGACCGGAGGCTATCCAGCATGGCAGCCAAGGAGATCACCTTCCACCACGCCGCGCGCGAGCAGATCCTGCGCGGCGTCAAGACCTTGAGCGACGCGGTCGCCGCCACGCTCGGCCCCAAGGGGCGCAACGTGGTGCTCGAGAAGTCGTTCGGGTCGCCCACCATCACCAAGGACGGCGTCACCGTCGCCAAGGAAATCGACCTCTCCGACCGCTTCCAGAACATGGGCGCGCAGATGGTCCGCGAGGTCGCCACCAAGACCTCGGACATCGCCGGCGACGGCACCACCACCGCGACCGTGCTCGCAGCCGCCATCTACAACGAAGGGATGCGCCTCGTCGCCGCCGGCCACAACCCGATGAGCTTGAAGCGCGGCATCGACGCGGCGGTCTCGGCCATCGTCGAAGAGCTGAAGAAGATCTCCACCAAGACGCAAGGGAAGAAGGAGATCGACCTCTCCGACCGGTTCCAAAATATGGGCGCGCAGATGGTCCGCGAGGTAGCCACCAAGACCTCGGACATCGCCGGCGACGGCACCACCACCGCCACCGTCCTCGCCGAGGCCATCTACCGCGAGGGGCTCAAGCAGATCGCCGCGGGCACGGACCCGATGGCCCTGACGCGCGGCGTCCAGCAGGCGGTCGATAAGGTCGTGGACGAGCTGCGCCGGCTGGCCGAGAAGATCGACAGCAAGGACGAGAAGGAGATCACCGAGGTCGCCACCATCGCCAGCAACAACAACCGCGAGATCGGCGAGAAGCTGGCCGAGGCCATGCAGAAGGTCGGCGCCACCAACGGCGTCATCACCATCGAGGAGGGCAAGACCGCCGACACCCAGGTCGTGGTCGTCCAGGGCATGCAGTTCGACCGCGGCTACCTGAGCCCGCACTTCGTCACCAACCCGGACGCGATGACGGCCGAGCTCGAGAAGCCATACATCCTGATCTACGAGGACAAGATCAGCTCCGCGAAGGTGCTGATCCCGCTCCTGGAGTGGGTGTCGAAGAAGAAAGAACCGCTGCTGATCATCGCCGAGGATATCGAAGGCGAGG
>DASXHM010000026.1:0-1604 GCA_036488495.1 Myxococcales bacterium | reverse complement strand
TCCGGCTTGTCGAAGATTGCCGGGTTGCCGCAGCTCAAGCTCGGTTGGATTGCGGCGAGCGGGCCGGGGTGGCAGGAGTCGCTGCAGCGGCTGGAATTGATCGCCGACACGTACCTGTCGGTGTCGACGCCGGTGCAGCTCGCCGCGCCGTCCTTGATTGCCGGGCGCGGGAAGTTCCAGAAGGCACTGCAGACGCGGCTCGCCAACAACCGGGCGCTCTTGAACGCGGCGAGGCCGGCCGAGGCGTCGTGGGATGTGCTCGGCAGCGAGGGCGGCTGGAGCGCGGTCTTGCGGGTGCCGCAGGCGAAGAGCGAGGAAGAGCTCGCGCTCGAGCTGCTCGATGCGGGCGTCTTGGTGCATCCGTGGTACTTCTTCGACTTTCCGGCCGGGGCGCACCTGGTGCTGTCTCTCTTGCCCGCGCCTTCGGAGTTTTCCCGCGGCCTGTCGGTGCTGCGCTCGGTGTTGTAACGGCCCGACGCGTCCGCTCGGCGTGCGCGGCGCGGCCTCCGCTGCTATGTTGCCCAACGATGCGGCGCGTGCTTGCGTTCATCGCTCTCGTAACTGTGCTGGCGACGCCCGGCGCAGCGCGGACGCGCTTCTTCTGCCATTACACGGGCATCGAGATCCTCGATTGCGCGGAGCAGCGCATCCCGGCGCGCGACGTGCTGGACCGCGCCGCCTGCTGTGACGTGCGCGTAATCGGCTGGTCGCAGCCGGCCTTGCACGCGCAGGCGGATGCGGTCGCTCCACCGTTCGCGCTCGTCGCGGCGCCTTTGATGGTTGCTCCCTTGCCGGCGCCGCTGCCGCGGGTGGTTGCCGCACGGAATGACACTCGTGCAGCGGGTCCGCCACTGTTCGTCGTGCAACGCGCGTTTCTGATCTGAGCCTCGAATGAACCTGCAGGGCCGCGCCCCTCGATGAGCGCGGCATCCGTGCGCCGTTCATTCGTCCGCCGCATCGCGGCGGGAGGCTTTCATGTTCGCAGCCATCCTCGTTTTCGCTCTCGCCGCACCAGCACCAGCACCAGCACCGCCACTTCGCCTGGCAGACCTCCTCCGCGAGGCCAGAGAGAAGAACCCCGACGTCGCCGCCGCCCGCGCGCGCGCAAAGGCCGCGCTCTCCTCCGTCGCTCCCGCCGGCGCCTTCGACGACCCGATGCTGATGGTCCAGGTGTGGAACGCGCCCGTCGATCTCTCCTCGGTGCCTGTGATGGTGCAGCTCACCCAGCCGCTGCCCCTGGGCGGCAAGCGCGCAGCCCGGCGCGAGTCCGCGCAAGCCGACGCCGACGCAGCCACGGCAGCAGCCGAAGCCACCACTCAGGACGTGCAGGTAGCGGTCGCCAATTCGTACTTCGAGCTCTTCCTCGCGCAGCGCACCCGAGCCGTCGACGACGAGGTGGAAGGGGTCCTGCAGATCGCGGCCAACGCGGCGGAGGCGCGGGTCGCGAACGGCAGGGGCGAGCAGGTGGAGCTGCTCAAGGCCCAGGCAGCGCTGGTGCAGCTTCGATCGGAGCGGGAGATCGCGCACGAGCACGAGTCGTCGGCGTGGGCGCGGCTTGCGACGCTGCTCGAGCGCAATCCCTTCTCACCCGCGCCGCGCACGAC
>DASXHM010000021.1:0-18975 GCA_036488495.1 Myxococcales bacterium | reverse complement strand
AGGAACGTGGGGCGGGAGGTGCTTCCAGACCAGCGAAGTCGTGCCTTCGAGCGCGATGTAGTAGGCGACCGCGATCAGGCCGCCCGCGATTCCGACGACGGCCGTCCAAAGCAAGAGCTCGCGATAGCGCGGAACGCGGCGAGTCGACATCGTCCGCGGGAGAAACCATTGGATGCGCTCGATGTCGAATAAAAAATGACGCGAGCGTCCAAAACCGGAGGCGCGGGAGCCCGAACCGCTGCAGGCCTGCGGCGAGGCAAAAGCGAAGGGCCGCCCCGCTTGCGCGGAAGGCGGCCCCCGTGGCTCTCTCGCGAGCGCCCTTACTGCTTGCGGACGTTCTGGGCCTGCAGGCCCTTCGGGCCTTTCACCACCTCGAACTCCACCCGGTCGCCTTCCGCGAGCGAGCGGAAGCCATCGGCCTGGATGGCGGTGTGGTGGACGAAGACGTCTTCGCCGCCCTCCTGCGAGATGAAGCCGAAACCCTTGCTGTCGTTGAACCACTTCACGGTACCAGTTGCCATGTAAAAACCTTTGTGACGGGCGGACTCCGCCCCTTTGCTTAGGCGGGCGATGGGCCCGCGCCGTCCGAGGTACCAAGAGGCGGCCCTCGAATCAACGCGAATCAGGCGAGCGCGGCCTTTTGCATCAGGGTGCCGTGGAACACCCGCCGCGGCCACGGCTGCGCCTTGCGCAAGAGCCGCGCCGGAGGGGTCCGCTGCAGCCACGCCAGGGCTTGCAGGCCGACCATCGCGGGGATGGTGCCGAGCGGCAAAGGCCCGACGTCGCGGAGCAGCGCATACGAACCCGCGGTGGCGAGCCCGTACACGAAGTGCGCCTGCAGCGCGTAGTGGTGCTCTTTCACCGAATAGCGATTGGGCCAGGCGGCGAGGCGGAACGCGGGCAAGAGGAGGTTGCCGCTCGCCATCCAGACCAAGGCGCCGAAGCCGGCCGGCGAGATGCGGGTGGACTCGCGGACGAGGCCGTAGAGGCCGCCCCAGCCGGCGCCGAACGCGTAGTGGACGACGGTGCCGGCGGCTTTCTTGGTGGGCTCGTCGATGGGGCCGCGCTGCATGAGGCCGTGCGCGGTGCGGCGCGCGACGGTGTCGACGGTCGTTTCGTGCTGTGCCTCGGCCTCGGGTCTTGCGAAGTCGGGCGCAATCTCGGTGGGCTTGGGCGCCCACTTGCGGGTTGCGAGGAAGAACAGCGACTGCGCGCCGGCGCCGATGGCGCCCGCGGCGAGCCCGCGCACGAGCGCCCCAACCGGGGTCGGGGCCTTGCGCCGGGCGGCGGCGCGAACAAGTGCAAGACGGTCCATCGGGGAAAAATGAGGATGCCCCCGGTAAGGCGCAGCAGTCAGGCCCTAGCTCGCGAGGTGGAGGCCGGCCGGCAGCGAGTCGCCGAAGACGCGTTGCTCGTCCTTCTCGCCGAGCGCCTGCGCCTCGCGAATTCCGCGCGGCCAGTCGGGCGGCGCGTGGACCCGCTCCAGCCCCTCGGCGGCGAGAAGCCGCAACGCCTCGTCCAGATCGCGCGCTCGGTCTCCCGACCTGCGGGCGATCTGCGCCACTGCGAACTGTGCTTCCGGCTGCTTCACCTGGGCGAGCAGGGCTTCGAGCCAAGGGGCAGCAGCTTCCGCCGGCACCACCGACTGCGCCGCGCCCGCCACCGGAACCCGCGCGCCGAGGCGGCCCAACGCCCACGCCGCCCCGGGCTGCGCGAGCTTGTCGAGCAGCCACCCGCCGGCTTCGATTTTGGCCGCCACCGGCAGCCGCTCCAGCGCGCCGAGGAGCCGGACCATCTCGTCCACCGCCAGGCCGGGCGGCTTCTTTCCCGGATTGGCCACGCGGCCGGCGGGCTTCGGGCGCAGATGCGGGGCGATGGCCTCGAACAGGGCCAGGTGCGCCGCTTCGGGAAGCCCGGCCGCGATGCGCCGCCACAGGACCCACCACGATGCCCACACCGGCGCGTCCTTGTGATGGGTGAGCCCCTGCGCGAACAGGGTGAAGGTCTGCTCCACCCGCCATTCGTCGAGCGGCGCGCCGAAGCCGGGGCGGAGGAGAAAGCCACAGAGCGAGAGAAAAATGCGCTCGTGATCGTCGCTGCGGCGCCGCTTCTGGGCGCCCGACCAGAGAACCCCCCAGAGGTCGCGCAAGGTCGCAAGCGTCCAGTCGGATCGGTCGCCGAGCGCGCGCTCCAAGTTGCGCCAGGTGTCCTTGACGTTCGCGTCGTGGACCGGCTTCTTCCCGAAGACGGTCGAGATGGCCTCCCGAGCTGCCTCGATGCTGCGGGGAAGCTGCGACACCGCGCCGGCCTCGCGCGCGTCCGACCGGAGCTGAAACTCGAGCTTCCACACCGCCTGCGCGTCCGACTCGCAGAAGACCTCCAGCGTGCCGATTTCGGTCAGCGCCGCCTTGAGCCGCACCTTGACCGTGCCTTCGCCGGTGATGACGGTCTGGAGCGGCGGAAGCTCGGCCAGGTCGTCGTCGATGGCGACGAGATCGCCCGGCTGATCCTTCCGGAAGGTGCTGGCCGCGAACAGCCGGAAGCGGACCGGCCGCCCGAGCACCAGCGAAAAATCGCGCGCGAGCGGCTGGGCGACGCCCTCGGCTGCACCACGCGGAATCAGGCACACCGCCTGGTCGCCGACGCCGGCGTAGTAGGTGCGCGGCGAGCCGCCGCCGATGCGCAGCCCCAAGCCTCTTCGCACCAGCGCATACGTCGCGGCGCCGCGCGCCACCGCCAGGTCGGGCGCGTCGTTGCGCAGCCGCTTCACCTTGCCGTGCCAGCTCGAGATCACCGCGGTGAGGCGGTCGGCGAGGAGGTTCGGAGCGAGCGCGCCGCCGTTGTAGAGCACCGCATCGACGCGCTGCTCGCCGGCCGTCTGCGCATGGCGTCGCAAAAACGCCGCCGCGTGCTTGGTGATGGCGGGATCGGCCGCGTAGGGCAACCCGAGCTCCGCAAGGCCCGCCGTGCGCGCGGCCTTCGCGGGAGCATCGCCGAAGGCGACCTGCGGGAAGAAGCCGTCGAGGAGCAGGGTGCGCGCCTCGTCGCGGGTGAGCTCCACGGACAGGGCGCCTCCCACCAGCCTCGAACTGGTCCCGGGAATGGCGACCGAAGTCCGCTCCGGCGCATCCGGGCGCAAGAGCAACTCCTTCGCGGCCCGACAGGCCGACACGAGCGCGCCGAACTGCGCCGCGTCGAGCTTTCTCTGAAGGCGCGCCTCGGCGGTGCGGGCGAGCGCGAGGTCCATGTTGTCGCCGCCGAGCAACAGGTGATCGCCGACGGCGATCCGGTTCAACACCGGCGCGCCATCCGACTGGCCGTCGGCGGCCGGGTCGACCTTGATCAGCGTCAGGTCGGTCGTGCCGCCGCCGACGTCGACGATGAGGACCAGGTGCACGCCCTTCAACTCGTCCTCGATCTTCCCCCGATGCACCCGCACCCAGTCGTAGAACGCGGCTTGCGGCTCTTCGACCAGGAGCAGCTTGGGCAGCCCGGCATCGGCCGCGGCCCGCAAGGTCAAGGCCCGCGCGCCCTCGTCGAAGGAGGCGGGCACCGTGACCACCACGTCCTGCTCGTGCAGAGGCGCCTCTGGATGGGCGGCATCCCAGGCCGCTTGCAGGTGGCGAAGGATGCGCGCGCTCGCCTCCACCGGCGAGAGCCGGGACACGTCGGGAGGGGCGCCCCAAGGCAGGATGCGCGCCGTGCGATCCACCGATGGATGGCACAGCCAGCTCTTGGCCGAGGCGACGTGGCGCCCGGGCACCTGCGCGCCCCGCTCGCGCGCGAAGGTCCCGACGATGGGCGCCTCGCCGAGCGCCTCGTGCTGCGAGGGCAGATACAGGTGCGAGGGCAAGAGCGGCCGCTCTTGGGTGCTGGCAGGCGCGACCAACTGCGGCACTTCGAAGACGTGAACCTGCGGATCCTGCTCTTCGAGGTCGGCGTAGGCGAGCGCGGTGTTGCTGGTGCCGAGATCGATGCCCACCGCGAAGCGTAAGCTCACTCCTGCCTCACCGAGAACTCGAGCTTCCACGCCTCCCCGCTCTCGCCGACGAGCTGGAGCGCGAGCGTGCCGACCTCGGTCACCTGCGCGCGGAGGTGGACCGGCAAGACGTCGCCGGCGTTGCCGGTCAGGGTGGTCTCGACCGGTGGAAGCTCTTCCAAGTCGTCGATGTCCTCGACGACGGTCCCGGCTACGTCCTCGCGGCGCGCGCTCGAGGCGAAGAAGCGGAACGAGGCCGTCTCGCCGACCACCGCTCCTACTTCGAGCTCGGGCAAGTCCACTTCGCTGCCTTCTTCCATTCCGAACGGCGCGAGGCAGACTGCCCGCAACGGCGCGGCGAAACCGGGCACGGCCGGGGCGGCCGCTTCGACGCCGACGTAATAGGCGCGCGCGGTGCCGCCGCGGATGCGGATGCCTTTCCCTCGCCGCGCGAGCCCGCTGTAGGAAGCGCCCAGCGCGACGGCCAGATCGAGCGAGGCCGAGCCGAGCCGCTTCACCTTCTTGCCCGTCCACTTGTCCACGAGCGACGCGACCCGCGCCTGCAGCCGCTCGTCCTTGAAGACGCCGCCGTTGAACAAGATGGCCGTCGGCTTCCCCTTCTGCAGGAAGGCCGCGAGGTGCCGGGTGACTGCCGGATCCTGCGCGTAGGGCAGGCCGATGGTGGTGAGACCCGCTCGCTTCTGGCCGACTGGCTTTGCGTCCTTCGCCACCTCGGGAAAGAAGGCCTCGGTGGTGCTGCGGAGGACTTCAGGGGGCAGCTCGGCGCGGATGGTGCCGGCGACGAGGCCGGTGCCGCGACCGGGAATGGCGAGCTCGGTGGTGCCGGTCTCCTTTGCCCTCCGGCAGGCGTGGGTCAAGGCGGCGAACTGCCAGGAATCGAGCTTGGTTCCTTGCGCCTTCAATTGCTCGTTGACGGCATGGGCGAGCGCGAGGTCGACGTTGTCGCCGCCCAGGAGGATGTGGTCGCCGACCGCGAGCCGCTCGAGCGCGAGCGAGCCCTTCTCCTCGCTGACGGCGATGAGCGAGAAGTCGCTGGTTCCGCCGCCGACGTCCACCACCAGGATGACGTCGCCCGGCTGGACGTGCTTGCGCCACGCATCGCCCGCCGCTTCCACCCACGCGTAGAGCGCTGCCTGCGGTTCTTCCAGGAGCGTGAGGTTGGCGATGCCGGCTTGCTTCGCGGCGGCCACCGTCAGTTCGCGCGCCGCGGCGTCGAAGGACGCGGGGACGGTCAGCGTGACGGCCTGGTCGGCCAGGTTCTGGTTCTCGAAGGCGTGCGCCGCATCCCACGCATCGCGCAGGTGGGAGAGGATCCGCGCCGCCGCATCGAGCGGCGAGATGCGCTGCACGTCCGGCTCCGCGCCGAGGGGAAGGAGCTGGGCGCTGCCGCGGGAGAGCCACGACTTCGACGAGCTGACCAGCCGCCCCGGGACCTGCGCGCCGCGCTCTCGGGCATAGCGGCCGACGATGGAGTCGCCGAGCTTTTCGAACGCCGCGGGGAGGTAGACGAACGAGGGCAGGACTTCCAGCGCCGCCGTCTCGCCGGGCGCCACAAGTTGCGGCACTTCCACCTGGATGGGCGCGGGCAACGGCTCGCCGGGACCGGCCGGTTCGATCGAGAGATCGACCTCCGCCATGGCGCTGTTGGTGGTGCCGAGATCGATGCCGACGGAGTACATCAGGCGAGCTCCACTTCCGCCGGCGCGAGCAGGCTGGGGTCGCCGTCGGAGACGGGCAGCCGCGCAGCCGAGGCGCGCCAGCCGTGGTGGCGCAAGGTTCCGCGGAACGGCGGGTTGCCGGCGACGTTGCCGGTCAGGCGGACGGCGCGCGGATCGAACCCCGCATCCAGCACCACTTCCGCGCCCTCGGGCTCCTCGCGCAGCGCGACCGGGGCGAACGCTTCGCGCAGCGCTTTGCGGCAACCGGCGTGGACGGAGCGCGCGGCGGCCCCGACCTGGGCGTCCGGGAAGCCGGACAATTCTTCCTCGCAGAAGTCGACCAGGCGGCCTTCCCGCTGCAGGAGCGCGAGAAGCCGCAGCGCCGCATCGGTGCGCGGTGCGGGCGCGTCACGCTGACCGGCATCGCTGCGCGGGGCAGCCTCTCGCCGGGGTGGCAACGCGTCACGCGCGCCCGGCAGCACGGCCGTGTCCGAAGCGCCCTCCGGCAGCGCCGAGACGTCCCGAATCGCCAGCACGCGCGCCGCGAAGCCGGCGTCGAATACGATCTTGAACCAGCTCACGATCGCGAGCCAGAGACGGGCAAAGAAACCCAAACGAACCTCCGAAAGACTCCCGATGAAGCGACGGGCCGGGCAACTTACGTCCCGCCGCGCGCTCGTCAAGGGCGCGTGCTAAAGGGCTTTGCCATGCGAACGCCCGCCTTGCTGCTCGCCATTTCCCTCGCCGCATGCAAGACCGCAGCCCCTTCCGCGCAGCCGCAGGCGACCGCGCAACCCGCGCAGCCGCAGACGGCGGGAGAACCCGCGGCGACCGTGCCGCAGCCGCAAGCCATCGGGCCGCATTCGGCAATCCGGACCGGGCGATCGGAAGCGAGGGTCGCCGTCGACGAGGCCGCGCTGGTGACGGCGGTGGTGCAGAAGCACGGCGAATCGTCCCGCGCTCGCGCAACCCGCGGCGTCCACCAAGTCGCGGCGTATTGGCGCGCGCAGGACGGCGACGCAGAGGCGCTGCGCGCGTTCGTCGTCAGCGCTTTCGTCGCCGAGCCGCAAGAGCAGGATGCGCTCCAGAAGCGCTTCTCCGCCATCTCCGAGCAGATCGGCGGCCACCTGTTGGAAATCGGCCGCGCGCTTCGCAGCTACAGCGAGCTCGAGCTCGGCCCGCAGATGGAAGTGGACCAGATGTTCGCCTCGCTCGACGTCGGCGCGCACCTCAGCGAGGACCTGTTCGCCTCCAAGCTCGCCTTCGTGGCGCTGCTCAACTTCGACCTGCCCGACCTGCAGGAGATGATTCAAAAAGGCCCGTCCTGGTCGCGCAAACAATGGGCCGCCGTGCGGCTGACGCGGCAGTTCGCCTCCCGTCCGACGGGCGAAGCGGTGCAGGCGGTGGCCAAGGCGCAAGCCGATTCCGAGGCGTACATCGCCGGCTACAACATCTGGATGCACCACGTCCTCGCCGACGGCTCTGCCCGCGTCTTCCCCAAGGGGATGCGGCTCCTCACCCATTGGAACCTGCGCGACCAGATCAAGGCCGACTACGCCGAGCCGGACCGCGCCCGGGCGCTGGTCCGCCAGCAGCTCATCCTGCAGGTCATGCAGCGCATCGTCACCCAGACCATCCCCAAGGCGGTCATCGACGATCCGCGGCTCGACTGGAATCCGCAGACGAACGAGGTGAAGCCGAGCTCGCCCGCCGAGATCGAAACCGAGCAGATGAAGGCGCAGGGCAAGCGCCCCGAGACGGCGGTGGCGTCGAGCGACCGCGAGCCGGACACCCGCTACAAGACCTGGTTGGAAGACTTCCACGCCTCGCGCAAGCTGGACGCGGACTCGCCGATGGGCCGCACCGAGATCGAGCGCCATTTCGCGCTCGACGACGAGATCCCCGAAGAGCGCGTCCGGGCGCTCTTGACCCAGGTGTTGGAGTCGCCGCTGGTGCCGGAGGTCGCGCAGCTCATCCAGAAGCGCCTCGGGCGGCCGCTCCAGCCGTTCGACATCTGGTACGACGGCTTCACCGAGCGGCAGCCGGAAGAGGAGCTCTCGAAGCTCACCCGCGCCCGCTACCCGACCGCCGACGCGTACAAGAAGGACATTCCGCGGCTCTTGAAAGCGCTCGGTTTCACCGCCGAGAAGGCGCGCTATCTCGACCAGCACATCGTCGTCGACCCGGCGCGCGGTTCGGGGCATGCCCTGGAAGCGGGGCGGCGCAGCGAGATGTATTCGTGGTGGGGGCCGGGCGACTCGCCGCACCTGCGGACAAGAATCAATCCCGATGGAATGGACTACAAAGGCTACAACATCGCCATCCACGAGATGGGCCACAACGTCGAGCAGGTGTTCTCGCTCTACGAAGTGGACGATACGTTGATGTCCGGCGTGCCGGGGACGGCCTTCACCGAAGCGCTCGCCTTCACCTTTCAGCACCGCGACCTGGAAGTGCTGGGGGTCGCCAAGCCGAACGCCAAAGCCGAGCACCTGCGCGCGCTCAAGTCATTCTGGGATTCCTACGAAATCGCCGGGTCCGCGCTGGTGGATCTCGATGCCTGGCATTGGATGTATGAACACCCGGACGCGACGCCTGCGCAGTTCCGCGAGGCGGTGGTGCAGATCGCCAAGACCACCTGGGACAAGTATTACGCGAAAGTGCTGGGCGTGCCGGGCAATCCCCAGCTCGCCATCTACTCGCACATGATCAACAGCTTTCTCTACCTGTACCGGTACCCGATCGGGCACCTGATCGCGTTCCAACTCGAGGAGAAGCTGCGCGGCAAAGACAGCGGCAAGGCCTTCGAGCACGCCGCGTCGTTCGGACGGGTCACGCCCGATCTGTGGATGGAGCACGCGACGGGGCGGCCGGTCGTCGCAGAGCCGATGCTCGACGCGACCAAAGCCGCCCTCGACGCCATGCGCTGAGGCGCTACTTGGCGGACGTGCCGCCGTCCATGTCCATGTCGCCCTTCGAGTGCTTCTTGTTGTGGTGCTTCTTCGACTTCTTGGTGGTGGAGTTGGTGGTCGTGGTCGTCGAGTCGCTTGCGCCGCTAGACGCTGCCATGCCGTTGCCGGCAGAATCGCTGCCCGAACCGCCCGAGGGGCTCGCCACGCTGCCGCTCGACCCCGAGGTGTCGGAGCCGGTCGTCGATCCGCTGCTGCCGGAAGTGCCCATGCTCCCGCTCGAACCCGAGCTGCCGGACGTGCCCATGCTGCCGGACGTTCCGCTCTGGCCGGTGCTGCCGGACGTGCCCATGCTGCCGCTTGAGCCTGAGCTGCCGCTCGTACCCGTGCTGCCGCTGCCGGTACTGCCCGACTGCGCGAATGCCGGCACTGCCAGCGCCAAGACTCCAATCAAGATTGCTTTGCCCATTTTGTTTCCTCCGTGGTCGCTCACTCTGCGGCCAGCCGGAAACATAGCCATCCGGGCAACTGCGTAAGCTTTCAGTACGACCAGCGCTCGACCGCTTTGCCATCGAGCACCCGGGCCACGCACACCACCTCGCGCGCCATGGCGGCTGCCGCTCGGGTGGCCGGATGGCGGCGCTCGCACCAGACGACGTGGGTGGCGGTGCTCTTCACCCAGACGACCTCCAGCCGGCGCGCCACGTCCCCTTCGCTCTCGAACATCGCTGCCTCGCGCTCGGCAGCCAGCGATTCGACGAGGCGCAGATGCTCCGGCATGGCGCCTTGCACGTCGGCGCCGTCGAGCGGGCTCGCGGGCGGGGCGACGAGGCGCGGCGGCGGCGTCACCAGCTGCGGGGTGCGCCGGCCGGATGCCAGCGCCTTGCCCGCGCGCAATTCGTCGGCGAAGGCGCCCGTCAGCCGTTCGCCCTCCAGGTCGCGCTCGGTCCGTGCCGCCCGGATCACCTTGCGGACGAGCCAGACGACGAGCGCCAGGAAGACGAGGCCGGGAAGGCCGAAGTCGAGCAGCCGATCCATGGCCAAAGCTACTGCGCCCGAAGCTGCCGTGACAGTCGAATGACATGGCGCCGTTACCTCTCGCCCTCCATGACGAGCACCATCGCTCCCGTCCGCGCCCGCCGCATCGATCTCCTCTCCTCGGTCCCCTTCGCGGCGGTGCACGTCGTCGCGCTGGTTGGCGCGTTCCTCGTGCCCTTCTCGTGGAAGCTGGTCGGGCTCGCGGTGGCGCTCTATTACGCGCGGATGGCGGCGACGACCATCGGCTACCACCGCTACTTCTCGCACCGCTCGTTCAAGACCTCGCGCGCCTTCCAGTTCGTCCTGGCGTTCTTGGCCGAGACGAGCGCGCAGAAGGGGGCTCTGTGGTGGGCGGCGCACCACCGCGAGCACCACCGGTATTCGGATCAGCCGGGCGACCCGCACTCGCCGAAGCTCGGGTTCTGGGAGAGCCACGTGCTCTGGATCTTGCGCGACGGCTCGGCCGAGACGCGCGAGATCAAGGACTTCATGAAGTATCCCGAACTGCGCTTCCTCAACACCTTCCATCTCTTGCCGCCGGTCGCGCTGGCGGTGCTGCTCTTCGTGCTCGGCGGGGCGCCTGCGCTCGTCTGGGGATTTTTCGTCTCCACCGCGCTCCTCTGGCACGGCACCTTCCTGGTCAACTCCGTCAATCACGTCTGGGGCTCGCGCCGCTACGAGACCACCGACACCTCGCGCAACAACGGCTTCCTCGCGCTTCTGACCATGGGCGAAGGCTGGCACAACAACCACCACCACTACATGGCCTCCGCCAACCAGGGTTTCTTCTGGTGGGAAATCGACCCCAGCTACTATCTGATCCGCGCCATGCAGGCGGCCGGCCTCGTGTGGGACGTGCGGACGCCGCCGAAGAGCTACCTCGTGCCGCAGCCCGCCGAAGCCCGCCCGGCGCGCGTGGCCGCGTAACCGCCGGCAACTGGCACGGCATCGGAGGAGCCGGCTTTGCCGGCGACGGGCGGAGCGCGCATGCGCGGAGCATTGGAGGCTCGGACGCGCTATACCGTACGGCATGCGCGCCGGAGCTGCGGTTTCTCGCGAAGAAGACGTGTTGCTCGCCGCGCGCGATGCCGCCAACCGCGCGCTCGACGCTGCCGGGCTCGACGAAGCCGGCTGCATCGTGGTGGCGGCAACTCCGGAGCACCTCGACGAATCGATCGAGCTCTGCGAGGCGTTGCGAGACGCTTGCGGAGCGGGTGCGCAAATTGTCGGCGGAGCCACCTCCGCGGCGTTCACACCCGGCGATGCGGACACGGAAGAGGGGCCAGCTTTGGGCGTCCTCGTCCTCGAGCAGCCCGGGCATCTCTTCTCCTTCCGCGCCGACGAACCGCAGGCGCTCCGGACGGCTGCGCAGCGCGCGGGCCCGGGCGCGCTCGGGCTCGTCTTCGCCGATCCGGCGGCGCCCTTGCAGCGGCTCCTCGGCGCGCTCGGCCGCGATGCAGCGAAGGCCCACGTGGCGGGCGGTGGAGTCGCGGTGGAAGGCGGGCTCCTCTACGACGACGACGTCGCCGAAGCGCACGCGGTGGGCGCCTTCTTCCCGGCGCCTGCCAGGGTCGCGGTGGCGCAGTCGCATTCGCCGATTGGAAAGCCGCTCCTCGTCACGCGGTCGGAAGGCCGCTCGCTGCTCGAGCTGGACTCGCATGCCGCGGTGGAGTCGCTCGCGGCGCTGTCCGATCTGCCGGGCTTGTCTGGAGACGCGCTGCAGTTCGTGGCGCTCGCGCTCAGCCCCAGGCCCGGGGAACCGTTCTCGCCGGACGATTTCGTCTCGGTGCAGCTCCTCGGCATCGACGAGGATCGCGGCTCCCTCGAAACCGGCATCGCGGTGCCGGAAGGCCACTCCGTCTCCTTCACCCTGCGCGACGGCATGGGCGCCCGCCGCACGCTGCAGAGCGCGCTCTCGCGGATGGCCGGCCAGCCGCCGGCGTGGGGGCTCTACTTCGACTGCGCCAGCCGCGGCAGCACCTTGTACGGAGTGGACGGCCTCGATCTGGGATTGATCGAGAAGTCGCTCGGCGCATTTCCCTTGCTCTCGTTGCGGACCAGCTTCGAGCTCGGTCCGGCGGGCGATGCGACCAGCATCCACCTCTTCAGCGGCGTGCTCGCCTTGGGGGACAAATGAAGCTCGTACTCGTGCTCGTGGCCGTCGCGGCCTGCACCACCGAGCGTGGAGAGCTCTACCAGCGTCCTGCCACCGAAGGCGGCGCCAAGGTGGCGGTGATCGAGCTCGGCTGGGATTCGATCGAGGATCAGAACCCGCTCCATCCGCCGGTGGTCGACAATCTCAATCCGCGCCGTTACCGGGGCCTCGTGATGGACGAAGCGACGCACCTCGCCGTCGAATGCAATGGCGGAGACGATTTCCAGGAGCTGCGCCGGAAGAGCTCCTCGCAGAGCCCGCTCGCGGTGGTCAGCGTCCAGCCGGATTCGAAGGTGGCTTTTCGCGACGCGGCGCTGCGCCTCCGCGCCGGCGAATGCGCCAAGGTGGACGGGCCGGTTTCCGAGTACGTGGTGAAGCGCCTCGAATAGGTCAGGCTTCTTCGAACGGCGTCAGGAAGGTCCCGAACTCGATCCCCACCTGCGACGGGCGCTGCCAGCGCACTTTCGCGCGCACCCGGACCGCGCGTCCGGTGCGCAGCTCGATCTCCGCCACCACTTCGGTCACGCCCGCTGGAAGCTGCGCGTTCAGGAGCGCGCCCCCCGGCGAGATGTTCTCGGTCTCGGCGGCGAAGTGCTGTCCATGCCAGGTGAGTTGCGCCGGCAGCCGGATTGCCCTGCGCGAGTGGCGGCGGCGCGGTTCGCCCGGATCAAGCTGCGACGGTCCCATCTGCGCTCTTTCATCGGGCCTCTCTGCCCCTTCGTCCACTTTCGCGCCGCGGTTGACGGCGCTCGTGCATTCGACCTATTGCCCGGCGGCATGGAGAAGCCTTCCGGCATTCCCGCGACCGCGCTCGATCACACCGCCGTCTGCGTCAAGGACATGGGGGCGGCCATCAAGGTCATCGAAGCCATCTTGGGGCAACCCGTCGCGCACCAGGAGTTCGTCCAGACCCAGAAGGTGGATGCGGCCTTTTTCGACTTTCCCAACGGCGCCTCGCTCGAGCTGGTCAGCCCACGCGGCAATGCCGGGTTGGAGAAGTTCCTGGAAAAGCGCGGCGACGGCCTGCACCACCTGGCCCTGCGAGTGAAGAACATCGACGAAGTGCTGCGGCGGCTGGATGCGAGCGGCGTGCCGCTCATCGACAAGGTCTCCCGCCCCGGCGCGCGCGGCCACAAGGTTGCGTTCCTGCACCCCAAGGCGTTCGGCGGGACCCTGCTCGAGCTGGTCGAAGCGCACGAATGACGGCGCGGGAAAAGGTGCTCGAGTTCGCCCGCCGGCCATTCTCGGCGGTGGTGGCCCTCGAGGAGGACGACTCCGCGCGGCTGCTCGAGCCCGGATCCGGCAAGGAACTGCGGCTGCGCTGGGACGAGCTCTCGCAAGTGGAAGAGAAGCACAGCTCGCAACGGAGCGCGCCGTATCTCGTGCTCTTGTTCCACGACGGCCGGCAGCTCGTCCTCGCCGACGTGGGCTTCGCCTTCGCCCCTTCGACGGTCAACACCGGGCCTCTGCCCGACCTGCCGCCCGTGCTCTGCTTTCGCGACTTCCGCCACCTCTCCTCGGGAGCCGCGACGCTGCTCGCCGAGGACGACCGCGAGCGCGAGGTGCTGGCGGCGGTGCTGGTCTGCATCGCGCTCTTGGACGGAGCGCGCGCTGCGGGGCTGCCCGTGGATCGCGAGGAGCGCGAGCTGGACGCGCTCTTGAAGCAGCTCGAAGAGCGCGGGCTGTCCTTGTCTTGACGCTCGCCATTTGGCAGCCTGAGGGAAGATTTGTTTTCGCGCGGCGCGGATGCTTTTGTGCGATGAGCTAGGGGACCGCGACTTTTGGCGAGGGCGAGTGCAATTCAGCTGCGATAGCTGCAAGACCCAGCTCCAGATCGCGGACGAGAAAGTTCGCGGGAAGCGGCTCGTGGTCCGCTGCCGCAGGTGCGGCGCGAAGATCACCATCGCCGACCCGGCGCTGGCCGGGAAGCTGACGAAGCCTTCGCAGCCGCGACCGTCCAAGCCCGCGGTTCCGGCTTCGCAGGACGAGGCCTCCGGGTGGTCGCCGAAGACGGTGGCGGAGCCTGCAGCGCCCGCCTCTGCGGCGCCCCCGAGGCGCACGACCGACAGCGAGAACACGCTCGCCATCGACAGCGCCATGCTCGAGCGCGCGCTCCTCGCTTCCAAGGAGGAGGATCCAGAGCTTCAAAGCACCCGCGCGCCCGCTCCGGACGTCGCGACGCCCGCCGATCCGCCGCTCTGGTTCGCGATGCTGCAGGGAAAACAGGAAGGGCCCCTCTCGCGCGGCGACATCGAGGATCGGGTCGCGAACGGAGAGGTCGGGCCGCGCACGTATCTCTGGAAGGAAGGCATGGACGCGTGGCAGCGGGCGAAGGAAGTGCCCGAGCTGTCGTCCTTGTTTCCGCCGCCGCCTGAGGAGCCGCCTCTTCCGCCGCAGGCCGCTGCGCCCGAGGAGGAGCCGGCCCGGGAGACCGCGGAAAGCGCGTTCACGCCGGCGCCGGCCGATGCGAATGCGGACCTCGCGAGCTGGGCCAACTCCGACCTCGCGCACAAGACGAACCCGGGCGTGCAAACGCCGCCGCAGCCGGTTGCGCCAGCACCGCAAAGGGTGCGTTCGTCCACGCCGATGTTCGAGAGCACCGCGCCACCTCGCAGCCGGGGAGCGTTCGGCATCGTCGTCCTCGCCATCGTCGCCGCCGTCGTGGTGGGCGGGTTGCTCTTCTTCAGGCCGGACCGCGGGCAGCACGCCCAGGCCGCCGCTCCCGACGTCGCCGCCGATGCCGCGACTGCCGAGGCGCCACCCGCGGCTGTCGATGCCGGCATCGTCGAAGCAGCGCCCGCAGTCGAGACCACACCCAGAGCGGCTGCAGGCCTTACCGCCGACCAGGTGCGCAAGAAGCTCGACGACCACAAGCCGGCGCTGCAGACCTGCGTGGACGAGGCGCTCAAGCGCGATCCGAAGTTGCGGGCGGGGAAGATCCACGTCGTCGCCACCATCGCCCCGTCGGGACAGGTGACGGCGGTCAAGATCGACAAGCGCGCAATCGACGAGGCGCCGCTCGGCGCATGTCTCAAGCGGACGACGCGCAAGATCGCCTTCCCGTCCTTCGCCGGGGATCCGTTCGACGTCGACATTCCCATCGTCGTCACGGCGGGCGAGTAGCCCGCTTGAGCGGCGCGACGCCCGACGAGCTCATCGCGACATTCGAGGCGGAACGGGCGCGCGCGCTGGGGCACGAAGGGCGCCGCGGCGCAGCCCTCTACTACACGCCGCCTTCAGTCGCGGCTCAGGTCGTCGAGCTTGCGCAGCGCCACGGAGCGCGAGGCGTCGTCCTCGATCCGTGCGCCGGGGCGGGCGCCTTTCTGCTCGCGGCGGCCCGCGCCGGATTTTCCCATCTGCGCGGCATCGACCAGGATGCGGCAGCCCTGCGGGTGGCGCGCAAAGCCCTCTCCGGATTTCGGGTCCAGCTCGAGCGCGCAGACGCGCTCGAGACACGGCCGCACGGGCGCATCGACTGCATCGTCAGCAACCCGCCCTACGGCCACGTGCGGCCGGACGCAGCACTGTTGCGCAGGTATCCCGCGCTGCGCGGCGGCGAAGTGGATCGGTACGCCTTGTTCATGCTCCGGGCGCTGGAGCTGGTTCGGCCGGGCGGGGTAGCGGCCTTGCTGGTGCCGGACACCTGGATGTTCCTCTCCCGCGCGTCTCGTTTTCGCGAGGAGGTGCTGCGGCTTTCGGAGCTGGCGGCGGCGGTCGATCTCGGAAAGCCGTTCGCCGCGGCAAAGGACACCCGGGTGATGGCGGTGGTGCTGGTGCGCAAGCCTGCGGCGGTGCGGGAAACCTACGTCGGGCGAGGGTCCGAGTCCCTTTCGCCAGCTCCGCGAGCCGAGCTGGTTGCCCAGGCGCGGCGCGGGTGGTGCCTGTACCGGACGCCGCTCGAGCGCGCGCTCTGCGAGGCGATGGAAGCTGCCTCGCTGCCGCTCGGCCGCGCTTGCGACGTAGGGTACGGCCTCCGCACGGGCGACAACCGCCGCCACGTCGCCCGGCGCGCCCCTTTGCAGGGAGAGGTGGCGCTTGCAGGCGGCGAGGACATCACCCCCTTCGCGCTCGCTTGGAAGCCGAAGGCGCTCTTGGACGGCGAGCGGCTTTCGACGTTGGTCGCGCGGCAGCTCGGGCGGCCCCGCGTGGCGGTGCAGCGCATCCGCACCAACGCCCAGGCCCCTTGGGCCCGCTGGCTCGAGGCTGCGCCGGTGCCGGGCGAGATGGTGTGCCTCGATTCCTTGTCGACCCTCGCCGCGGATGACGAGCGGCTGTGGGCGCTGCTCGCTCTCCTGCAGTCGGTGGCGCTGCAGCGCTTTCACCGGCTGCGGACGACCGACGTGAATGTGAAGCCGTCAGCGCTGCGGGAATTGCCGGTTCCGCGGCGACTGCTCGACGATCCGCGAGAGCTGGCGGAGCTGAGCCGGGCGCGTCCCCGATGTCCGGACGGCGCGATCGATCGGGCGATCGACGGGCGCGTGTATGCGCTGTTCGGCCTCTCCAAGGAGCTTGTCGAAGCTTGCGAGCGGGGCTTCTGGGCCGACCGCTATGACGAGGAAAATCAACGGCTTCGGGAGTCGTGTCAGACCCCTCCGCTACGGTTGCGCGTGAACGGGAGGACCGCATGATCGCGCTCGCCGCCGCAACCTTCGCCGCTGCCCTCGCCCTGGCTCTCTATGGAAGCCAGGCGCAGAAGCGCAAGCTCGCAACCGAGCTGCAGCTCACCCGAGAGTGGCTCGACGCAGCCCGGCTGGAGGCGCGAGAAGCGGCAGACCGCCACGGGCGGGAGGTGTCGGCGCTGCGCGAGAAGACTGCCGCCGAGCTGGCCGCACGGGACGAACGGCACGCCGCGGCGGAGGCGGCACGGCTCGCGGCAGAGCGTTCGCAAAGGGCAGAAGACCTCGCGGCGCAGCGGGTCTCCGCGGAGCGGCAGATCGAAGCGGTGCGCGCGGACGCGGCGCAGGCGCGGACGGAGGCGGCGCAGGCCCGGGCCGAGTTGACGGAAGCGGCTGCGGCCCGGGCGCGGCTCGAGGCGGAACTGCACGCTTCGGCGGACAAGCTCTGCAGCATCGAGGAGGCCAAGGCCGGGCTGGAAGAGAGCTTCGCAGCCCTCTCCAAAAAAGCGCTGGACTCGAACAGCGCCCACGTCCTGCAGCTCACCGAACAGGTGCTGGCGCGCGCCCAGGAAGCGTCTCGCGCGGACCTGGAAAAGCGCGCCCAGGCTGTCGAGCACTCGGTCAAGCCGGTCGAAGAGCTGCTCGGGCGCGTGGAGCAGCGCATCGCGGCGGTGGAAAAGTCGGGCGAAGTGTCGGCCGCGCGGCTCGCCGAGCAGATGCGCACCGTCGCCGCCAACGGCGAGCAATTGCGCGGCGAGACGGCAAAGCTCGTCACCGCCTTGCGGGCACCGGCGACGCGCGGCCGCTGGGGCGAGACGCAGCTCAGGCGCACCATCGAGCTCGCCGGACTGCGCGCGCACGTCGACTTCCACGAGCAGCCCGTCGTGACTGCCCCGGACGGCACGCTCCGGCCCGACGTCGCCATCCGGCTTCCGGGTGACCGCACCGTCCTGCTCGACGCCAAGGTGCCGCTGGAAGCGTATCTGCGGGCCACCGACGCGCCCGAGGCGGAGCGCGAACAGCACCTGCGCGCGCACGCCGCGCAGCTTCGGGCCCACGTCGACTGTCTGTCCCGCAAGCAGTACTGGGACGCCTTCGCCGGCAGTCCGGAGATGGCGGTGCTCTTCCTTCCTTCCGACGGCCTTCTGGCCGCCGCCCTGGAGGTCGACCCGACCCTGCACGAAGACGCGTTTACCCGCCGGATCGTCCTCGCCACTCCGGCGACGCTGCTCGCGCTGCTCCTCACCATCGCGCACGTCTGGAAGCAGGAGAGCCTGGCGGAAAACGCGCGCGAGATCGCCAACGAAGGCCGCGAGCTGCACAAACGCCTCGCCACCTTGAGCGGCCACATCGCCAAGCACGGCCGCGACCTGAACAGCGCGCTCACCTCGTACAACGCGCTGGTCGGCTCGTTCGACCGGCGGGTGGTCCCGACGGCGCGGAAGTTCGAGGATCTGCGCGCGGCCAGCGCGGACGTGCAGCTCGAGCCGCTCGCGGAAGTGGAGGTGCTGGCCCGGCTGCCGCAGCCCATGCTGGCGGACGAGCTGCCCGACGACGCCAACTGACCGAAAGTGTGTTGACCCCCTCTACCTCGCGAGATAGCTTCCGCCGCCCGTGACCGCCCAAAACGAGAAGCGCCCGCGATTCAAGCGCATCCTCCTCAAGCTGAGCGGCGAAGCGCTGATGGGTGATGGCAAGTACGGCATCTCCCCGAAGACACTCAAGCAGATCGCCTCTGAAGTGCGGGAGGTGATCGAGCTCGGTGTCGAAATCGGGGTGGTGATCGGCGGCGGCAACATCTTCCGCGGCGTCTCCGCTTCGACCGAAGGCATGGACCGCGCCAGCGCCGACTACATGGGCATGCTGGCCACCGTCATCAACGCGCTGGCGCTGCAGGACTCGCTGGAGAAGCTCGGCGTCTTCACTCGCGTGCTCTCCGCCATCGACATGCAGCAGCTCGCCGAGCCGTACATCCGCAGGCGGGCCGTCCGGCACTTGGAGAAGGGCAGGGTGGTCATCTTCGCCGCCGGCACCGGCAACCCCTACTTCACGACCGACACCGCGGCGAGCCTCCGCGCCATGGAAATGCACGCCGAGGTGATCCTCAAGGCCACCAAGGTCGACGGCATCTACAGCGCCGACCCGATGAAGGATCCGACGGCGACGCGCTACAAGAACCTGACCTACCTGGACGTGCTGAAGAAGAACTTGAAGGTGATGGACTCCACCGCCATCTCGCTCTGCATGGACAACGAATTGCCCATCATCGTCTTCGACCTGGGCGCTGCCGGCAACATCATGCGGGTGGTCAAGGGCGAAGACGTGGGGACGCTGGTGGGAACGCTCAAGCCACAAGCCGAGCAGGAGGCCTGACGTGGGAATGGCCGAAGACGTCCTCGACGATCTGAAGAACGGCATCGCCAAGACCCTCGACGACCTGCGGCGCGATCTCGCCAAAGTGCGCACCGGCCGCGCCAACCCTGCGCTGCTCGAGAGCGTGCGGGTCGATTACTACGGCACGCCGTCACCCCTGCAGAACATCGCCAACGTGACCGTCGCCGACCCGCGGCTGATCGTGATCAAGCCGTGGGAGAAGCAG
>DASXHM010000003.1:0-7343 GCA_036488495.1 Myxococcales bacterium | reverse complement strand
TCGCGCTTGGAGAGCAGATCGACCAGCTTTCCCGCCCGCACCGTCTTGACGATCAATTCGTCGGTGGTCTGACCGCAAGTGTCGCAGGTCAGCTCCACTTCGATGTCGGCCGAGCCGTCGTTGGTCACGTCCTTGGCTTGGACGTGGAGGATCCGCTGGGGCTCGTCCTCCTCCTCGTCGCCGCCGGTGGTCCGTTCCCAGAGCGGCCGCCAGCGCCGCGGCCGCGCTGCCGTGGCCGGCTCCAGCCGCCAGAGTCCGACGTAGTTGCGCTGGCTCTCGAAGGCCGCCGACTGCTCGCCCACCGCCTGCTGCGCCGGAGTCAACGACGTGCCCCAGACGAGCGCGTGCGGCAGGCCTTCGTAGTCGATGCGGCGGATCCAGCGGATGCGGAAGCCAGGGAAGGGCCGCGGGTGCAGGGCAGCGAACTCGCCCGAGAGCGGAAGCTGCTTGCGCTCGATGATCACCGCCACCGCCCGCGAAGGCTGCGAGAATGGGCCCTGCGCTTCCAGGGTAGCGCGGTGCTCGGCGTCTTCCCATTCGAGGGTGAAGTACTTCGTCTCGTGCTCGCGGCGGAGCTGCTCCAAGACGGGCGGCCCCCAGCCGCGGGTGAGCTGCCATTCCAGGTCGGTGAGGGCAGGCGCGAGCTGCGGGTCGAAGACGAGCCGCAGCGCCACGATCTCGGGGGCGTTCTTGCCGTCTTCCCAAGCCACCTGGACCCGCGAGAGCTTGTCCGCGTCGTGCGGCAGCGCGCAGTCGGCGTGGCCCGAAGGCGGCGCGAGCGCTGCGGTGCAATCGCGCAGTTCGGGCATCGCGCGGAACGCTGCGAACGGCATGTCCAGGTCGAACGAGCCGAACCTGCGCGGCGGAATTGCCGGGGGCGGCGGCGGCTTCTGCAAAGGCACGGCGGGCGCCGCTTGCGGCGGTCTCTGCGCCGGGAGGGCGGGCGCGGCTTGCAACGGCTGCTGCAGCGGCACGGGCTGGACCGGCTTCGTGGTATCGGCTTTCGCCGGCTGCGCGCGCGGCACCTTCACCGGCGCAGCCAAGGTTCCACGCACTGGCGCGCCAATCATGGCGCCGCGAGCCGGCGCGGCGACCAATACCGCGCCGCGAGCCGGCCCGGCGACCAGCGCTGGTCCCGCAAGGCACACCGCGAGGAAAAGGGCCCGGCTCATCGTGAGCGCAAAATCATACTGGCGAAGGCGCGCTTTCGCTACGACGCGCCGAGAAGTACGCCGGCGGCAAGGCTTGAAGGCCTGCCGCCGGCAAGCGCCTCAGGCTTCCGGCGAGATGGTGACCTTCACCTTGGCCGAAACCTCGGGGTGCAGCCTGACTTCCACGTCATGGGTGCCGACCTCCTTGAGCGGATCGGGCACGTGCACCTGGCGCCGGTCGAGCTGGTAGCCCTGTCCGGCGAGCTGCTCGTGGATGTCCTTGCTGGTGACCGAACCGAACAGCTTGTTCTGCTCGCCCACCTTGCGGGTGAACTTCAACTCGATGGCCTCGAGCTTCTTGGCCATCGCGGTCATGTTCGACTTCTCCTTGGCGGAGCGGGCGAGGATGCCGGCCTTGTCGTGCTCCATGCGCCGCACGTTCTTGTCGGTCGCGAGCACCGCCAGGTTGCGCGGCAGGAGGTAGTTGCGGCCGTAACCCGGCTTCACCGTCACCAGCGCGCCGGGCTTGCCCAGATTGGGGATTTCCTTGGTGAGAATGACTTTCATCGCCATGTTCAATCTCCTACTGGTGCGCCATGACGGTGTACGGGAGCAGCGCGACGTTGCGGCCGCGCTTGATCGCGGTGGCCACCTCGCGCTGGTGCCGGGCGCAGTTTCCCGAAATACGCCGGGGGACGATCTTGCCGCGCTCGGTGACGAAGTACTTGAGGTCGGCAGCGTTCTTGTAGTCGACCTTCAGGTTCTTGTCGGCGCAGTAGCGGCAGACCTTGCGTCGGCCGAAGCCGCGCGCTCCGCGCTCCATGTCGTCGCCACCGCCGCCGCGTCCGCCGCCGTCACCACCGCGCCCGCCGCCGCCGCCACCACCCGGCCCACGCCCGCCGCCCGAGGGACCCCGGCCAGCATCCTTCTTGAATCCGTCCATGTTCGTCTCCTGCAAAAAGGTTGGTTACTCGGCGTCCGGGGGAAGGGCATCGTCCTCGAGCGCATCGCGATCGCGCTCGCGGAACCCGAAGCCCGACTCCTCTTCGCGGCCCGGCCGTTCCGGCATCTCCGGATCGCCGGGCAGCTTCACGTCCGCCTCGACCGCGCGGGTGGCTGCTTCCACCTCGCTCGCGATCTTGACCGACTGGTACTTGAGCACGTCGTCGGTCATGCGGAGGTTGCGCTCGAACTCGGCCACGGCCTTGGTGTCGCCCAGGTAGAGGAAGCGGACGAAGATGGCGCGGAAGCTCTTCTTCACTTCGTAGCTGGTCTTCTTCTTGCCCCAGTTTTCGACCTTGATGACCTTGCCGCCGTCGCGGTGGACGATGCCGCGCATGCGCTCGACGATCTTGTCCACCAGGTCCTCCGCCAGATCCGGACGGACGAGGAAGATGGTCTCGTACTCGCGCAGCTTGACGCCCGCCGCGTGCTGCGGCGCTCCGCCGGTGCTGCTCTGTTCTGCCTGCTGCATTTGTTGCCTCTCGGGTTGTAGCGACAGGACCTGTGCCTGCCGCGAGGTCGTGATTTCACTTCCGGCGGTTGTGCTTGTTCATCGCCGGCACTGCTCCTTCTTGCAAAACTGCCACTGCCGCTTCCGCCGCCTTGGGGACGAGGTCCTTCAACGCGGTCTCTTCTTCGAACGAAAATCTGCCCAGAACCCAGTCCGCCCCTTCCCATTCCGGCGGCGGCCTGCCCACTCCGAACCGCACCCGCACGAACTCTGCCGTGCCCAGGTGCTGCTTCAAGCTGCGGAGGCCGTTGTGTCCTCCGTCGCCTCCGCCCTGCTTCACCTGGATGCGGCCGAACTCCAGGTCCATGTCGTCGTGCGCGACCACCACGTCCGCTGCATCCACCTTCCAGAATCGCGCGGCTTGACCGACCGACTCGCCGCTCAGGTTCATGAAGGTCTGGGGCAGGAGGATGGCCATCTGCCCCGAGCGGCCGAGGACGGCGTTCCAGCGATCCTCGCCGAGCGGGACGGCCAGCATGCGCGCGGCTTCTTCGGCGATGCGAAAGCCGGCGTTGTGGCGCGTCCGCTCGTACCTGGCCCCGGGATTCCCGAGGCCCACGAGTAACCGCACGGACTACTTCTTGCCGCCCGCGCCGCCCGCAGCCGGGGCCTTCGCAGCCGCAGCACCGCCCGCTGCCGGAGCCGCAGCGCCCGCTGCCGGAGCAGCAGCACCCGCGGCGGGAGCAGCAGCAGCGCCTTCCGCACCGGGAGTCGCGGCGGCGGCAGCCGGCTTCGGCGCCTCCTCCTCCTTCTCCGGCACGTTGACGACCGCGACCGTCTGGTCGCCCTTCACCTTGAACTTGACGCCTTCGGGCGCCTTCACGTCCTTGACGTGGAGCGACTCGGCGATGGCGAGGCTGGACACGTCCACCTCGATCTTCTCCGGGATGTCGCTCGGCTTGCAGAGCACCGCGAGGGTGCGCGCGACCTGCTGGAGGATGCCGCCTTCGGTGACGCCGGCCGGCTTTCCGACCAGGACGACCGGGACGTTGACGACCACGTCCTTGTCCATGCGGACTTCGAGGAAGTCGGCGTGGAGCATGTGGCCGTCCACCGGGTCGCGCTCGTAGTCCTTGAAGAGGACGGTGCGGGTCTCGCCGCCTTCGACCTGCAGCTTCATCACCGTGTTGAACTTCTTCGGCGTCGCGATGGCCTTCTTGATCGCGTCCGGATCGACCGCCACGTGCAGCGGCTTGTCGTAGGGTCCGTAGCAGACTGCCGGGATCAGCTTCTTCATCCGGAGCTGCCGTGCGGGGCCCTTCCCGGACTGCTCGCGCTTCTGCGCCGGAAGAGTGATTTCTTGAGCCATGTGCTGTCTTCTCCTTGTTGTCCGTGCGCCGCCGCCGCGGAGGGCATACAAGCCCGCGTGCATGGGATTGGCGGAGCCGGGGGAACGCCCGAAGAGCGCGGCTGTGTAGCAGAGAAGGGCGCGCGGCGCAACGTCCGGCGCAGGCCGGCGCTCGCCTGGCTTGCGGGGTAGCGGCCTCACCGCGGGACGCCCAACGTCAATTCGGGGCGAACTGCGCAAAAGAACGGCGGCGAGACAAGTTTGCCGTCGCCGCCGCGCCTTTGAAAAAACGGTCGATGCCTAGTTGGGCATGATCACGGTGTCGATGGCGTGGATGACGCCGTTCGACGCCTGGATGTCGACCTTGCTGACGATGGCGCCGTTGACGGTGACCTGGCTGTTCTTCAGGCCGAGCGTGAACTCCTTGCCGTTGACGGTCTTCACCTTGTCGCCGTCGTGCATCTGGTTCACCGCCTGCGAGGAGACGTTGCCCGGGAGCACGTGGAAGAGAAGGATGCCCTTCAGCTTCTCCTTGTCCTTGAGGAGCGTCTCGAGCTGGCCCTTGGGAAGTTTGGCGAAGGCCGCGTCGGTGGGAGCGAACACGGTGTACGGGCCGGCGCCCTTGAGCGTGCTGACGAGCTCCGCGTCGCGTAACGCGCCGCCCAGGGTCTTGAAGTTGCCTGCGGCGGATGCGGTCTCGACGATGTCGTTGGTCATGAGATCTCCTCGAGCTCTCTTCCGTAGAAGCAAGGAGCCGATCAGAGGCGCCGCGCCCTGCGGCGCAGCGTCGTGGGACAGATGGAGTTTCGCGAACCGCGCTGCGGCCAGAAGACTTCGGCGGATCAGGCGGTGCGAGGAGAATAGGTGCTCACCCCGCGGAAAGCTCGTGCCGTTGCGAATTATCTTCGAATCAAATTGAGATCGGGCGGCAATCGGCGCTCCTCGTGGTGACACTCTCCCTGGAGGCTCCCGTGAAAATTGAATTGTGGTTCGCAGCGCTCGGTTGCATTGCGCTGATCGCCTATCTGCTTTTGCAGCGCACCGCTCCTTCCGACACTTCGGTGAAGCGGCTCGCCCTCCTCACCGGGACGCGGCGCGTGCTCGGCGAGACGGACGTGAGCCTGCGCCGCCGCTCGGTGGCGCTCTCGCGCTGGCCGTATACGAAGGAGGAGCCCGAAGTGGCGTGGTGGGCGCGTGCGGTCGCGAAAGTCCAGCGCCGTTTCGGTAGATGAAGCCGCTCGGAGTCAGGGGTGATCGAGCAGCCAGAACATCTGCTGCTCTTGGATGACCTGGTCTTCGATGGCGGCGCGTTCGGCATCCTGTTGCAGGGCGACGATGGCGTCGACTGCGGCGGCGCCACCGGAGCTCCGTTCGGCGCGCGGCGCATCGCCCGGCTCGCAGACGCAACCGCTGTGCCCGGCGACGAGGACGACCGACTGCATCCGCAGGCCCATTGCGTTGCAGGCGTCGACGCACTCCTGCGCCGTCTCCGGCGTCACCCCGCGCCGCGGCCCGTTCCGCGGCCCGCTCACGCATGCCGACGATGCCGCCACCATCACCGCAAGCGCTGCCCATCTCGACGGAGCCATGTTTCACCTCGCACGCCGAGCATACCTCGTCCTCCTCGTGTTGACACCCGAGCACGAGCGACCTCGTGCCCGTCCTCGTCCGCGTTTTCGTGCTCGCTGCGGGCTCGTGCGCGTCCTCGTTTTCGTCCTGGGAAGCCGGCCGGTCTAACCGGGTGCTGCGAAAGAGTACGAGACAGTCAGGTCTGACCGCGCGCTCGTGGGACGGTGAGGGACAGCCCAGAAAGCGCGCGACGAGACGGCGGGGCGTGTCCTCGCGCCGACGCGATTTCGAGGCGCGCCGAAGTTCCGGAGAGTTCGAGACCGTGCGGGAGGGCGAGCCTTGCATGAGCGGCGCGCGAGGGCGCCCCCCGCCGGCGACCCCCTGCATGAGCGGCGCGCGAGGGCGCCCCCCGCCGGCGACCCCCCGAAGCCTCAGACGAACAACGACGAAAGCGAGTCCGCGGAGTGGATCCTCCGAATCGCCTCCCCGAAAATCCGCGCGACCGAGAGCTGCTGGATCTTCGAGCACGCCTTCGCGTTGTCCCGCAGCGGCACCGTATTGGTGACCACCACTTCCTCGATGGCCGACGCCGCCAGCCGATCGATGGCGGGCCCGGACAGCACGGGATGCACCGCGTACGCGACGATGCGCTTCGCGCCGGCATCCGCCAAAGCCTTCGCGCCGAGCGTGAGGGTGCCGGCGGTGTCGATCATGTCGTCGAGCATGATGGCGGTCTTGCCGCGCACGTCGCCGACGATCTGCATCACCTCCGCGACGTTGGCCTTGGGGCGCCGTTTGTCGACGATTGCCAACGTCGTGCCGAGGCGCTTGGCGAAGGCCCGCGCGCGCTCGACGCCGCCGGCGTCGGGGCTGACCATCACGCACTCCTCGGTGCGCGCGCCGTACTTTTTCTTCATGTCCTCGACCAGGACCGGCGACGCATAGAGGTGGTCCGAAGGCATGTCGAAGAAGCCCTGGATCTGGCCTGCGTGCAGGTCCATCGAGACGAACCGATCGGCGCCGGCGGAAGTGATCAGGTCCGCGACGAGGCGGGCGGTGATGGGCGTGCGGGGCGCGACCTTGCGATCCTGGCGCGCGTAACCGAAGTAGGGGACCACCGCGGTGATGGACGCCGCCGACGCGCGCCGGGCGGCGTCGATCATGATCAGGAGCTCCATCAGGTGATCGTTCACCGGCGTGGAGGTGCTCTGGACGAGGAAGACGTCGCGGCCGCGGACGTTCTCGGCGATCTCGATCCGGATCTCGCCGTCGGAGAATTGGCCCACTTCGCAGCGGCCCACCGGCGTCTCGAGATACTCGCAGATCTCCTTCACCAGCGCCTGGTTGGAATTGCCGGAGAAGACCACCAGATCCTGTTCGGCATCGACCATGCGGCCTTCTACCTGAGAGGCCTGCGCAGATCCAGACGCGGCGGAACCCGCGGCTAAAGCGTAGTCGCTAAGCCGCCTTCGGCGTCCGCGACTAAGCCGCCTTCGGCGTCCGCGACTAGGCGCCCGCGGCGGCGGCGGAAGTCGGCGGCGTCCCGCGCAGGAGCTCTCGCTCGTACTCCGCGAGGATGATCTTTTCCATCTTGTCGCGGGTGTCGCTGTTCAACGGATGCGCGATGTCCTTGAAGGTCCCGTCCTTGCGGCGCTTGGCGGGCATCGCGACGAACAGGCCGGTGTTGCCGTTGATGACCTTGAGGTCGCGCACCACGAAGCAATTGTCGAGCGTGATGGTGACGTAGGCTTTCAGGCGTTCTTCGCTGACCGGGAAGACCCTGACTTCGGTGATGTCCATGCCCCCGACCTTCCTGGATGCA
>DASXHM010000398.1:0-3391 GCA_036488495.1 Myxococcales bacterium | reverse complement strand
CTCCGGGCCGTCGACGATCTGCACGCCTTCCGGCACCTGCAATTCCCACGAATAGCCGAGCAGCGGATAGAGCCCGGTCGGGGCCATCGCGCGGGTGGCGACGAACATGCGCGGCCCGACGATGACGCCGCGGGCGATGGCCGTCTTCACGTCGACGTCCGCGTACATCGCGCCTTCGGTCTCCAGGTCGCGGATGGTGGTGAAGCCGTTCATCACCGCGATGCGCGCCGCCGCCGACGCACGGAGCGCGCGATAGGGGATGCTCTCTTTCAAGAGCTGCTCGTCGTATTCGGCGGCGGTCACGTCGCCCTGCAAGAGCACGTGGGTGTGCGCGTCGATGAGGCCGGGCAGAAGCCACGCATTGCCCAGGTCGAGGGTCTTCACTCCCGCCGGAGCGTCGGCGCGAACCTCGACGATGCGCCCGTTTTCGACCAGGACGCCGAGGCCAGTGCGCGGCTGATCGGAACGGCCGTCGATCAGGTGCGCCGCTTTGACGAACAGCCGCTGCGTGTGCGCTGCCGGGGCGACTTCGCGGGGCGCTTGCGCCAAGAGGAAGAGCAGGGCAATGAGCATGCGCTCTTCTACTTGCGCGAAAGACGGGCGACAAGACCCGCGCCGGCGCTGCGCCTGTTTGCGAAATGGCCCGGCGGACGCTACCACCCTGCCCGATGGCGACCGACGAAGTGCGCATTCTCGACGACCTCGACGAGGCGGGAGCCGAACGCTGGGATGCCTTGCGGTCGCCTGCTTCGACGCCCTTCACCCGCTTCGCGTGGCTTTCGGCGCTGGAAAAGTCGGGCTGCGCTGCGCCGCGGTCGGGTTGGCAGCCGCGGCATCTGACGCTCTGGCGCAAGGGAAACCTCGTGGCCGCTGCGCCGGCCTGGGCCAAGGACGACAGCGACGGCGACTTTGCCCGCGATTGGGATCTCGCCTCGGCCTCGAGCGGCGCGCGGCTGCGCTATTACCCGAAGCTGGCGCTGACGGTGCCGTTCACTCCCTGCACCGGCGAGCGCATCCTGGTGGCGCCGGGAGAGGATCGGCAGAAGGCCACAGAGCGCCTGGTGCGGGCGGCGCTCGACCTCTGCCGCGAACACTCCTACGCCACTTTCCAGGCGCTCTTTCCCGACGAAGAAGGTGCGGGCGAATTGGAGCAGGCCGGGCTCGCTTCGCGCGTCTCCTATCAATTCCATTGGACGAACCAGGGCTATCAATCGATGGACGACTTCCTCGCCCGCTTCAACTCCAAGCGGCGGCACATGCTGAGGCGGGAGATGCGGGCCGCGGAAGAGCAGGGCGTCACCATCCGCACCGTCCGCGGCGAAGAGCTGCTGCGCGACCCAGCGCGCTGGGCCAAAGTGGCGCACGCGCTCCACCGCAATACCGTCGACAAGCTGATGTGGGGCAGGCGCTGGCTGAACGAGAAGTTCTACCAGCTCGCGTTCGCCGCCATGCCCGACGCGATGGAGGTGGTGGTGGCGGAGCGCGACGGTGAAATCATCGCCGGCGCGTTCAACGTGTCTTCGTCGACCCGGCTGTACGGCCGTTATTGGGGCTGCTTCGAAGAGCTGCCGTTCCTGCACTTCAACGTCTGCTACTACCATTCGATCAAGGATTGCATCGCCCGGGGTCTTTCGGTGTTCGAGGGCGGCGCCGGGGGAGAGCACAAGCTTTCGCGCGGGTTTCTGCCCTCCTTGACCTATTCGGCGCATGCCTTTCTCGACGCCAGGCTGGACCGGGGCCTGCGCGAGCACCTCCGGATGGAGACGCCCGAGCGCGAGCGGAGCATTTTGCGTTTTTCGCAGGAGTCGCCCATCTTCAAGGCCGCGCCATGAGCAAGAAGGAACAATCCGGGACCGGGCTCGCGGAGCCAAAGGCGAAGACCAAGCCCAAGGTCGAGCGCCCGAAGCTGTACAAAGTGCTCCTCCACAACGACAACTTTACCCCGATGGAGTTCGTGGTGCTGGTGCTGCGCGAGGTGTTCGCGAAGAGCGAGGCGGACGCCATGTCGATCATGCTGCACGCCCACACCCACGGCTTCGCGGTCGCCGGCGTCTATAGCTTCGAAATTGCGGAGACGAAGGTGGAGCAGACGATGGCGCTCGCCTCCGAAAACGGCTTTCCGCTCTTGTGCACCATGGAGCCGGAAGACGCGCCGTCGCCTTGAGCGGCCCGCAGAAGCCCCGGCTCGCAGCGGTCTATTTCGCCTATTACGCCGGCGTCGGCGTTTCCATGGCCTACCTCGCGCCGTACCTGCGCGGGCTCGGCTTCGACGGCAAAGAGATTGGCGCCGTGGCCATGGCGCAGCAGTCGGTGGCGGTCGTGGCGGCGCTCTTCTGGGGCGCGATGGGCGACCGCATCGGCGTCTGGGCCCTGCGCTGTGCGACGGCGGGCGCGGCTTGCGGCCTCGCGCTCTTGCCGTTCGCGCGAACGCCGGTGGAAGCCGGAATGACGCTCGCCGCTGCTGCCGCGTTCTCGGGCGGCATCGTCCCTCTCGTCGACGCGGCCACGGTCCACGCGCTCGGCGCCGGTTACTCGCGGGTGCGCCTTTGGGGCTCGGTCGGATTCGTCTGCACCGCGCAAGGTCTCGGGATGCTGCTCGCTGCGAGAGGCGAGCAGGCGGCGGACAAGCTGATGCCCCTCGCGTGGTGCGCTTGCCTCGCGGTGACCGCGGCCTTTGCAAGCCGGCTCAGCCAACCCGCGCGAAGCGAGACCGAACGGCCGCGCCTGCAGGAGGTCTGGCCGCTCTTGCGCGGGGCCGGGTTTCTCTTCGCCACCTGCGGCCTGCACTGGGCCGCCAACGTCCCCTACAACCTCTTCTTCGGCGTGCTGGTGCGCGAGCACGGGCTCTCTTCGCGGATCACCGGCTTTGGCATGGCTCTCGGTGTCGCGGCCGAGGTGGGAGCGTTGTTCGTCTTTCCCTCCCTGACCCGGCGGTTTTCAATCAAGGCATTGTTCGCCATTGCGTATCTCTCGAGTGCGCTGCGCTGGTTCTTGGTGTCGCGCGCCGAGACCGCTGTTTCGCTGTCTTTGTTGCAGCTCTTTCATGGCGCAACCTTCGGGCTCTGGTGGGCGTGCGCGATCGAGTCGATGCGGAGGCTGGTTCCGGCGCGGCTTCGGGCCACTGGCCAGGCCGTCTTTTCCGCGGTGGTGTTCGGGGCGGGAAATCTGAGCGGGTCTTTCTGGTCCGGATTTGGTTACGATCATTTCGGCGGCGCGGCGCCGCTCTTTCTCTGCGCTGCAGCGGTCGAATTGCTGGCGCTGCTCCCGCTCATTCGAGTTGCGCGCGCTGATGCGCTCGATTGAATCGTGTTTTTGTGGCCGCTCTGCGGCGGGGGTTCCGATTGTACGGAGCCATACATATGCTCACGTCACAGCGGGAGCGATCTGTCCT
>DASXHM010000396.1:0-3895 GCA_036488495.1 Myxococcales bacterium | reverse complement strand
GGCTGCGTTGTGCGCCCAGGCGGAGGCGTCGAGCGAAATGTAGGAAGCCTGCGCGGCGAAGCGGATGGCCATCGCCACGCAGCCTAGCGCGCCCTGCGACGAAGAGCGCGCTCAAAACCCGAAAGCTTGACGCCTACCCTGGAATCTTCGCGGCCATCACTTCGACCTGCTCGATGTTGGGCGGCGATGCCAAGAGCTCGCCCGCCTTGGCCATCAGCGCTTTGGCGATATCGCCGGTGAGGTGCGCCTTGCGGCCCGTCTCGTCGGCGAAGGCGTCGAAGATGGCGAAGGTGTTCGCCGAGTACTTGATGGCGAACCACACCGTGGTTCCGCTCTCGGCGTTGGCAAGGGGCAGGGCGCCTGCGAGGAACTTCTGCAGCTCTGCTTCCTTGCCCGGCTTCGCGGTGAGCCGGACATACAGACCTACTTTGACGTTGGCCATGGGGAACGGGCCTCCTTGGGGCGCCCTTCTAACCTACGGCGCAGCCCTTTGCTCGTGGTAAGGCGAGCCTCGTGATCCGCCTCGACTCCATCGTCAAACAGCACGGCAAGCAAATTCTCTTCCTGGAGGCGAGCGCCGTCGTCCACAAGGGAGAGCACGTGGGGCTCGTGGGACCGAACGGCGCCGGCAAGTCCACGCTCTTCCGGCTCATCACAAAGGAAGAGGAGCCGGACGAAGGGCAGGTGTCGATCGATCGCGGCGTCAGCATCGGCTACTTCAGCCAGGACGTCGGCGAGATGAAAGGCCGCACCGTCGTGGTCGAAACCATGGACGGCGCAGGCCCGGTCAGCGCAGTCGCCGCCGAGCTGAAGGACCTCGAACACGCGCTCGCCGATCCCGAGCGCGCCGGCGAGATGGAGAAGCTGCTCGAGCGTTTCGGCAACGTGCAGGGCCGTTTCGAAGAGCTGGGCGGCTACGGGCTGGAAGCGCGTGCGCGCGAAATCCTGGCCGGCCTGGGCTTCTCTCAAGGAGAAGTCAACGCCCGCGGGCCCTCGATGGATCAGGACGTGGGGCTGCTCTCGGGCGGCTGGAAGATGCGGGTCGCGCTGGCCCGCATCCTCTTGATGGCGCCGGATGCGCTGCTCCTCGACGAGCCTTCGAACCACCTCGACCTGGAATCGATGATCTGGCTGGAGAACTTCTTGAAGGACTTTCCCGGCGCGATCCTTCTCACCAGCCACGACCGCGAGTTCATGAACCGGGTGGTGCGCAAGATCATCGAGATCGACGCCGGCGAATTGACCACCTACGGCGGCGATTACGAGTTCTACCTGCGCGAGCGCGCCATCAAGGAGCGCCACGCAGAGGCGCAGTACGCCCGGCAGCAGGCGATGCTGAAGAAGGAGATCGCCTTCATCGAGCGCTTCAAGGCCCGCGCATCGCACGCCGCGCAGGTGCAGAGCCGGATCAAGAAGCTGGACAAGATCGAGAAGGTCGAGCCGCCGAAGGTGCGCAAGACGGTGGAGTTCGACTTCCGCACGCCGCCGCGCAGCGGCGAGGACGTGGCGCGGCTGGAGCGGGTGCGCAAGGCGTACGGCGCAACCGTCATCTACGAATCCTTCGACTTTCTGGTCCGGCGCGGCGAACGCTGGTGCGTGCTCGGCATCAACGGCGCCGGCAAGTCGACGTTGCTCAAGCTGGTGGCGCACGCGGCCGAGCCGGACCAGGGCGAAGTGACCGTCGGCGCCTCGGTCAAGATGGGGTATTTCGCGCAGCATGCCATGGACGTGCTCGATGCGACGGCGACGGTGGAGGAGATGCTGGTATCGCGCTTTCCGCAGTCGTCGATCGGATCTTTGAAAGCCTTGGCTGGCGCGTTCGGATTTTCCGGCGACGAAGTGCAGAAGAGCGTCCGCGTCCTCTCCGGCGGTGAGAAGGCGCGGCTCGTCCTGGCGATGATGCTCTACGATCCGCCCAATTTCCTGGTTCTGGACGAGCCGACGAACCACCTCGACATGGGCACGAAGGAGATGCTGATCGCGGCCTTGCGCAAGTTCGAAGGCACCTTGCTCTTCGTCTCCCACGACCGGCATTTTTTGTCCGAGCTCTCGACGCGGGTGCTCGAATTGACGCCGCAAGGCCCGCACGTCTACGGCGGCGGCTACACCGAATACGTCTCGCGCACCGGCCACGAGTCACCCGGCATCGCGTAATCCGTTTCGCACCCCGGCGGTGCCAGGCCTTGCAGCTGGGCCGCCGCCGCGATCTGTTTCGTGTCCGACCCGCTCGGCGGAAGCGGCGGATTCTTTCTCGCTCCGAGGGCGATCCCGAGATAGAAGCGTGTCCGATGGCCGAAGAGAAGGTTCTCGCCGATCAGAAGAGGCCACCGTCGTGGCTGAAGCCGCTGTCCCGGCCGTTCGAATGGCTCGGCGAGATGTCGCTGTTCACCGCCACCTCCACGGCAGCGGTGTTCCGGCCGCCGTACCGCGTCGGCCTCTTGATGACGCAGCTCGAATTCATGGCCTACGGCTCGATGTTCGTGGTCGGGCTGACGGGGCTCTTCACCGGCATGGTGCTGGCGCTGCAGACGGTCTACGCCTTCGGGCTCTTCAACGCGCAGTCGCTGGTCGGCGCCACCGTCGAGCTCTCGCTCTCGCGCGAGCTTGCCCCCATCTTCACCTGCATCGTGCTGGTCGCGCGGGTTGGATCGGCGGTGGCCACCGAGCTTGGAACCATGCGCGTCACCGAGCAGATCGACGCGCTCGAGACCATGGCGGTGGACCCGTACAACTACCTGGTGGTGCCGCGGATCATCGCCGCTGCCATCGCCGCGCCCATCCTCACCATGCTCTTCAACGCCATCGCGCTCTTCGGCGCGTACATGATCGCGGTCTGGACCAAGGACCTCTCGCCCGGCACCTTCCTGAACCGCATCCAGGCGCTGGTGGAAGTGAAGGACCTCACGAGCGGCCTCGGCAAGTCGGCGGTGATCGGCTTCGTCGTCACCGTCATCGCCTGCTACCGCGGCTACCGCGCCGAAGGCGGCGCGCGCGGCGTGGGCATCGCCACCACCCAGGCGGTGGTCGGCGGCCTCGTCGCCATCTTCGCCATCGACTACATCTACACCGCCATCTCGCTCAGCGGCCCGCAGCAGACCGCCGGGGGCCTGGGATGAGCGAGGCCGTCCACGAACGCGAGGTGCACGTAGCGCCCGGCGTGATGATCGACGTGCAGGACCTCTACAAGGCCTTCTCCGGCTTCCAGGTGCTGAAGGGCATCAATCTGCAGATGCACGAAGGCACCACCACCGTGGTGTTGGGTGGCTCCGGCAGCGGCAAGACGGTCTTGATGAAGCACATCATGGGCCTCTTCAAGCCGGACAAGGGCCAGGTCATCGTGGACGGGCAGAACGTCTCCCAGATGGACCGCCGGGAGCTTTCGACGTTCCGCGAGCGCATGGGCATGGTCTTCCAGAGCGCGGCCTTGTTCGACTCGATGACGGTGGGCGACAACGTGGCGTTCCCGCTGCGAGAGAAGGGTGGCTTCACCGAGCCCGAGATCGCGGACAAGGTGAAGAACACGCTCGCGGTGGTGGAGCTTCACGGCGTGGAAGGGAAGTTCCCTGCCGAGCTGTCGGGCGGCATGCGCAAGCGCGTCGGGCTCGCCCGGGCCATCATCCGCGACCCCAAGATCGTCCTCTACGACGAGCCCACCACCGGCTTGGACCCGCTCACGACCGAGAGCGTGGACGAGATGATTCTGAACGCGCGCGACAAGTTGCACGTCACGAGTGTGGTCATCAGCCACGACATCGGGTCTGCATTCCACATCGCCGACCGCATCGCGGTCATCAACGAGGGGCGCATCGTCGAAGAAGGGACGCCGCAAGAGGTGCGCAAGACGCAGGAGCCGTTCACCAAGCAGTTCCTCGCCACCTGGTTCGGGCGAGCTTAA
>DASXHM010000369.1:0-44574 GCA_036488495.1 Myxococcales bacterium | reverse complement strand
GCGGCCTTTGGTGCTGGGCGTGGCCTATCCGTACGACTGGGGATTCGTGCCCGCGACGCGCGCGGAAGACGGCGATCCGCTGGATGCGATGGTGTACCACGACATGGCGACCTACCCCGGCGTGGTCATTCCGGCAAAGGCGATTGGGGTCGTACGGCTGGTCGACAAGGATCCGGGCTCTTCAAAATGGGTGCGCAACGACCGGCTCATCACGGTGCCGGCGGACGAACGGCGGTGGGACGACGCGACCGATCTGGAGCAGCGGATCCAAGAGGAGCTGAGCCAGTTCTTCGTGGTGGTGACGATGATGACGGGCAAGAAGGTGCGTACCGAAGGGTTCGAAGGACCGAAGGCCGCGAACCGCCTGGTCGAGACAGCGGTCCGCGCCTACGACCGAGGCGGGAAATGATCGCAAGGGCGCCGCCGGGCGCGCGGCTGGCCGAGCTCGTGCGGTGAGCGCCGGTCGAACGCGCGCGCGGGCCCGGGTCGGGGGCCTACGCGCGCGAATGCTCGTCAGCGCACACCGGGAGCCTTGGCGCAGACGACGCCCGCAGCGCTGCGCGCGCACAGGTCGCGGTGCCCGTCGCGGTTGAGATCGCCGGCCGCGGCCGAGCTTCCGTACACCGCAGCCGAATACCCGAGCGCGTCGGTGAAGGCGTTCGGCGAGACGAGCAGCGCTGTGTCGAAGGCGCCGCCGTTGGAGATTCCGCAGACGAAGCCTAGTGCGCTGCGGCCGCAGAGGTCGGCCTTGCCGTCGCCGTCGACGTCGGCGAGCCGCAAGGAGCCCCACGAGGCGGCCGAGGCGTTCCACCCGGCGGCGTCGCTGAAGTCGGTCCGGTTCGACCAAGGGCGCGAGTCGCGGAAGCCGCCGCCGGCGCTGGCGGTGGCGCAACGGACGCCTGCCGGACCGCGCCCGCACACGTCGGCGAGGCCGTCGCCGTCGATGTCGGCGAACATCAGGGTTGCCCCGTACTGCGCCGGCAGCCAGCCGAGTGCGTCGGTGAAGTCGTCGGTGGTCCAGGGGGTGGCGGTGAGGAAGCTGGACGAGCGGCTGTTGACTGCGCAGACGATGCCGCCCGGCCCGCGGCCGCAGAGGTCGGCGTAGCCGTCGCCGGTCACGTCCGCGAGGCGCAGGCTCCCGTAGTAACCCTGGGCGCTGCCGAACGACTGCGCGTCGGAGAAGTCGGCTGACCACAGGCTACTCGGGCCGAAGCCGCCGGTCGCCAGCGCGAGCGCGCAGACGACGCCCGACGCCGAACGAGCGCACACGTCCGCGCGGCCGTCGCCGTTCAGATCGCCGAACATCAGCGTGCTGCCGTTCGCGTCCGCGCTCCACCCGTTTGCGTCGGAGAAGTCCGAAGACCAGAGCGACTCGGGCGCAAAGCCGCCCGCGCCATCGCCGCGCGCGCAATGGACGCCGTCGGCCAGCCGGATGCACGCGTCGGCCACGCCGTCTCCGTCCACGTCCGCGAGCCGGAAGCTGCCGGCGTAGCTCGCGCCGGCCGGCACCTGCGCGTCAGGGAAGATGCCGCTCGAGACGGGCGCGGAGAACACCTGCGTGAAGGTCTGCGAGGCGAGCGGCCGGTAGTTCGAGCTCGACCGGTCGGGGGTGCAGAGGTCAAGGAGGAGCGCTCCGCCGCTCGTCTCCACGCAGCTCGCGTTGGGCCCGCGGAGCTGGCCGTTGCCGAAGAGCAGGAACGACTGCGAGACGGTGCCGTCGCAAGTCGCGATCGACAGCGCGCTGCCGGCTGCTGCCAGGCAGCTTCCCGCCGAGGTGCGGACGGTGCCGTCGTTCTGGACGCTGAAGGATTGCGCAAGAGAGCCGTTGCAAGCGGCGAGGACCGGCGTGCCCGAGCTCGAGTCGAGGCAGCTTCCGCCGCTCACCAGCGCGCTGGTCCCCGCGGCGACGCGCGAGACCGCATACCGCCGCGGACAGAAGTTGCCGAAGCTGCCGGTGCAGTCGAGGCCGTAGGGCGACAACAGCGACACCTTCTCGGCAATGTCCGCGCTGCTCAGGTTCTGCGCCTCGGCGACCGGGATCGGGTAGTAGCCCTCTCCGTCGATGCTGTAGCCGCGGTAGATCTGGATGGCGAGCGGCCGGCCGTACGCGCGCGCCGCCTCCAGGGCGAAGAGCCCCGCGGTGTGGTGGTCGGTGTGATCGTCTCCGTACGCGAGGGTGCTGTCCATGGTCCCCAAGACCGCGGCCGAGCTGTCGGCGAGGATCTGGGTCAGCACCTGCACCACGTCCGAGCGCGAGTACACCGAGGTGCCGTCCGCCGAGGTGAGGGTGCTGACCGGAGCGACGAAGAATGGCGCGCCGCCATCGGTCGCCCAGAGCGCGCTGGTCCCGCCGTCCGGCAGGCGCAGCGAGATGTGCACGATCTGGGGAGCCCCGTTCAAGGTGCAGTAGTTGGGCGAAAGACGCCCGAGGTACAGCCGCGGCCCGCAGGTCCAGTTGGAGGCAAGCCCCACCGTGTTGGCGGCTGCCGCGCGCGACTGGTTTTCACGCGCCTGCCAGACCGCAGCGCCGTCGCCCGAGCTTCCCGCGGTGATCCACACCAGCGTCGTCGGCCGGCCCGACTGCAGCGAGACGGCCGCGTCCGGCTCCATGAAGTAGATCTCGTCGTCCTGGTGGGCCATGACGTAGACGATGCCGTTGCCGGGACCGGCCACGCCGACCGAAACGTTGGCGACCGCTCTCGCGCTGGCGGTGCCCGCGCCGTCGATCTCGGCGCAGGTGAGCTGCAGCGACGCCGAGCCGCCCGCGCTGTAGGTGATGGAGTCGTTTCCGCCGGCGATGACCCCCGCGGCGCCGCCCGCGCTGGTGATGGTGCCGCCGGAGATGGTCCACGAATACGTCATGCCGGGATGGGCCACGACCGAGGCGGTGATGCCGCCCTGCCCGCTCGTCGCCTGCGCGACGGTGGAAATGGTCGGCACCGACGCCGGCGTGACCGAAGTCTGGCTGGCGGTGCCCGCGGTGCTCGAGGTCTGACCGTTGCTCTCGGTGCAGGTGACGACGATGTTGCCCGCGGGGCCCGCGGTGTAGGTGATGCTGTTGGTCGTCCCGCTGGTGGTTCCGGCAGCGCCGCCCGCACTGGTGATGGTGCCGTTGGAGACCGTCCAGCTATAGGTCATGCCCGCGTGCGCCACCACGCTCGCGGCGACGCTCGCGCCTGCAGTCACCGTCGCCTTGGTGGTGATGACCGGCGTCACCGGCGTTCCGGCCGGCGAGACGGTGACGCTCGCGGTGCCTGGCGCGCTCACCGCGCCAGCGCCGTTCACTTCCACTGCCGAGAGCGCGATGCTGCCCGCGGTCCCGGCGGTGAAGGTCGCGGTGTTGACGCCGGCGCTGGTGACTCCCGACGTGCCGCCGGTGCTGGTGATGGTCGCGTTGGAGACCGTCCAACGATAGGTCATGCCCGTGTGCGCGACGACCGAGGCGGTGACGCCCGTCGTCCCGGCGACGGTCTGCGCGACGGTCGAGATGACGGGGGCCTGCGGAGCCGCGACGACCGTCACCGACGCGGTGCCGGCGGCGCTGTTCGTGCTGCCGTTCGTCTCGACGCACGAGAGGCTGAGGGTTCCGGCGGCAGAGGCGGTGAAGGTGATGGCGTTGGTGGTCCCGGAAGTGACGCCCGCGGTTCCTCCGGCGCTGGTGATGGTGCCGTTGGTGATGGTCCACACGTAGGTCATCCCGCTGTGGGCGGTGACCTGCGCGGTGCTGGACGCGCCCGCGGTGACGGGGGTCGCGGCAGAGATGACCGGCTTTGCCGGCGCAGAGGCGACCTGCACGGTCGCGCTGGCCTGAGCACTGCGAGTCCCGGCGCCATTCACCTCCACGCAGGTGATGGTGATGGGGCCGGACGCCGGCGCCGTGAAGGTGAGCGTGTTGACGCCTGCGCTGGTGATGCCGGCGGCGCCGCCGGTCCCGGTGATGGTGCCGGGCGAGAGCGTCCACGCGTACGTCATTCCGGCGTGCGCGGGAACGGTCGCCTTCTGCGTCTTCGCCAGCGCCGTCACTTTCGCGGGCGCGGTGATGACCGGCGTCGCCGGAAGCGCGACCACCGTCACCGACGCGGAGCCGGTGGAGTGCGCGGCCGACGAGGTGTTGGTGACGGTGCAGCTCGCCGTCAAAGTTCCGGCCGCACCGGCGGTGAAGGTCACCGTCGCGGCGTTGGCTCCGGCGGTGATGGTCCCGGAGGTGACCGTCCAGGCATAAGTCACGCCGGCCTGCGTGGGAACGGATGCGGTCGCGCTCGCGCCGGTCGTCACCTTCGCGGGGGCGGTCACGGTCGCGTTCGGCCCTGAGGACACCGTGGTCCAGGCGGTGGCGTTCATCGCCGGGTTGGCCGAGTCGGCGATGGTGAACGACTGTCCGCCCGCCGTGTTGAAGGTGACCGGCACGATGGCGGTGCCTCCGCTGAAGGCCGCCGAGACCGGCAACACCGCCGAAGGATCGCTGCTCGTGAAGACCGCGGTGCCGGAATAGTTGGTCGAGTTCCACCAGGTGTCGAAGACGGAGATGGAGGCGTTGGCCGAAACGCCCGCGTTGGTCGACGAAGGCAAGCTGTTGAAGGCGAAGTTCGCAGCCTGCCCTGCCACCACCGTCGCGCTGTCGGTGCCGAACACTCCGGCGGAAACAGAATCAGTCGCCTGGACGAAGAAGGGGCCGGCGGAAAAAGCGGTGAGCTGGAACGCGTGGCTGCCCGCGTCCGCCGGCACGAAGGCGTAGCTCGCGGGGACGGTGGCGTTCGGCCAGTTGGCGGAGAACGCGACGGTGCCCGCGTAATCGGAGACGACGTTTCCCGCCGAATCGATGGCGGTGACGGTGAATCCTGCCGCGACTCCTGCAGTCACCGACGCCGGCAACCCCTGCACCCGGAAAGACGCAACCGGAGCGGCCGACGCGGCAACAGACACCGCTGCGAACGCGACGCCAAAGGCGCGCGACGACAATCGTGTAATCATTCTGGGCTCCCCTTCCTACTTCGCGGCACTGTAATCGCTCCCGCCGCGCGCCACCAAGCGCAAACACATTTCTAAATTCGCAGTTGTAGATTGGCCCTCGAACATACGCCGCGCTATGCTCGGAAAAATTCGGCACAGGGGTGGTATGAAAGCGCATAAAGCCTACCAATGGCTGTTGAATACTGCTGTGCTCGCGGCGGCCATTGGCTGTTCCGGAAAGGGGGCGCCGGCCCCCGGCACCGTGTCCATCTCGATCACCCCGTCGAGCGCCGTGGTTGCCGCGGGATCGCAGCAGCGTTTCGCAGCCGCCGTCAGCGGCGCCGCCGACACCTCGGCGACCTGGACCGTCGACGAGGCCGCAGGCGGAACCATCGCCGGAGGCATTTACACCGCGCCGCTCACCGCGGGCGCCTATCACGTGCGCGCCACCTCGTCCGCGGACTCCGCCACCTTCGCAGAAGCGGTCGTGCAGGTGACGCCTGCGTCGGCGTCGCTGCCGTCGATCCAGAGCTTCGGCGCGGCGCCCGTCAGCGTCAACGCGGGAAGCTCGTCGACGCTGTCGTGGAGCGTGGCAGGCGCCACTTCGGTGTCCATCGACAACGGCGTCGGCGACGTGAGCGCGCGCACCTCGGTGTCCGTCTCACCCGCCGCCACCACCACCTACACGCTGACCGCGACCAACGGCAGCGGCTCGGTGACCGCCACCGCCACCGTGGGGGTCGCACCCATCGGCGCGCCGACGATCGGCAGCGTGAAGGCCACGCCCTCCTCGATCTTCCCCGGCGGGCAGAGCACCCTCGCCTGGTCGGTGACAGGCGCCACCACCGTCTCAATCCAGCCGGGCATCGGCGCCGTCACCGGCACGAACATCGTGGTCAAGCCTTCCACGAGCACCGTCTACACGCTCACCGCCAGCAACGCCTCCGGCACTGCCACCGCCACCGCGCAAGTCACCGTCGACAAGCCGGTCATCGCCAGCTTCGGCGCAACCCCTGCCGCGATTGCAGCCGGCGCCAGCGCCACCTTGAGCTGGTCGGTCGCGGGCGCGAGCTCGATTGCAATCGATCAGGGCGTTGGCGTCCTGACCGGCTCGTCGGCGGTGGTCTCGCCGTCGGTCGCCACCACGTACACCCTGACCGCCACCAACTCGGCCGGCAGCGTCACCGCCACCGCGGCCGTGTCGGTCGCCGGCTCGTTCCTCACGCCGCCGCCGGTCACCGGCGATGCGGTGGTGACGCTCGACTCGCACACGACGACGCCGATCTCGCCCTTCATCTACGGCATCAATTTCGACGACCAGGGCGGCGCGGATTCGTTCGCGGTCTCGCAGGGCGTCGGTTTGTGGGGCTCGTACCTGCCGGCGTACACGATGGCGCGCTTCGGCGGAAACCGCATGTCCGGCTTCAACTGGGAAAACGGCGATTCCAACTGCGGGCTCGACTGCGGCGCCGACTTTCCCAACGACACGTACCTGCGCGACAGCGTCAACGCCACGGCTGCGGTGGGTGACGCGGTCGGAACGCGCATCGCCAACAGCTTCGCCCACGGCGCGAGCTTTCTCATGACCGTCCCCATCCTCGGCTACGTCGCCAAGGACGCTCTCGGCAACCAGCCCATCCCCAAGGCGCCCGCGCAGTCCTCGCCGACGCCCGACGAGCCGGTGCCGGCGACGCCCGCGAGCGCTCATTGGATCAAGGCGGTTGCGCGCAATCCCGCAGGCCCCACGGCGACCCCTTCGACGACCGACGGCAGCGAGTACACGGACGACATGGCGACCTGGATCGATCAACGCTTTCCGCAGGCGCGGACCGATCCGGCCAAGACCGTCTGGTACGAGCTCGACAACGAACCGGACATCTGGAGCGGCACCCACGCCGAGATCCGCGGCACCACCGATGCGCTCGCGCCCGGCGACACCAACCAGATCGGCACCGGCTTCGACGAGCTGTTGACGAAGTCGCTCGCCCACGCCTTCGCGGTCAAGTCGGTGTTGCCCTCGGCGAAGGTGGTGGCGGGGGCCTTCGCCGGTTGGGATGGGCTCACCCAGCTCAACTTCGGCGCTCACCCGAACGGGGCTCCCGCGGGCTTCACCTATTACCTCGATTACTTCCTGCAAAAACTGAAAGCGGCGGAGTCGGACCCGGCCTTCAACTCCTCGCGCATGGTCGATGCCGTCGACGTGCACTGGTACGTGCAGGATCAGTCCATCGTCAACGACGACGCCGCCCAGACCGCGGCGGTGATCGACGCCCGCGAGCAGTCGCCCCGCTCGCTCTGGGATCCGAAGTACGTCGAGAATAGCTGGGTCCCGGGGGCCATCCCCGCGGACGAGCTGAACGTCGCCGCCGACTGCCAGAACGGCCTCTGCCCCATCCAGCTCCTGCCCCGGTTGAACTCGCGCGCCTCGAAATTCTACCCGGGCACGGGGTTCGTCATCGGCGAGTACTGGTACGGGCGCGGCGGCGACGTCTCCTCGGCCATCGCCAACGCGGACGTGCTCGGCATCTTCGGGCGCTACGGAGTGAAGGCGGCGACCATGTGGCCGAACGCCTCCAACGTCTTCGCCTACAACACGCCCAACAAGTGCGGCGGCGACACCGTCTGCTCGGAGACGCACGCCTACTCCTGCGCGCTCAAGGCCATCGACGTCTTCCGCAACTACGACGGGGCCGGCGCGAAGTTCGGCGACACCGCCATCGCCGCGGCCATCGCCGACTCGACCTTCACCAAGCCCGGCACGCAGAACGAGCGCATCACCGCCTACGCCTCGATGGACGGCGCGAATCATTCCAGGGTGGTGGTGGTCGCCATCAACAAGAGCCGCACCGCCGCGCTGAACACGGGCATCGCGCTCACCCACGACGTCGCCTTTCACACCGCGCAAGTCTGGCGGCTGACCGGCACCAACGGCGGCGCGGGCGGTTGCACGGGCCCCACCCGGCAGGCGGACGTCACGCTCACCGCGACCAATGCGTTCAACGTGACGCTCCCGGTGCAGAGCGTGACCGTCCTCGTGCTTCTGCCGTGAGCCGGCGGTGATTGGCGCGTACCGCCGGCTGCGGCAGAGCCTCGCGCGCGAGCCGGGGCTGCCGCTCTCGGCCAAGCTTGCAAGGCTTGCCGGGTTCGCCGCGGCAGCGCTCTCCGCGCGCTCGCAGCTTCGTGGCTGCGAGACTGGTTCGCGTGCGCGGACCATGGGGCGGGTCGCCGTGCGCGGCAACGGCGTGCGCATCGGCGACGACTTCATCGCGGACGGAACGCTCGGACCGATCGAGATCGCGGCTGCGGCCCCGCTCACCATCGGCGACCGGGTGTTCGTGAACTTCGGCGTCCGGCTCACCGCCTTTGCCGAGCTGCGGCTCGGCAGCCGCGTCGATCTCGGACCGTACTGCACGCTGGTCGCGGAAACCGCGCCCATCGAGATTGGGGACGACGTCTGGCTGGGGGCGCGGGTGACGGTGCGGGAAGGAGCGCGCATCGGCAACGGCACGGTGGTCGCGGCCGGGAGCGTGGTCGAGGGCGAGCTGCCGCCGGGCGTCCTCGCCGGCGGACGCCCGGCGCGGATCTTGCGGTTCACCGGCGGTAGGGGTGAAAGCCGCGTCTCCCCGCGCCCCGAAGTAGCCGCCTCTGCGCCCGCGCCCGCCTCCGCCTTCGCGCTGCACGTCTGCGAGCCGCTCGGCGAAGAAGGGCGCCCCTTGCGCGCTCTCGGCCCCTCTTCTCGCATCACCGGCGCTCCACACCTGCGTTGCCACGGCGCGCTCGAGATCGGGGAGCGCCTCAGCTTGCGCTCGGAACCTCTCTCGCACCTGGTCGTCTCGCCGGGGGCCGTGCTGCGGATCGGCGATGACGTGGTGATCGGAGACGGCGCTGCCATCAGCGCGCACGCCGGGGTGACCATCGGCGCACAGACGCGGCTCGGCAAAGGCGTGTTCCTGATCGACTTCGACTTCCACGGCGTCGCCGAGCGCGAGCGGCCCGAACCCGCGCAGCCCATCCACATCGGCAAGGGAGTGCGCATCGGCGACCGCGCCATCATCCTGCGCGGTGTCACCGTGGGCGATGGCGCCTGCATCGGCGACGACAGCGTGGTGGCGCGCGACGTCCCGGCTGGTGCGCGCGTCTGTGGAGCGCCGGCGCGCGCCGTCAGTCCTGTTTCGCCGCCTGCGCGCTGAGCCTCGGCCGCACCCGCGGCTCGGGCGCCTCGACGATGGACCCCGCCGGCACCGATCGGGTGAGCACCACGTTGGGCATGATCTTGCTCCCCGCGCCCACCGTGATTGGACCGAGCAAGGATGCTCCACCGCCGACGTGGACGTCGCGCTCCAGGTGCGGCGCGCCGGAGACACGGCTCTGTGGATCGATGCTGGTCCCGAGCGTCACGTTCTGGGTCAGGATGCAGCCCGGACCGACCCGCGCCTGGCTGCTGATGCAGATGCCCATCCCGTGCACGAAGACGACGCCCGCTTCCAGCTCCGCCTCGAAATGGATGTCGCAGCCGTAGAGGTGCCTCATCATCCGCGAGCTCATCCGCGCGAAGAGCGGAAACCGCGCGTGCTGGAAGAACCACATCATCCGGTACGCAAGACACATCTGCAGGCCGATCTTCTGCAGGAGCTCGGACGGCCAGGACCCCGGGACGCCGCCGCGGTACTTCGCCTCGTAGCCATGGCGGGTGCGCCGGTCGATGGCGAGGTCGCGCAGCGCCTTGCAGAGAAGCGCGCGTCGCCGCGGAACGCCCGGAGGCAGCGGATCCCGGGCAGCGGCGACGGCGAGGTAGCGCGCGTGCGAGCGAAAGGCCCGCCTCCCGCCGCCAGCCTCGGCGCGGATGCCGCGGAAGTACTCCATGCCATAAGCGACGCCGGCGCCGCGCATGGCCACCGCCCGCGCGCCGAGCCGGTCGCAGATGGAAGCGCAGCCGAGCATTGCCCGCGCCAGCACCCGGCCAATCGCGGGCATGGCGAGCGCAATCCAGAGGAACGGCCGGCCGAGGAGCGGTAGCATGTAGTAGTAGCGGAAGGGATCGGCGTGCAGCGCCTCCGGGTGCATGCGGGCGATTCGCAGGTCGACCTTGCCGTACTCGAAAGCGCGAGAAAGCCAGCGCGCGTTGGAATGGTCCGAGTCGTGGAAGGTGGGCGCGGCGGGCGCGAACACCATCTCCACGCCGGCCTCCTCGAGCCTGAGCCCGAGCTCCGCGTCCTCCGACCTGCGCAGCTCCCGGTGGAAGCCGCCCACCTCCAGGTAGTCGACCCTGCGCATGGAGACGTTGCCGGTGCAGAGGTTGTTGCCGAGGAGCTTCTGCCGGCCGGACGCGACCGCCTCGCCGAAGCTGCGCAGCCGGTGTGCGTTGTAGCGCTCGAAGACGTTGGTGGCGGCGCCGCTGCCGGCCTGGATGGGACCCAACACCACCCGCCGGCTCTCGCCGGTGTGCAGGCGCAGATGCTCCTCGAGAAACGAAGGATGGAGCCGCATGTCGTCGTCGACGATGACGAGAATTTCGCCCCGCGCCAGACGGGCGCCGCGATCGCGCGCCGCCGCCGCGCCGGCGTTGTCCTGGCGGACGAGCTCGAGCCGGTAGGGCAATTCGAGGCCGGAAACCGCCTCGCTCGCCGGCGTCTTCGAGCCGTCGTCGACGATCAAGACTTCGAAGCTGTCCTTGGCAACCGACTGGGCAGCGAGGTCTTCGAGGAGCCGCCGCAGCGCCGGGCCGCGTTCGTAGGTGGCGATCACCACGCTCGCGCGCGGCAGCGGAAATCCCGGCGGAGGCCCGGTCATGCAGCCACCTTCGTCACCACTCCCCCGCGCAGGCCGGGCGGGCGCGGGCGGCGGCGGCGCGGCATCGGCCAGGCGGAGACGCCGACCGCGAGCTTTCCCGCCACCACCAGCGCAGGGCCGATGGTGAAGGCGCCGGTCCAGCTCACGAGGCCCATGTCGCCGTAGCACTGGATGAAGTAGACGATGACCGAGGCGATGACGGTCAGCGCCGCGGCACGGTCGACGCCGCGGCGTGCCCGCCGGTACGCGCGCACGGCGAAGAAGACGCCGAGCGCGACCGGCAACCAGATGCCGAAGAAGCCCAAGGCCCCGGCGAAGGCGATGGTCCCGAGCAGGCTGTTGTGCGGCACGTAGCGGTATTGGGCGAAGAAGTTCGAGATGTCGTCGCCCTTCACCGCCTCGATGTAGCCGTGGCCGAAGCCGAGGCCGAAGAGCGGGCTCGAGCGGTACGTCTCGAGCAGGTTGAAGTTCTCCACGTCGCGCTCCTCGGTGGAGCGGTCGCTCTTCGATTCCACGACCGACCGAACCATCTTCGCCGGCGCGAACAGCTTGGACTGCGACTGCCAGCCGACCACCAGATAAACGACGAAGAACGGAAGCATGACGACGCCGGTGCGGGCGACGGCGCGCTTCAGCCTGGTCCAGGGGCTGAACAGGTAGAAGGCGACCAGCACGAAGGCCAGCTCCACCCAGGCGAGGCGGCGGCCGTTCGCGTACATCGCCCAGAAGAAGATCGGGCAGGTCCAGAGGAGCCGCACGAGCGACTTGCGGGTGGGCTTCTCCAGGAACATCGCCAGCACCGCGGCGACCGCGGTGACGAACAGCACCGAGTCGGCGTGGGAAGTGGCGGTGGCGAGGAGCTTGAAATCCTTCTGCACGAAGGTGCGCACGTAGATGGCCATTGCCGCCCGGACCAGGCTGGCGGCCACGTAGACGCGCCCGAGCAGGAGCTGATCGTCGAGGCTGCTCGAGGACAGCCGGAAGAGGAAGAAGAGCACCGGGATCAGCGCGAACTGATGAATCTGCCAGTACACCTGGTTGACGTCGCCGTGGGTGGCGATGCCGTAGACGACCAGCGCGAAGAGGGTCAGAAGGCTCGCCGCGGCGGCATAGCCGAGCGCGCGCGGAACCGGCACGCCGGAAGCGTCGCGCCCATCGCCGCGCACCCGCCGCACGATCGCGATCAGGAGCAGGTACGCGAGGATGACGTCGATGCCGGTGATGCGCAGCGCCTGGATGGGGATGGTGAGGTTGAGGTTCTGGTGCAGCGCGACGCCCAAGGCGTAGAGCGGAGACTTGAGCGCCTCGCCCTGCGCCTCGGTCGCGAGCGAGAGGAAGAGGAGCCCCAAGGCCGAGATGCGCAGCGGCATCTGCCAGACGGCGACCAGGAGCAAGGCGGCGAGCGGCGGGGCCAGCGCGACCAGGATCTTCCCGTTCCCGACCACCGCTGCTGCGGCGGTGACCGCCGCGAGCGCGAATGCAACCGCCGCCGTCTTCGCATTCCCGCGCCCGATCGGATGTGCCCTCATGGCGCGCGCACCTCGCCCACCACGCGCAGCCGGAGCGCGCGCTCGATCTGCCAGGGGTGGAAGGCAACTCCCGAGGTGGCATCGAGGGCGGTGGCGGCCAGCGCGCCGAGCAAGAATCCTCCGAGGAGCGCCGCAAACACGATCGGCCAGAAGGCGGGCGCGTCGGGACCGCGCGGCAATTCGGCCGGCTTGACCAGACCGTATCGGTGCCCGAAGGCCGCGTTGGCCCGGTCCATCGCAATCCGCGCCTCCTCCAGCCGATCGAGGAGCGAGGCGTACTTGCGCCCCTCCAGCGCGAGCCGCGTCTGCGGATCGAAGACGGCCGTGTCGAGCACCGCCGCGCCGGCGCCGCCGACCGCCGCCCCCAGCGAGGCAAGGGGCGCAGGCTGGCCGGCCGGGCGTGCCAAGCGCTGAAGCTGCGCGATCACCGCGCGCTCCTCGTCGGCGTGCTTCTGCAGGATCGCGATGGCTTCCGACATCGAGGTGACCTCCGCCTGGTGGCGGGCGGCCAGAAAAGCGCCGGCCACCGCATCGGCGAGCTGGAGCGCGGTCTTGGCGTCGGTCCAGGAGGCGCTCAGCACGATGGTCTCGTCGCCCTGTTCGGAGCCGATCCGGCTGGCGAGCATCTTGACCAGGGCGTCCTCGACGTCGGCACGGCTGGGCGGCCCGCGCAGCCGCGCGACCAGCGAATCCTTCCAGCGCAACAGCGGCGGGCGGCTCTTGAAGAACGCGTCGGTCAGGCCGGCCTCGCGCGCGATCGAGAGCAGCGTCGCGTCGCTGTAGACGATCTCCAGCGCGGATTGCGCGGGGTCGTCCGGCTTCTCCAGGCCTTCCTCGCCGGGGGCCGCCCTGGGCGAGGTCAATTCGACTTCGGCCTTGAAGCGCTGGGGCAACACGGCGGCGGTGGTCCCCGCGAGCAGCACGACGAGGCCGGCCATCGCCAGGACGAAGAGCCGATGCCTTCGCACCGAGGCGGCGAAATAGGAGAGTCCGTGGGCAATGGCCGTCACGGCTTCGGGGACGCGCGGCCCGCGCTCTTTCGTACCTTCCCTCATCGCGCGCCTAGAACAGCAGGTGATAGACGTACCGAAGCGCGAGCATGTAACCCGCGACCGCGAACGCCATCCACGCAAGCGCCTTCTTGATCGCGCGCCGCGGAGACGGATCCCGCGCCGCCGCCGCCGGCACGTAGATGAACGCCGCGATAATGGACAAGAGCAAGACCTTTTGCACCGGGGTTCGGTCCTCTGCGCTACGATGGGGCCATGTTCGCACGCACCGCGCGAGGCAGGCAACGCGAGCGGCGGGGGTACGCTTGAGCTTGCGCCTGCGCGCCGCCCTTTCTGCCCTGCGCAACACCGGAACCGAGATCGCGCGCTCCACCAAGAGGGGATTTGCGCGCGCCGCCGCAGCCGGCCTCTACGCCCGGCCGCTCGATCTCGCGCGCGACCGGGTGGTGCTGCTCTTCTTCGAGGACGTCGAGAGGGACACCTGGGTGCGCGGCGATCGCCACCTGCGCCGCAATGCCCGCCGTCTCGCGCGCGCCGTTCGCAAGGGGCAGACGGTGAGCGGCGTCGAGATGGCGGTGCGGCTCCTCATCGAGGCGGTGGAGCGGCTCGGATATCGGGTGGTGCTGAACGACCGCGGGCTCGCCGCGCGCAATCCCGGCTATCCGATCGGGCTCGCCGGCTACCCGCATGTCCTCGACGGGTGGGATCTGCCCAACCCGGCCATCCTCGGGCCCGGTCTCCTCGACCATCCGCTGGAACGGCCGCGGCTGATGGACGACCCGCGCTTTCGCGCCTACATCGTCCCGAGCCCCTGGATGGAGGATCTCTTCGAGCGCGCCTGGCATGGCCGCACCTTTCGCTGGTTCGCGGGCATCGACGTCGCCGCCTGGCCCGACTTTTCCTCGGCGTCGAAGGACCTCGACTTTCTCATCTACGAGAAGTTCCTCTGGGACAAGGAAGGGCGCAGGCGCGATCTGCTGGCGCCCATCGAAGCTGCGCTGAAGGCGCGCGGGCTGCGCTTCGCGTCCATCCGCTACGGCAACTACGTCCATGCGCAGTACCGCGCGCTCTTGCGCCGCTCGCGGGGGCTTCTCTTTCTCTGCGATCACGAAACGCAAGGGATCGCCTGCGCCGAGGCGATGGCCTGCAACGTGCCGGTGCTCGCTTGGGATCAGGGTTTCTGGCTCGACCCGCTCCGCCTCCGATTCGGCGAGGAGCCGGTCGCGGCGAGCTCGGTGCCGTATTTCGGGCCTTCCTGCGGCGAGAAGTTCGAAGGCGCCGCCGCGTTTCCCGAAGCTCTGAACCGGTTCTTGAAAGGGCTCGGGCAGTACGAGCCGCGGCGGTTCGTGGCGGAGAACCTCTCGCTCGAGCTGTCCGGCAGGCGGTACCTCGAGCGCTACGCAGCGCTCGCGTCCGAGAGCGCCGCTGCCCGCACCGGCTGATCGGTGCGGTCCGGCTCTCAATGGACCACCAGCGCCCGCAGCTCGGCGGGGCGGAGAAGCCGGACGGCGAGCGCGGCGACGAGGTAGAGGGCGAAGTCGGTGGCAAGCCGCGCGACCGGCGGCAACCCGCGCAGCGCGAGACGATCGACCGCGGCGACTGCGGCGCACAGCGCCAGCGATTTCAGAATCGCGACCACGAGGCGCCCGTCCCACAACCTTCGTCCCACCGGCCACAGCATCCCGGCGGCAGCGACACCCTCGCTGACGAACAGCGCTGCCGCGCATCCGGCCCCGCCCGCGCCGGGCCGGTGCAAGAGGTGGATGGCGGGTTCGACGAAGCTCACGTTCAAGGCGAAATTGACGAACAGCCCCGAGACGGTGATGGCGGTCAGGAGCCAGGTCTTCTCCAACACGACGAGGTAGCAGGACGCCATCACGCCGAGATAGGTGGTGGCGAGCGCCGCCGCGACGATCGAGAGCGCCAGCGCGGACGGCGCGAAGTCCGGCCCGAGGATGAGCCGGACGAAGAACCCCGAGCCGAGCGAGAGCAAGAGAAGGCATGGCGCGATGCCGACGCAGACCGCCTCCAGCGAGCGGCGCATCAGCCGGTAGAGCTCGTCCTCGGAGATGGCCTGCGCGCGGGCGAGCATCGGGGTCAGCATCCAGTTGACGAGCGGCGCCAGCAAAAGGCCGATGGCGGCGATGCTGGAGGCGGCGCTGTAGTAGCCGACCTCGACCGCGTTTCCGGTCTTGAAGGCGAGGATGTTGACGTCGAGCTTCGAGTACGCGACCGACGCGGCGCTGGTGAGATAGAGCGGAAAGCTCGCGAGGAGCACCCGGCGGGTGTTCTTCCAGTCGACGCGAAAGCGCATGCCGATGTGCTTGCGCGCGATCAGGTAGAGCGCGATGCACTCCAGGCCCTCGGAAACGAGGAGCGCCAGCACGAAGGGCACGAGGTTCTTGCCGAGGAAGAGGCCGACCACCGTCATCGCGCCCCAGAGCACCTTGCTGAGCACGCTGAGGAGCGACATCTCGTCCACGTTGCCGGTCGCGTGCAGCATCGCAGATAGGGTGGCGTTGGCGGTCAGGAAGTACTGCGAGACCCCGAACAGCACGGTCGCGACGATCACCTCGTCGGAGCGGCCGGTGTGGCGCAGCACCGCGACGATGGCGACCAGGATTCCGCCGAGGGTGACCGCGCGCAGGACCGAGACGCCGGCGAAGAACTCGCTCGCCTGGGCGGGGCGCACCGCGATCTCTTTGCGGATCCAGGGATCGATCCCGAAGTTGAGAAGGACGCAGAAGGCGGCGGCGAAGGCATCGGCGAAGTTGAAGTCGCCGAAAGCGGAAGGGCCCAGGTGCCGCGGCAGGACCAGCCGGATGCCGAGGCCGATGGTCCAGGTGAGGACCAAGGAGCCGCTCAGCTTGAGCGCATTCTGCAGAGTGCGGCGGACGACGCCATGGCCTGTGTCGGCGACCACCGAAGCGTCGGCCATTTCAGGCTCCACGATCTGCGAGGCGATGGCCTCGCTCGGAAGCCGTTTCATTGCCGACTGCTGTCGAGCCATTGTAGATCTCCCGGACCTTGAACGCCCCGACCATGCCATTTCCTTCCGCACATCGGCGGACCATCCATACCCTGTGCGCGCTCGCCCTCGTGCTCGCAGGGTGTGGTGCGCACGGGTCCTACGTGTGGGTGGACGACTACCCGGGGTCCGGATCCGGCTCGCCGTCCGACTACGTGATCGGCATCGGCGACGTGGTCCAGGTCCGCGTCTTCAACCAGGAGGGAATGTCCGCCAAGGCGCGCGTGCGCGACGACGGCAAGGTCTCGCTGCCGTTCTTGAACGACGTCGCCGCCGCCGGCTACAAGCCGCAGGTCCTCGCCCAGCAGATCCAGACCCGCCTCAAGGACTACATCAACACCCCGGTCGTCACCGTCTCGGTCGAGGAAGAGCGGCCCCTGCAGATCTCGGTGGTCGGTCAGGTGACGAAGCCCGGGCAGTACGTCTTGGATCGCGGCGCCGGAGTCCTGCAGGCGGTGGCTGCCGCGGGCGGGCTGACCGAGTACGGGCACCGCGACCGCGTCTTCGTCCTCCGAAGGCTCCCCGGCCGCTCGCCCGAACGAGTCCGCTTCAACCTCGACGACCTCTTCCACGGAGACCCGAAGGCGCTCGCGTTCCGCCTCGATCAGGGCGACGCGGTGGTCGCCGAATAGTGACGGGCGCCTGTCTCGTGCTCCTCGCGGTGGCCAACGGCGCCGTCGTGGACGCGCGGGTCACCGCCGAGGCGCGCAGCAAGGCCCCCTCCGCCCCGGCCGGCCCGCTGATCGAAACCGACCTCTTGCCGGAGGCGGGCATCTCCGTCACGAGCGACGGCCAGACCGGGCACTTCGACTACGCGCCGGTGCTCCGGTCCGAAACCTGGCGCGGCCCCGCGTCAGTCGAGCACCAGCTCCATCTCGAAGGCATCTTCCGCCCCAGTCCGACCCGCACGCAGATTCGCGTCTTCGAAAGCTTCAGCGGCGGCAAACAGGACTTCTCGCCGCTCTCGCCCTCGACGGGAAACCCGGCGCTGCCGCCCGATCCGCGCCTGCCGGTGGCGACGCTCTTGACCGTCATTTCCAGCGAGACGACGGTCGCCCTGCGCCACAATCTCGATCCGACGCTGCGCCTCGATGCCTCCGCCGGGTACACGGCGTCCGGCGGCCTCGGCAACCAGTCTTCCGTGCTCTTGCCGTTCCAACAGGGGCCGCGGGTGACCGGCGGGCTGACGTACGCGGCGACCTCCATCACCAGCGTCGGCAGCACCCTCGATTACAGCGCCGTCGACACTCTCGGCGGCGTCTCGCACTTGGGCATCGCCCGGGGCACCTGGGCGCGCAAGCTGGCAAAGGACCTGACCGTGCAAGCGTTCGCCGGGCTGTCCGTCTCCAAGTCGGGCGGCATCAGGCAGGGGAACACCTTCGCCCCTGCCCTTCCCCCGGGCAGCGTCAAGGTCTCGCCGGACGCTGGCGCCAGCGCCGACGGCGTCGCGGTGGTGGGCGGCTTGAACCTCAGTCTCGCGGCGCAGGGCTCGGTGACCAGCCAGTTCGACCGGCTCACCGGCGAGGTGGACGAGCGCGCCGACCTGCTCGCCTCGCTCGGCGTGCCGCTCGGCGATGCGGTCGCGCTCAGGTTTCGCGGCGGCGGATCCCGAGTCCTCTCCGGCATCGGCGAAGGAGACACCATCGCGCAAATCGAGAGCGCCCTGGAATATGCTGTCTCCCGCAATTTTTTCCTCCGAGCGGGCGTCCGTGCCGCGGGGGCGCAGACCGCGATCCCGTCGGTCGACACGGGGGTGACCGGGTTCGTGACGGCAACCGCGACGGTGGTCGATCCGCTGTGACGAATCGCGAAGGAGCGGCAGTGAACGTGCAGAAGGAAGCCGACCTCGACGAAGGCAGCGCCGACCTGTTCGACTACGCGCTGATCCGCGACTACCTGCGCTACGCCCTCGGCGCCGCGAGGCGGAGGAAGTGGCTCGTCGCCGCGGTGACCGCCGGCTGCACTGCGCTGGCCATCGTCGCGCTCGCGGTCCTGCCCAAGACCTGGAAGGTGGAGGCCGGCATCCTCGCCCAGCGCAACGCGGTGATCGCGGCGCTGGGAAACCCGGGCCGCTCGATGCCGAGCGAGGCTGACGCGCCCACCCGCGCCGCCAGCGAGACCATCCTCAGCCACGACAACCTGGTCGCGCTGGTGAAGCAGACTGCGCTGGTCGATCGCTGGGATTCCTCGCGAGCCCCGCTGCTCCGCCTGAAGGATTTCCTGGTCCGCGCCGCCGGCAAGGCGCCCACCGAGGAGGACAAGCTCGACAACCTGGTGGCGGTCCTGGAGAAGAAGCTGACCGTCACCACCGGCGAAGGCACCGTCACCATCGCGCTCGAATGGCCGGACGGGCCGATGTGCTACCAGCTCGTCGAGGCCGCGCAACAGAACTTCCTCGAGGCGCGGCACGTCTCCGAGATCAGCACCATCGCCGAGGCCATCACCATCCTCGAAGGCCACGCCGCGGCGGTGCGCGACGTCATCCAGCAGGAGATGGAAGAGGTGCAGCAGCTTCGCGACTCGAAGTCCGAGGCGAAACCGAAGGCCGCGCCGGCGGTCCGGGTGGCGCGGGCTCCGCAGGTCGATCAGGATCTGCTCCAGCTCAAGCTGATGCTGCAGGCCAAGCGCAAGGCGATCGGCGACCTGGAGGATTTCCGCCATCGCCGCCTCGCCGAGCTGCAGGCGGAGCTCGCGAAGGAGCGCGCGGTCTACGCCGACCAGCACCCGGTGGTGATGAACCTGCGGCAGAGCATCGAGTCCTTGGCCGTCGACTCGCCGCAGATCCTCTCGCTGCGGAAAGAGGAGCAGTCGCTGAAGGACGAGCTGGCGAGGCGCGGAGTGAAGAACCCGGATGCCGACTCCGGCCAGGGCGCTCCGCTCCCCCGCGAGAACGAGCCGATCGCCACCCGCAAGATCACCCCTGCGCCAACCCAAGGCGACGTGGATCCGGTCATCGCCTACGCGCAGAGCCGCATCCAGTTCGACTCGCAGAAGTACAACAGCCTCCTCGACCGCATCGACAGCGCCCGCATCGAGCTCGACACCGCCCGCGCCGCCTTCAAGTATCGCTACAACGTCATCAAGCCGCCGCAGGCGCCGCGCAAGCCGATCAAGCCGAACTCGGCGCTGGTGCTCACGCTCGGCGTCGTCGCCGGGCTTGCTCTCGGCATCCTCGGCGCCATCGCCGCCGAGCTCCGCGCCGGCAGGCTGGTCGAGAAGTGGCAGGCGGAGCGCATCCTCGGGCTTCCCATCGTCGCCGACCTGGAGGCGCCGTGATCGGCCTCGCGCTTGTCCTCTGTGCCATCCCGGTCCTGGTCGCCTGCGGGTATCTGGGGTTCTTGGCCCTGGCCGCGCGGCGGCTGCCGGAGCGGCCCCGGGGAACGGCGCGGATCAAGTTCGACCTGGTGGTGCCTGCCCACGACGAGGAGACCGGCATCGCCGCGACCTTGCGCAGCCTCGCCGCGCTCGATTATCCGAAGCAGCTCTTCCGGGTGCTGGTGGTGGCGGACAACTGCAGCGACCGTACCGCCGAGGTGGCCGCCGCCGAGGGCGCGGTGGTTCTGGTCCGCAACGAGCCCACGCTGCGCGGGAAAGGTTACGCGCTCGCCCGCGCTTTCGAACAGAGCGCGAAAGACGCCTTCGCCGAGGCGGTGGTGGTGATCGACGCCGACACCTCGGTCTCGCCCGCCCTCTTGCGCGGCTTTGCTGCCGGGCTCGAGGCGAAGGAAGAGGCGCTGCAGGCCGACTACGCCGTGCGCAACCCTTCGGCGTCGTGGCGCACGCGGCTCATGCACATCGCGCTCTCCGCCTTCCACGTCGAGCGGTCGCTCGCGCGCGAGCGGCTGGGGCTCTCCGCCGGGCTGCGCGGCAACGGCATGTGCTTCACCCACGCTCTCTTGCGCGCCTTTCCCTGGAACGCCTTGTCCATCGTCGAGGACGTGGAGTTCGGCATTCGCCTGGGCGAGGGAGGCCGCCGCGTCGCCTACGTCGACGAGGAGCACGTCTACGGCGAGATGGTCTCCTCGGCGAGCGCGTCGGGACCGCAACGGCGGCGCTGGGAGGACGGGCGCAAGCAGCTCGTGCGCGAGAAAGGCCCGCGGCTGTTGCGGCTCGCCTTCACCCGCAAGAGCGGCATGCTGCTCGACCTCGCGCTCGACCTCTACGTGCCGCCGCTGGCGCGGCTCGCGTTCGTCGTTTCGGCAGGGCTGTGTGCCTCCGGGGCCTGCGTGTTGTTCCTCCACCAGGGGCAGGTTGCGCTCTTCGCATGGGCCTTTGCGGCGCTCCTTCTCGCCGCCCACGTCGCCCGCGGTTGGCAGCTCTCCGGGACCGGCGCTGCCGGCCTTCTTGATCTCCTCCGCGTCCCCACCTACATGCTGTGGAAGGCGCGGCTTCTCTTCGGCGCGCGCGGCCGCAGCCAGGAGTGGGTCCGGACAGCGCGGCAGGAGAAGGCGCCGTGAGCAAGTTCGAGGCGAAACGCAGCCCGATGGCCCTCGCGCACGGCGCAGACGGACGCCTGCCCTCGCACGCGCTGCAGGAGCTGTGGTTTGCGACCCTGCGCGCTTCCTGGCAGACGCTGGTCCTGGTGCCGGTCGGGAGCGGCCTCTCCGCGCTGCCGCTCGCGCGCGCGCTGGGCGAATTCGGCGGGCGCCACCGTGGGCGTCCGGTGACGGTGATGAGCACGAGCGGCCTCGAGCTCTCCGCCATCGCGGACCTGGTTTCGGAGTTCGGCTTCACCGAGAACGCGCAGACGGCGCCGCGCGGCGGCAAGGTGATCGTCGCCATCGATCCCATCGTCGAGGACCCGATGGGCATCGCCGCCGCGCTCGCCGCCGACGCCGCCCTGCTCTGCCTCGAGCTCGGCAAATCGAGGTTGGCCGACGCGCAGCACACGCTCGAGCAGATCGGCCGGGAGCGGTTCATCGGATGCGTCGTCCTGCGGCCCTCGCGCAAGGGATGAACGGCGCGCGCTGCTTCGCCGCGCCCCACAAGCGCCACCTGCTCCTGGTCGCGGGCCTCTTCGTGTGCGCGTGGTCCTGCAAGGGATCGGCGTCGAAGCGCGGAACAGCCGAGACCGAACGGCCGTTTCCGGAAAATCCGCGCGTCGCCGAACGCGCCTACGACGCCAAAGACGGGCTCGGCAAGGGATGGAGCGACTACGGCTGGGCGCCGCGCACCTTCGGACCTTCGCAGCCGGCGAAGCTCGATCTCACGACCTCCGGCGGCTGGATCCTCGCGCACGAAGAGCTGCAAGCGGGCTACGAAGGGCTCCTCTTGCGCCTGCGCGCGCCCGCCGCGGGCTGGGAAGAGTTCCTCGAAGTGCGCCTCGACTCGAGCCGCCCCAACGTGTACCCGCGCATCCGCCTGAAAGACGCCGCGCACAAACCGGCCGAAGGCGGCTCGCACGACTACTTCATCGCCATGTCCACGCTCGATCCGCAGGGGCTGCCCTTCGAGCAGATCGTGCTCCGGGCGGTGAAGCCGCTTGCGGGCAAGCTCGAGATCGAGCTGGTCGCCCTGACCGCGTCCGGCGCGCAGGTGCCTGCGGGCGCGGCCGCGCGGGAGGGGCGCCTCGTGCTCGACTGCCTCGCCCAGGGCCACGACATCAACCCGATGATCTACGGAGTCGCCTACAACTTCCTCAAGGTCGACGATCCGGCGCCGTTCGAGATGGGCGCCGCCGCGCGCCGCTGGGGCGGCAATGCCGCGACCCGCTTCAACCCCAACATCGGCCACGCTTGGAACACCGCCAACGACTGGTACTTCCGCAACGTCAACTACACCGGCCGCGACTCGTTCAGCCCCGACGACTTCTTCGAGGAAGACCTGCGCCACGGAGTGCGGACCGCGCTCACCATCCCGACGCTCGGGTGGGTGGCGAAGGACACCCGATCGTCGTCGTTCCCGGCCTCGCGGTTTCCCCGGCAGCAGTCGTTCGCGCCGGAGGACGGCGCTGCCGGAAACGGCCTCGCGCCGGACGGCAAACCGCTTCCGGCGCCGCCGCCTTCGCAGACCAGCGTCCGCTTCCTTCCCAAAGACGCCTCGGCCTGGGTGAAGCGCATCCGCGAGCGGGACCAGAACCGCAGCGGGCGCAGCGTAGACATGTACATCCTCGACAACGAGCCGACGCTGTGGGGCTCGACCCACCGCGACGTGCACCCATCGCCCGTGTCCTACGACGAGCTCTTGGAGAAGATTGTCGACTACGGCAGCGCGGTGCGCGAGGCCGATCCCGACGCGGTGATCGCGGCGCCCGCCGAGTGGGGATGGACCGGCCTCCTCTACTCGGAGGTCGACATGAAAGCAGGCGGCCGCGACAAGCCGGATCGGATGGCGCACGGCAACCTGCCCCTGGCAGCGTGGCTCTTGTCGAAGATCCACGAGCACGAGCAGAAGACCGGAAAGCGCCTCCTCGATGTCTTCGACGTGCACTTCTATCCGGCCGGAAATGGCATCGGCATGGGCGCCTCGGGGAGCACCGACGCGGGCACCTCGGCGCGGCGCATCCGCGCAGTGCGCGCGCTCTGGGACCCGAAGTACCGCGACGAATCGTGGATCGGAGAGCCGGTCCAGCTCATCCCGCAACTCAAGGCCTGGATCGACAAGTACGATCCGGGCGTCGGGATCTCGATCGGCGAGTACAACTTCGGGGCGGAAAATCACGTCAGCGGAGGGCTCGCCCTGGCCGAGGCGCTCGGGCGGTTCGGCTCGCTCGGCATCACCTCCGCGTTCTACTGGACGTACCCGCCGCCCGGATCACCCGCCTACTGGGCGTTTCGCGCCTACCGGAACTACGACGGGAAAGGCGCGCGGTTCGGCGATGTCTCGGTGCAGGCGCAGTCGTTCGACGCCGGGGCCTCGCTGTTCGCCTCGCGCGACCGCGGCGGCAAGCGCTTCACCGCGGTCCTCCTCAATTTCGAGCCGCAGCCGCTCAACGCGCGCATCGACGTCAGCACCTGCCGGGCGCTCTCGATCACGCGCGTGTTCAGCTATACGGGGACCGGTCCGGGACTCGAAGAGGCCAAGGCGTCGCATGAGGAGATCTCGCGGGTGTTGCCGCTGCAGGTCGCGGGCTCTTCGATCACCGTGCTCGAGCTGCAGGCGAAGTGACCGCGGCTGGATGCGCGGCGGCGCTCGCCTCTTGCCCGCCGAACTTCGCCACCACGAAGCGCGTCACCGCCTCGAACAGCTTCGCCCGCTGCGCGGCGGTCGAGAACAGGTGATCGCAGCCGTCGAGGAAGCGCACCTGCACGCGCCCGCGCAAGTCGGGAACGCGCAGCATGGAGAAGAACTGCGCCTCGTGGTTGAACTCGTGCTCGCGCCCGCGCGACCAGAGAAAGAGCATCTCGACGCCGCGCCCCGCGAGAGCGCGCAGCTCGGAAGCGAGGCGCTCGGGCGGCGGATAGGTGCGGTCGAACACGGGCGGCGCGTGCGGCGCCTCGCCCTTCTTGAGCTGCAAGAGCCGCTGCCGGCGCCGGTCGATGGCGTTCAGCCACGTGCGCGCGCGCAAGAAGCGCAGCGTCCAACGGCGCACGAAGAACTGCGGCGTCGGATACGCGTAGCCATCCAGGTACACCACCCCGCGCACCCGCGGATCGACCAGCGACGCCGCGTGCGCCGGGTCCACCCCCGAGCAGAAGCCGAGCAGGACGACGCCGGTTGCTCCTCGTTCGGCGAGCGCATCGATGGCGGCGCGCTGCTCGAGCGCCGCTGCTTCGAGCGGCCCCACCGCCGAGGGCACGGTGCCGCTGTCGCCGAAGCCGGACTGGTCGAACCGTAGGGTGAGAAAGCCTTCGCTCGCGAGCCTGCGCGAGAGCTCGACCCACATCCGGTACGGGCCGATCCGCGAATGCATCCCAACGTTCGACAGCACGATGGCGGGCGCGCCTTCGCGCAGCGCTTCCGGCGAAGGCTCGGTCAGGACGCCGGCGAGTCCGCCGCCTACGCCGAAGTGCAGCGTTCGCTCCCTCATGCGGGCAGCTCCGCGGCGACGAAGGCGGCCATCTCGGAGGGCAGCGCATTCGAAAGGAGCGCTTCTTCCAACTCGGACGGCCGCGGATCCGCGGCCGAGGGCCGCTCGCGAAGCGTGACGTCGCTGCCTCGTGCTGCCGCCGCGCGCTCGAGCTCGCGCAGTCCGGCCTCGTGGGCGGTGGCGAGCAGCAGCACCCGATCGGCGCGCGGCGGCGCATCCAAGAGGCGCAAGCTTTCGAGCTCGCGCCGGAACGTGTCCGGCAGCCGCACCCCGAGCGTCTCGCCCGCAGCCTGGTGCTCTGCCGCCCTCCGCGCTGACAACGCGCCCAGATAGTCGCTCCCAGAGAGCGGCGGGTCGACGAGCAAGAGCGCCGCGAAGCCGTGGTCTTGCGAGGCGCGGGCGAGCACGGCCGCGGCGCCGCCCATCGCGGCTGCGCAGACGAAGGGGCGATCGGTGCGCTCGCTCAGCTCGGAGGCAGCCAGCGCGACGTCGCGGCCGGCGGCGGCCAGGGAGCCCGGCAGCGCATCGCCCGCGGAGTCTCCGGTGCCGGACCAGTCGAAGCGCAACACCGCGAAGCCCTGCTCCGCCAACAGCTCCGCAGCCTGCCGATGCTGCCATCGCCTGCGCATGTACTCGAACGGCAGAGGGTGGCAGAGGACGACGGCAGTGCGACGCGCATCGCCGGCAGGAAGATGGAGCACGCCGTACAGCTCCTCGCCCGCCGGTCCGAACATGAAGCTCTTCACCCAGACCCCAAACGCGACGCCATCGCACGGCGAAGCCTAACAGAAACCGCCCCCCGCAAGCGCGCGCAAAATGCGACGATGGTGGGAGCCTCGTATGCTAAGGCGTCGACGACTTTCGCGAACCACGCGAGGAGGTCTTTTGCAGCAGCCGGTTCAGGAACGGCCCTTCAATCCCTTCGCGCACGAGTCGCTGCCCCCGTCGACCGACCCACAGCGCGAGATCTGGACGGCGGTGCGCCTCGGCAGCGAGGCATCGCTCGCCTACAACGAGTCGGTCACCCTCGCGCTCCGGGGCGAGCTGGACGAGACGGCCCTGCGCGAGTCGCTCCGCGTCGTCGTCCGCCGCCACGATGCGCTGCGGGCCACCTTCAGCGAGGACGGCGCTTCGTTCGCGGTCGCGGCCGCTGATGGGTTCGACCTTCAGCGCGAGGATTTGGCCGGGCTGTCTGCGCCGGGGGAGCGATTCGCAGCGGTGCTTCGCGAGGAGACGGGCCGGCCTTTCGATCTCGCCCGCGGGCCGCTCTTGCGGCTCCGCCTCTTGCGCCTCTCGCCGCTCGATCATCGCCTGGTGATGACCGCCCATCACATCGTCTGCGACGGCTGGTCGACCGGCGTCCTGTTGTACGAGCTCGCCGCGCTCTATGCCGCGAAGCTGCAGGGCAAGGACGCGGCGCTCCCTGCGGCGCCTTCGTTCGCCGCCTACGCGCGGGAGGCTGCCGCGCGGCCGCCGGAAGAGGTTCGCACCGCCGCCGCTTATTGGGAGAAGCAGCTCGCGGGCGAGATCCCGCCGCTCGAATTGCCGACCGATCGACCGCGACCGCCCTTGCGGACCTTCGCCGCCGGCCGCGAGGACGCCGTGGTGCCGAGGCAGGTGGTGAAGAAGCTGCGCGAGGCTTGCCAGAAGGAGCGCGCCAGTCTCTTCCACGGCCTCTTGGCCGGCTTCGCGACCCTCCTGCACCGGTTGTCCGGCTCGACCGATCTCGTGTTCGGCATCCCCAGCGCCGGACAGTCCCGGCGGCCGGACCTGCGCGGGCTGGTCGGGCACTGCGTGAACACGCTGCCCATCCGGGTGCGGCCGGACCCGGCCACGCCGTTCCGCGCGCTGCTCGCCTCGGTCAAGGAGACGGTGCTGGACGGGCTCGAGCACCAGGATCTCACCTGGGGCGCGATCCTTCGCCTGTTGCCCGCGCGGCGCGATCCGAGCCGGCCGCCGCTCGTGTCGGTCGTGTTCAACCTCGACAAGGGCATCGCCGAGGACGCGCTCGACTTCGCGGGGCTGGGCAGCTCCTTGTCCACCAATGCGCGGGAGGCGGAGGGCTTCGAGCTCTTCCTCAACGCCGCCGAGGTGAGCGATGAGATCCGGCTGGAGTGCCAGTACAACCAGCAGCTCTTCGACGGCAAGACCGTGGCGCGCTGGCTCGCGGCGTACGTGCGGCTCTTGGAATCGGCCGCCGCGGACGTGAGCGCGGACCTCGCCGCGCTGCAGCTCCTCGGCGATGCGGACCGCGCTCAGCTCGAGGCCTGGAATGCGGCGAGCGCGCTCGCGCTGCGGGATGGCCTCTTGGCGCACCGGATGTTCGAAGAGCAGGCTGCGCGCGTACCGGCCAAAGACGCCATCGTCGGCGACTTTCCCGCCCTGACGTATGCGGGCCTCGAGGCGCAGGCGAACCGCGTCGCGCGGAAGCTGCGGACCCTCGGAGTCCAGCGCGGAACGCTGGTCGGCCTCTGCGTGGAACGGCGTCCGGAGCTGTTCGCGGCGCTGCTCGGCATCCTGAAAGCGGGCGGCGGGTACGTGCCGCTCGACCCCGGCCATCCGAAAGCGCGCCTCGCGACCATGATGGAGGATGCGGGCCTGCGCTTCCTCGTCACCGAGGCGCGGCTCGCGCGGGAGATCGGGCTTTCCGCCGAACAGACGCTGCTCGTGGACGACCCGTCGCTCGCGCAGGAGGACGCAGCGCCGCTCCAGCCGAGCGCCCTCGACGCAAGGGCCGAAGACGTCGCCTACGTCCTCTACACCTCGGGCAGCACCGGCAAGCCGAAGGGCGTGCAGGTGCCGCATCGCGCGCTCGCGAACCTGCTCGCGTCAGTGCAGCGCGAGCCGGGCTTGCGCGAGGACGAGGTGGCGCTCGCCATCACCACCTTGTCGTTCGACATCGCCATCTCCGAGACGCTGCTGCCGCTCTCGGTCGGCGCGACCATGGCGCTGATGACCCGCGAGGTGGCGGCTGACGGCGTGCGGCTCCTCGATGCCATTCGCCGGTACAAGGTGAGCTTCGTCGACGCGACGCCCGCGACGTATCGACTGCTCCTCGCGGCGGGCTGGACGGGCGGCGAGGGGCTGCGCGCGGTCTGCACGGGCGAGGCGATGCCGCGCGACCTTGCGCAGCTTTTGCTCCCGCGCGTCGCCGAGCTGTGGAACGGCTACGGCCCGACCGAGACCACGGTGTGGTCGACGATCTATCGGGTCCGGCCGCCAGTCGAGCGGGTGCTGATTGGCAAGCCCGTCGCCAACACCGTCGTGCACGTGCTCGACGCCCGTCGCAATCCGGTGCCCATCGGGGTGACCGGGGAATTGTGGATCGGCGGCGCTGGGGTGAGCCTCGGCTACCTGGGCCGCCCGGACCTGACCGCGGAGCGGTTCGTCCAGGATCCGTTCTCGAAGAACCCGGCTGCGCGCCTCTACCGCACGGGCGATCTCGGCCGCTGGCTTCCGGACGGCAACCTCGAATGCCTGGGCCGCAACGACAACCAGGTCAAGCTGCGCGGCTTTCGCATCGAGCTCGGCGAGATCGAGGACGCGCTCCTGCGCCACCCGGCGGTGAAGAGTTGCGTGGTCGTGCTCCGCGAGGACAACCCCGGCGACAAACGCCTCACCGCGTACTTCACCTGCGAAGGCAGCGCTCCCGACGCCGGCGAATTGCGCTCGCACTTGAAGCGGTCGCTGCCCGAATACATGGTGCCGGCGGCGTTCGTCGCGCTTCCCAAGCTGCCCTTGACCACGAGCGGCAAGGTCGACCGGCGCGCCCTGCCCGCTCCGCAGCAAGAGGAGGTGCCGGCGGCCGCGTTCGTGGCGCCGCGCGACGAGCTGGAGGCGGCGCTGGCGAAGCTGTGGTGCGAGGCGCTTTCGGTGCCGCGGGTCAGCGTGGAGGATGACTTCTTCGCCATCGGCGGGCACTCGCTGCTCGCGTCGCAAGTGCTGGCCCGCGTCCGCCGCGACCTCCACGTCGAAGTTCCGTTCCGCAAGATGTTCGAGGCGCCGACCATCGTGCAGTTCGCCCGGGTCGTCGCCGAACTGCAGTCGCAGGGCGCAGGCGAAGACATTCCCCTGCTGAAGACTTCCGGGCCTCCCGAGCCGTCGCTCTTGCAAGAGCGCCTGGTGCTGCTCGAGGAGATGGATCCGGACCAGCGGCTGGTCCACAGCCTGCCCGCTGCGTGGCGCATCCACGGCGCGCTCGACAAGGTGGCGCTGCGCAAGGCCCTCGACCAGGTGGTGGCGCGCCACGAGACCCTGCGCAGCTCGTTCAAGCGCGAAGCGGGAAAGCTCGTCGAAACCATCGCGCCGCCTGCGCCCCTCACGGTGCCGGAGGTCGACCTGAGCGGGCTTCTCGAAGACGAGCGCGACAAGGCGCTCTCGGAGCGGCTGCGCAAGGAGATCCAGGACACCTACGACATCTCCCGGCCGCCGCTCTTCCGCGCACTGATCGTGAAGCTCGGCGCCGAGGAGCACGTGCTGTTCATCCTGCCGCACAACCTCGCCTGGGACGGCTGGTCCTTCGACGTCTTCCTGGGAGAGATCTCCGCGCTGTACGCCGCGCTCACGGCCGGCGGGCCGTCGCCCTTGCAGCCGTTGCCGCTGCGGTACGCGGACTTCGCGGCCTGGCAGAAGAAGTGGCTCGCGAGCCCTCTCGCGGAAAAGCAGAAGCAGTTCTGGCTGTCGGCCCTTTCCGGCGATCCGCAGCCGCTCGTCGTCTCCACCGATTTTCCGCGCAAGGAGACGGGCAGCCTCTTCGCGGACACGCAGAGCTTCCAGTTCAGCGCCGAGGAGACCGAGATCCTGCGCAAGGCGGCGGTGCAGTCGGGCGCGACGCTGTTCCACGTCGTGCTCTCCGGTTGGGCGTACTTGCTCCACCGCATGTCCGGGCAGCGCGAGATCCTGCTCGGGTCGCCGGTGCGGGCGCGAACGAGGCCCGAGCTGGAGCCGCTGATCGGCCCTTTCTTGAACACGCTCGCGCTGCGCATCGAAGTGAATGCGGGGCAACCGTTCGCAGAGCTGGTGAACGCCGTCCGCGAGAAGACGCTGGATGCGTTCTCCAACCAGGAGCTCCCGCTCGAGACCTTGGGAGTGAAGGCGCCCGTGTTGCGCTCGTTCTTCTCGCTGCAGGATGCGCGGGCGCGGACGCAGTCGTTCGGGCCACTCAGGCTGACACAGCAGCACGTGCCGGTTCTGGCCGTCGCGGGCGACGTGATGCTGTGGGCGATGGATACGCCCAAGGGGCTCTTGGCGGTGATGACGTACCGCAAGGATCTCTTCGAGCCCGAGACCATCCGCGCGGCAATGCGGTCTTTGCGCTCCGTGCTCTTGGCGGCGGTGCGCGCGCCGCAGACGGTGCTGGACGATCTGCCGCTCGCGGTTTTCGAGCCGGTGGCCTCGCCGCGGGATGTCCCTGCGCTGTTGCTGTCGGCGGCGGACGACACCGCGCTGCGGTGGCAGGCGGCGTTCGAGCAGTCGGGACGGAAGACCGCGGCGATTGCGCTGCCGGCGCAGGAGCGGATGGCGGCGCTTTTGGGCGCGCTGCGGGCGGGGATGCGGGTTGCGCTGCTCGATGCGGATGCGCCGCAGGCGCTGTTCGCGCGGTGGATCGAGTCGCTGGGCGAGGTGGCGGTGGCGGGACTGCCGTCGGCTGGCGGGGCGAGCGGTTCGGCGGTCGCGGTGACTGCGGCGGCGCACGCGTCGGTGGAGCCGCCCAAGCAAGGGACGCTGGTGGTCGTCCGCGCCTTTGATGCCGCGGATGGGACAGCGCCCGTCGAGGTGCCTGCCGAGGCTCTCGCGCGCGCGGTGGCGGAGGTGGCGGCGCGGCTCGAGCCGAAGGCGGTGGCCGCGGTTGGTTCGGCCTCGCTGCCGCACACCGCGTTTGCGATGCTCGTCGCGGCGCACTCCGGCGCTACGTGGGTGCCGCTGGCGAAGGGCCCGCTGGCGAAGGGCTCAGACGTTTTCGCGCTGGCGAACGGCTCGGCGAAGGGCTCAGACGTTTTCGCGTTGCCGCCGGGATCGGCACTGTTCGCTGCTCCGGAGACGCTGCGACCGATGGCAGTGGTTCCGCGCGAGCTCCGTGCCGTATCGGTGGGTCGGATCGATCCCGCGCCGCTCCGGGCGAAGGGCGCGCGCGTGTTCGTCGCCACCGGCCTGCCGGAGGCAGGCATCGTTTCCCTGCTCTCGGAGGCGACGGACGGAGCTTCCGCCTCGCTTTCGCTCGACGCGCAGATCGTCGACGGCCGCGGACGGGGCTGCCCTCCGGGCGTCCCGGGTTCGCTGATGCTCGCTGGAGTTTCGACGCCATGGCGCGGGCGTCAGCGCGGTAGCGGCGCCATCGACGTGCTCTCCCGCACCGACGGCTTGATCGAGATCAAGGGCCTCGGGCTCTCACCCGCTCGCGTGCAGGCCGCGCTCGCTGCTCATCCGGCGGTCGAACGCGCACAGGCCGGCGTTCGCGCCTCGCGGCTCGCCGCCTGGTACCAGCTCCGCAAAGGCGCGAGCGCCACCGAAACCGAGCTGCGCCGTCATCTGCGTTCGAGGCTCCTCGCCGAGGCGGTGCCCGACGCGCTGGTCGAAATCGACACGCCCGCGGGTTGGCAGAACCTGCCCGACCCCTTCCCTTCGGCGCGCGCTCCTCGCATCGCGCCGGCGACGCCGGCGGAGAAGCTCCTCGCCGAGCTCTTCGTCCGGGTGCTGGGCCCGCGCGAAGTCTCGACCAACGACAACTTCTTCCAACTCGGCGGGCACTCGCTGCTCTTGTTCGAGGTGCTCGCGCTGCTCGAGAAGCGCACCGGAAGACGCCTGCCCGCGCGCACCCTGCTCCTCGGCACGCTCGGACAGGCGGCAGCGGAGTTGGGCGACGTGGCCGCGCACCCGCTCTCGGCGGGCGCGCCCATCGGCGCAGCGGTCTCACCAGCGACGGCAGGGGAGAGCGAGGCGGGCCGCGGCAACCGCGTCCTCGACCGCCTCCGCAAGCTCCTGAAATAGTCGCTCGCCCGCGGGGGTAGTTCGGGGTAGTTCTCACACGTTTTTTGCTGCGACGAACCACGTCGGCGGTCGAAAGGAATGCATCGGAAACTCGACTTCGAGCACTCCCGACATCCACTCGCGCGATGCCCGCCGAAACGCGGAAAGGAATTCGGTGTAGCGCCGCACCGCCTCGATCCACCGAACCTTCGTCGAAGCGTGCGCCTTCGGACGAGGACTGTGGTTCGTCTGCATCGGCGCCGCGTGAGGGTCCTGCTCGGTGATGTGGCTCGTGTCATGGTTGGTCCGACTTGTGGCGTTACCGTCAATCGTGCCAATCAAATCGCGGACGGCGCGACTGCGCTCCTGAGCGGTGAGCTTGCCCCAGCACGGTAGCGGGGTCAGCTCGAGCACTTCCGTCTCGCACGGGCACTCCGCGGAGAAGCGGTCAACTCTGACGTCGTTGTAGGCCTGCATCTTCCAGCGTCGCGTCCAGTTGCGCCATGCGTGTTTCGACGGTCTTCCGCCCTCAACCAGTGCCTGCGCACAGCTGAGCCCCGGCCAGTCCTGACACCTCGAGACGAGTCTCTCCTTCACGCCATGACTCAGAATGTAGACGAGGCGCTCGATCTGCGCGCCTTCGTCGACGATGGGCTCGGCCGAGTATCGCCGCGCGAAGAACCGTCCGCGCCACCCGACGAGGCGGCCAATCTTGACAGCGATATTGCTCTGCAGCCGCTGCATGAACTTGCTCATCGCTACCGCTGAAGGGGCGCGTACCATCAGGTGAAAGTGATTCGACGTGAAAACGTAGCCGAAGAGCTCGACCTCGCATTGGCGAACGGCGCGGGCGACGATGCCGCCGATCAACTCGTTCGTCTTGGCGCTCGGCGCCATTAGAAAACGCGACTGGATCGTGCGGGAAGTGACGAAGAAGATCGTTTGCGGGTCGAAATGCCGAATCGGATACGCCATGACGGCAGGCGCGGAAGCAAAGTCAGAGCCAACAGAGCGAACCTCGTGGGGGTCGTCGCGGGATGGCGCGGCGGTCTCACCTTGGAAGCCTCAAATCGGTACAGGCTCGAAAATCGTGTGAGATGTGTCGAGGCTCGAGGCCGAGGCGCTTCGATGCGCCGGAACAACGCAAAAATCGTGTGAGATTTATAGCAAGGTTTTGCAGAGCAAAAATCGTGTGAGATTTGTAGAGCGATTTGTAGAGCACCGCTACGCCGGTGCGTACCGCAGGTGCAAATCCGCCGGCTTTCGCCCGCGCAATTTCTGCACCGCGTGGCTCACCGCGCGCGCTGCGCGGTACCCCGCGAGCTTCGCCGAGTCCATCCCCGCCCCGAGCGGCGAAGGCGAAAGGCCCGTCTTTCGCATCGCGTGGTTCGCGCAGTAGATGAGCTTCCGCCGCCGCGTCAGGTCCGTGTAGTACGTCGCGCTGACCGTGATCGACACCTCGTTGCCGTTCTTCACATAGTGCGCGGCATTGGTCGGCATGTAGCCGCCCATCCCCGGCTTCAGCTCGAAGAGGTGCGCCCGCTCGTCCAACTCCGGGCGCCACTTCACCAAGTCCCGCGAGTGCGCCGCGTTGAACAGCTCCAACCCTTGTTCCGAAATGACCTCGCGGTCGAGCGGTTCCCACACCCGCAGCGTCTTCGATCCCGCCACCTGGAGAATGAAGTTGTGCTCGTGGTCGCAGTGGAACGGCGTCACCGCCCCCGGCGAAGTGATGAAGATCCAACCGGCCCGGTAGGACATGCCCGGGTCCTTCTTGGTCACCCGCGGCTGCACGTCCTCGAGAATTTCGTCGACCAGCGTCCGGTACTCCGGGTCCTGCTGGACGTTGAGGAGCGACATCCAAGCCTTGGCCTCGGCGATGCGCTCGAGCGTCATCTCCGCGGACCACTGCGCCTTGTGCGTGTCGGGCGCGTAGTGGAAGCTCGTGTCCGGTTTCGCCTCGTCATTGTGCGAACGGACGCTGTTCTTCGCCGCGAGCCTTCGCCCGAGCGCGGCCAGCTTGTCGAGCTTCAAGAGCGGGTGACCCATCAGATGATGCGTCACCGCCATCACCTTCATCGGGTCGAACGCGTCCTCGTCGAACGCGATGCGCGGTCCTGCGTAGGTTTCGCTCATCTGGGCCTCGTGCATGGCGGTGTCAGCGTGCTTCGGCGCGGTGTCCGGACGTCGTCTGTTCCTGCAAGAACGAGCGCAGCGCCGCACGGCAGGTGTTGCTCTGCGCTAGCCAGTCGCCGTGCCCGGACGGCGCCCGGCAAATGCTCGGCGCCCGCGGCGCTGCGTGCGCCACCGCCTCCTGCATCGCCGCGGGAACGATCGCATCCCCTTCGCCGATGATGAACAGGAGCGGCCCCGAGTATCGCGCGATGGTCGCAAGCGGCAAGGGGGCGGCCCGAAAGCCGCAGAGCCGGTCAGTCCAAACCGCCGCAAGTGACGTGAAAGGTCCGAGGCGCCCGTACTGCAATCGAGTCAGCTCGTCCCCGTCTGAAGGCACCCCGTCGAGGACGATGAAGGCGGGAACCCCCGGATTGCGCGCCGCGGCGTCGCCCGCACTGCGCGCGCCGTCACCCGCGACCTGCGCGCCGTCGCCCGCGACCTGCGCGACCGTGTACGCGCCCATCGAGAATCCATAAGCGCCCACCGACGAAACTCCGCTCTGTGCCCCCGCGAACCGCAGCGCTGCCCGAACGGCCCCGCGCGCCTCGTTGCTCCATTGCACGGTGCCTGCGCTCTCGCCGTGTCCGGGCATGTCGAAGAGCAAAGCGCCAACTCCCTGCTGGTGCAGCAAGAGCGCCTGCGGATAGAGGTCGCGGCGGTCTCCGCTCGATCCGTGCACGAAGACCATCGCTGCGCCGTTGCGCGAGGGCAGCCACCACCCGCGGAGCTCCGAGCCGTCCAAAGACTGGAACGCCACCTCGGAAAGGTCCGCCGCCGCGTCGTCCGGACGGGCGATTGCGTGCCGCGGAGGATGGAAATCTCGCCACTCGATCCGCGCCGCGCGCGCCATCTGCACACAGGCGTAGAGGGCAAGCGTCGCCGCCACGGCGCCGATGACCGTCGTCGGCCGCGGCCGCACGGGCTACGCGCGCTCCAACTTCATGTACTGCCCCGGCTGATCCGGATGCGGCACGTACCAGGCGGGCATCCCGTCCGGATCGCGTCCGAGCCGCGCCCCCGGCACCGGCGGCTGGTTCTCGTCCAGCGAAGGCTTGGTGCGCGGCGGCAAGAAGCCGCCATCCTGCATCTCCGCGATCGACTCCTGGAAGGCGCGGGCGATCCAGGCCAGGTCGTCGTCGGAATGCGCGAGCGTCAAGAAGCAGGGGAACCCGTCCCAGATGTGCACGCCGCGGTCGCGCAGCATGGCGAAGAGCAGTTCGCCGAACGGCTGCTCCGAGGTCCAGAACGGCTTCCACAACGACGAGAACCCGCGCAACTCGATGGGCGCGCCCACCTCGCGGAAGTGCTCGTTGAGCGCCGAGGTGAGCGCGGTGGTGCGCTCGTTGAGATTGGCTTGGAGCTGCGGGCCGTGCTTCTTCATGTACTTGAGCGCGGCGAGGCACGCTGCCATCGCCAGCGGGTGGCGCACGAAGGTGCCGGCGAAGTACGTCACGCCGACAGTCGGGCCGCTGTCGTCGCCGAACTGCCATTGGCCGCCGTCGAGCGCATCCACCCACTCGCGCTTGCCGGCGACGATGCCGATGGACAGCCCGCCGCCCACGACCTTGCCGTAGCTCGCGAGGTCGGCGCGGATACCGTAGTACTCCTGCGCGCCGCCGGGGCCCATGCGGAAGCCGGTGATGACCTCGTCGAAGATCAGGGCAGCCCCTGCATCCTGCGTCAGCTTGCGCACCTCCTGCAGGAACTCCTTCGGCTGGAAGTCCGGACGGCGGCTCTGGATCGGCTCGACCAGCACCGCGGCGAGCTCGTTCGCGCGCGCCTTCAGGATCGCGAGCGACTCGGGCGTTCCGTAGTCGAGCAAGAGGATGTTCTCGACCGCGCTCTGCATCACGCCCGGCGCCGCGGGGACGCTCTTGCCCTTCTTGGTCGCGCGCGAGAGCACCTCGTCGAAGATGCCGTGGTACGCGCCGGTGAACATGGCGATGAGCTTCTTGCCGGTGACGGTGCGGGCGACGCGCATGCAGCCGAGCACTGCCTCGGAGCCGGTGTTGCAGAAGCCGGCGCGGTCGAATCCGGTCATCTCGCAGACGAGGTCCGCTGCTTCGCCGGCGAGCGGCGTCTGCGGGCCCACGTCGTAGCCGGTGTCGATCTGGGCCTTGAGCGCGTCGGCGACGAAGTCGGGCTGGTAGCCGAAGAAGTTGGAGCCGAACCCGTTCAGGACGTCGACGTACTTGTTGCCGTCCAGGTCCCAGAGGTGGGCGCCCTTCGAGCGCTCGACGACGATCGGGTAGACGATTTCCTTCAGGTGCGGCTTGAAGCCGGAGACGACGCGCGGGTCGGCCATGTTGGCGCGGTGCTTCTGCGTCCACGACTTCGAGTGCGCGGTACGGGAGGTGTAGCGGCGGACGAAGGCGTCGAAGCGTGCCTGCTGGACGGGGGAGAAGTGGTGGTCGCGCGCGGTGTGGATGCGGGCGATGGCGCCGAACGCCTTCTTCACGTCGTAGCGGGTGTGGGCCTCGTCTTCGGCGGACGCGGGCCTGGCGACAGCGGGAGCAGGGCTGGATTGCGCGGCCGGTTGCGTGGGCGGCGGGGCGACCGGTTGGGTCGCGGGTGGCGGGGCGGCCGGTTGGGCGGCGGCGGTCTGCGCGGCGGCGGTCTGCGCGGCAGGCTTCGCCGCGGCAACGCGCCCGCGTGAAAGCAGCTCGAGTTGCGCCGCCATCAGCCGAAGCTGCTGGTCGATGACGGCTTCGAGGCGAGCGGCCGAAGTCGTCTGAGAAGTGCCGGAAGACACCGCAGAAATCGTCTGAGAACTCGCGGCGCCTGAGCTAGAAAGCGTCTGAGAACTGCCGGCGGCGCCTGCGCCTGCGCCTGCGCCGGCAGAAATCGTCTGAGAAGTTTCGGCGGAAATCGTCTGAGAACTGTCGGGAACCTCCGCGGGCATTGCCGAGTCCAGGCGCGTGGCCAGCGCCGCGATGCTCGACAGATCGCCGAGCAATTCGCGGAAGCTGATCTTCACGCCGTACTTCTGCTGCACGGTGATGGCGAACTGGGTCATGAACAACGAGTCGAGCCCCAGGTCGACGAAGTTGGAGTCGTCGGGCACGCCCGCCAGATCGAGGCCGGAGTCGTCCGCCACCAGGGTGCGGAGCTCGTCCTGCAGGCGCCCGAGGCGCGGATTCTGAGATTCTGCGTTCATGTGGCTCCCGTAGATCAGCTGACGGTGCCCAGCGCCTCGAGCTGCTTGCGCATCAGCTCGAGCTGGGCCTGGACAAGGCTTTCGATCGGATCGTCCGAAGCGCTGCCGACGCCGTCCGGCTGCACCGCCGCCTCGGACGGCGCACGCTGTGACGGCGCGGCTGGCTCGATGAAGTGGCGCTTGCGCTCGAACGGATACGTCGGCAGCGAGACCCGCCGCGCGCTCGAAGGCGCGAGTTGCGAAACCGAGATCGGCACGCCCGCGCAGAAAAGCCGCCCTGCAGCCTCCAAGAGCGAGGCCACTTCGTCCGCGCCCTCCTCGGACGGCTCGGGTAACGACGAGTGCGCGCTGGAAGCGCCAGCCTGCCGCGCAAGCGTCGAAAGCGCCCGCCCCGGCCCCACTTCCAAGAACACCGCTCCGGGCAGCGCGGACGCCGCCTTGACGGCCGGGTAAAACCGGACCGCCTCGCGCAGGTGACGGGTCCAGTACCCAGCATCGGCAAGCTCGGACGGCTCGGCAACGCGGCCGAACAAGGTGCTGACGATGGGGACCGACGAAGGCTGAAGCTGGATGCCGCGCACCTTCTCGCCGAACGGCCCGACCGCGGCATCCATCATCGCCGAGTGAAAGGCGTGCGAAGTCCGCAGCCTGCGGGAAACGACCTTGCGAGCCGACAGCGCGCGCTCGAGCGCCTCGATGTCCTCGGTCGGCCCGGCGGCAACCGACAACGAAGGACCATTTTCGGAGGCGATCGAAAGCGTCGGCCCGAGCAGCGGCCCAAGCTCGAGAGCAGGCAGCCGCACCGACAGCATCGAGCCCCGCGGCAGCGCCTGCACGAGCGCCCCGCGCGCGGCGACCAGGCGCGCAGCCTCACCGAGCGGCATCACCCCGGACAGCGCCGCCGCCGCGAACTCGCCCACGCTGTGCCCGACGAACGCCGAAGGCTTGACCCCGAACGACTGCCACAGCCGCGCCAGCGCCACTTCCAGGACGAAGAGCGCCGGCTGCGCCACGGCCGTCTGCATCAACTGCTGCGAAAGCGAAGGGTCGTGCGGCGCGGGACGGAAGAGGAGCCCGCGAAGGTCGGTGCCGGCGTCGGCGAGAAGCGCCAAGCAGCGGTCGGCCTCTTCGCGAAACACCTCGTACCGCGCATAGAGCTGCGCCCCCATGGCCGCGTGCTGCGCGCCCTGGCCCGGCATCAGGAACACGACCTGCGGAGCTTCGATGGCGGCGGTTGCCGCGAACGGCTTGCGAAGCTGCTCGGCAGCGTTCGACGGATCCTTGGCGACGACGAAGCGGCGGTGAGAAAACGCGCGCCGCTCGCCCAGGGTGAACGCTGCATCGCCGAGCGAAACCTCACCAACCACCTGCGAAAGATTTCTGCATGCCGCCTGCAGCGCGCTCTCGCTGCGCGCGGAGACGACGAGAAGCTGCGCGCCTTCCGAAGCGGAATCCTGTCGCACGGGGGCCTCTGCCGAATCCTCACGCCGCGGCGCCTCTTCAAGGACGACGTGCGCGTTCGTGCCTCCGACGCCGAACGCGCTCACTCCGGCGCGGCGCGGATGATCCCCAAGCGGCCAGGGCCGAAGCTCGGTGGGCAGATAGAAGGGGCTCGAAGGCAAATCGATCTTCGGATTCGACGCCGTATAGTTGTGCGCAGGCGGAATCACGCCTTCGCGCACGCAGAGCGCGGTCTTGATCAACCCGGACACCCCCGCCGCCACTTCCATGTGCCCGGTGTTCGCCTTGAGCGTTCCCAAGGCACAAAAGCCGGTCTTGTCGGTGCCGGCGCGGAAGGCGCGCGAGAGCCCTTCGAACTCGATCGGATCGCCGAGCGGCGTCCCGGTGCCGTGGGTCTCGACCAGCCCGATGGTCGATGGATCGAACCCGGCGATGGCGTGCGCGGTGGCGATGACTTCAGCCTGCCGGTGCGGGCTCGGCGCCATGAAGCCGACCTTGCGCTGGCCGTCGTTGTTGAGCGCCGCTCCTTGGATGACGGCGACGACGTTGTCCCGATCGGTCAGCGCGTCTTCGAGGCGCTTCAAGAGCACGACGCCGGCGCCGCTGGAGAAGACGGTCCCGCTCGCGTCCTTGTCGAAGGGACGGCAGTGCCCGTCCGGCGCCACCATGCCGCCTTCCTGGAAGGCGTAGCCGCGTCGCTCGGGGAAGGTGATGGACACCCCTCCGGCGATGGCCATGTCGCACTGCCAGGCGAGGAGCGAGCTGACCGCCTGCGCCACGGCGACGAGCGACGTCGAGCAAGCCGACTGGATGGTCATCGACGGGCCGCTCAGGTCGAGCTTGTACGATGCGCGCGTCGCCAGATAGTCCTTGTCGTTCCCCAAGACCGACGGATAGCTGCCCACCTGGTACTCGCCGGTGATGCGGTCGAGCACGCCCGCTTCGGAGGCGAGGTTGGCGAGGAAGTACGTGGGCAGGCTCTGGCCGGCGAAGATGCCGATCGACCCCGGATAACGCGCCGGATCCCACCCCGCGTCCTCGAGCACTTCCCAGCACAGCTCGAGAAAGACGCGGTGCTGCGGGTCCATCAATTCGGCCTCGCGCGGGGTCACTCCGAAGAACGGCGCATCGAAGTCGGCGACACCGTCGAGCACGCCGCGTGCGCGGACATACGACGGATCGCGCGATAGCACGGCCGGATCCCTGGCGTCGATCTCGTCCCAGGAAAACTGGCGGATTGATTCCCGGCCTTCCCGGACCAGGTCCCACAGCTCCTTGACCGACTTCGCGCCGGGGAACCTTCCCGACATTCCGACGATGGCGATGCCGCTCATGGCTTGCGCCCCCTGGCGGCTGCCGCTGCCTGCGCCGCCTTCTGCCGTTGCGCCATCTGCTGCGCGCGCGCCCCAAGTCCGACGTCGCCCTGCCCGTTCGTGAGATGTCCCGCGAGCTGGGATGCGGTGGGAAACTCGAACAGCCGGGTGATGGCGACTGTCGTCCCCAGCTTCTTCTCCAGCCGCTCGTGCAAGAGCGCGATGTGCAAGGAGGTGCCGCCCAGCTCGAAGAAGTTCTGCGACGGCGAGGCGTGCGGCGTCTTCAGCACCTCGCGATAGAGCTCGAGCACCCCGCGCTCCATCTCGGTCTTGGCAACCGCTGGAACGGCCTGCGCCTTGGGGAAGGGATCCGGCAGTGTCGCGCGGTCCACCTTGCCGTTCAGGTTGAGGAGCAGCTTCGGCACCGCCCGCATCGCCGACGGCACCAGGAAGTCCGGCACCCGGCCGTTGAGGAACGCGCGCAGCTCTTCGGGTGTGACCGGCTCGCGCTCCACGTACCAGGCGACGAGACGCTTGTCGCCCGGCGCCGCTTCGCGCACGCCCACCGCCGCCTCGCGGATCTTCGGATGCGCGCTGAGCTGCGCCTCGACTTCGCCGGGCTCGATGCGGAACCCGCGAACCTTGAGCTGATCGTCGAGCCGGCCGAGGAACTCGTACTCGCCGGAAGGAAGCTGCCGCACCCGATCGCCCGTGCGATAGCAGCGCTCTCCAGACGGGAGGCAGACGAACTTCTCCGCGGTCAGCTCCGGCCGCTCGAGGTAGCCGAGCGCGAGGCCGAGGCCTCCGGCAAAAAGCTCTCCGCTCTCGCCGGCGGCGACTTCTCGACCATCCGCGCCGATGACGTGGCAGCTGGTGCCGTCGATGGGCTTGCCGATGGGAATGCTGCGTCCCGGTTCGACCGAGCGGATGGTGTGGCAGGTGGTGAAGGTCGTGTTTTCGGTCGGGCCGTAGCCGTTGATGAGGCGCAGCGAAGGCCAGCGGGTGACGACCCGCGCGGCGTGCGAAGGCAAGAGCACGTCGCCACCTGCCAAGAGCTCGCGAAGCTCGCCCAGATCCTCGAGCCGCTCGTCGACCATGGCGTGGAAGAGGCCCGAGGTGAGCCACAAGGTCGTCACCCGGTGCCGGTGGATCGCGGACGCGATGTCGGAGAGCGAGGGCGGACCCGGCGGCATCAGCGCGAGGCGCCCGCCGTTCAAAAGCGGCCCGAAGATCTCCAGCGTCGCCGCATCGAAGGAGGTCGGCGCGAGCTGAAGGAAGCACGTGTCCGCGCCGAAGGTCATGAAGGTGGCGTCGCGGACGAGGCGCAAAATGCCCCGGTGCGGAATCACGACGCCCTTCGGCTGCCCCGTCGAGCCGGAGGTGTACATCACGTAGGCGGCGTCTTCGGGCGTGCCCTGGCAGACGGGACCGCCGTCGACGGGCGCGGCCACGGCCGAAGGATCGATGGACGCGGCAGCTCGGAGGTTCAGCTTCGGCGCAGCAGGCCCGACCACGCAGACCTTGGCGCGCACGTCGTCGAGCATCGACTGCAGGCGCGCAGAAGGCTGCAGCGGATCGAGCGGCACGTAGGCTGCGCCGGTCTCGAGGATGGCAAGGGTGGCGGCGATCAGATCGAAGCTGCGCAAGAGTAGCAGCGCCACCCGATCGCCTGGACCTGCGCCCGCTGCCCGCAGCGCGCCTCGCAGCGCCGTCACCCGCAAAGCGGGCGCACGGTAGTCCATCGACGTCGCGCCCTGCTCGAGCGCGATGCGGTCCGGATGGCGATCGGCTGCGGTCCGGAAGGCCGCCTGGATGGAGGGAGCCATGTCGAACCTCTAACATGCGCCGTGGCGCCGAAAGTTCCCGAGGTCGTGCATAGGTGGCCGGAACTGCGTGGGAATCCCACCCGAACGCGTCCTCGACTCGGCGCGCGGTCTTGAGTAGCATCCGCCGCCGTGGATCGGCGAAGGTTTCCCCGCGTGAGCGCGCAGGTGTTTTGCCGTCCGGTCGGGCGCCCGCTGTTCGCGAAGCAACAAGCGACGGACGTGAGCCTGGGCGGAGTGCGGCTCTACGCCGACGAAGCCCCCGCCATCGGCGACCGTCTCGAGCTGGAGCTGTTCCTGCCCGATTCGAGCCAGGTCACCTGCGTCGTCGAAGTGGTGTGGCTCGAGCCGCTGCCGGAAGGCGCGCCGGCGAAGTTCGACGTCGGCGTGAAGTACGTCGACATCTCCGCCAAGGCGAAGAAGCAGCTCGAGATCGTGCTCAGCCCCGCCGAAGATTGAGCGGAACGCCGATCCCACGGGGTAGTGTCCGCGCATGTCCCGCATCAGGATCGGCCGCGTCTGGATCGACAGCGTCACCTTCGAAGAGGCGCTTTCGGCCATCGAGTCGCTGATCGGACGCGGCGGCGCGGTCTTCACCCCCAACGTCGACCACGTCGTCACCGCCGAAAAAAACCCAGAATTCGCAGCCGCATACGAGTTCTCAGACGTTTCTTTGGCGGACGGTCAGTGGGTGGTCTGGGCGGCGCGCATGCTCGGCACACCGCTCCCCGCCAAGATCTCCGGCTCCGATCTGACGCTGCCCCTGGCGAAGCGCCTCGGCGCCTCCGGCCGGTCGATTTACCTCCTCGGAGGCGCGAAAGGCGCGGCCGAGAAAGCCGCGCAACGGCTCGGCAACGAGTGCCAGGTCCGCATCGCCGGCATCTACGACGGGCGCATCGACCTCACGAAGCCGGACGTGGCGCTGATCGGCCGCATCCAGGCAGCCCGACCCGACGTGGTCCTGGTCGCTCTGGGCTCGCCCAAGCAGGAGCTGTGGATCCATCGCAACCGGGAGGCGCTCGCCCCTGCCGTCCTGCTCGGGGTGGGCGCGACCCTTGACTTCCTCGCCGGTCAGGTGAGAAGAGCCCCGCCCTGGATCTCCAAGGCGGGCATGGAGTGGCTGTTCCGTCTTTCGCTCGAGCCCAAGCGGCTGTCCAAGCGTTATCTGGTGGACGATCCGCGGTTTGCAGTGATCGTCCTGCAGACGTTGCGAGAACCGCGTGACGGTAGAGTTACAGCAGAGAAATAACGGGACGGCGGTCCGACGTTGTGGGAATTGTGGAGCCGCCTCGGTTGTCTAGCGAGTAGCTGCGGCACATCCCGGTCGTTCCTTGACCGAGCATCCTAGTGAAGCCTACGATTGGTGCGGGCTTTCGGGGGCGACCCCTCCGAAGGCTGCGGACCGAAGGACCAAGCAAGCCGATGACCGAGAAGCGTCCAACAGCGGAGCAGCCCCGCGAGACGTTGCTTTCCGCCGGGTTCACATCGCGCCTCAACATCGTCGCGGACATGCTGCTCGTCGTGCTCGTCACGGGGGTCGCCTACGCCTGGCGATACGGCCCGCACACCTCCGCGGTGAGCCTGCACAACTTCGTCTGGGTCAGCGCTGCGCTCGTCTCGACCTGGGTCGTGACCGCCGCCGCTCTCCGGCACTACGCCTCGTTCGCGTACGACCGCAGCCTCCTCGACGAGGCGGCGATGATCGCCATCCAGACCGCGGCCGGGATCACCGTCCTCGCCATCCTCGATCTGCTCGCTCCAGCAGGCACCGCGCTGCCGCGCGTCCCGCACATGATGATCCTGCTCTGGTGCACGGCCATGCTCTTGCGCGTGGCCGTGTTCCGGCAGTTCCACAGCAAGGAAAAGCCGGTCGAGAACGTGCTGATCGTGGGCGTCGGCCCGATCGCCCGTTTGACCGCGCAGGATCTGCGGCAGAGGCGCCGCCAGGTCATCGCCGGCCACCTCCAGCTCGCGCCCGAGACCGAGAAGGACGTCGACCTGTTGAAGCGCAGCTACGGCCCATCCTACCCGCTCGAGATCTTCGGCGCCGCTGCCGACATCGAGCACGTTCTGCGCAAGCACCCGGTGGACGAGGTCTACATCGCCGGCAACGTCCGCAAGCATGGCGACGAGATGCAGGAAGCCATCCGCGTCTGCGAGAAGTTCGGCGTTCCCTTCGCGCTGCCCGCGTACGCGTTCCGGCTCGAGCGCGCGCAGGCCATCGACGGTTCCGCCGTCTCCGACGGCTACCTGCACTACCAGACGGTGCGGCCGCAGCCGTTCCAGCTCTCGATGAAGCGGCTCTTCGACATCGTCATCTCCGGCACCGCGCTGTGGCTGCTGTTGCCGCTGCTCCTGGTGGTGATCGCGCTCATCAAGCTCACCTCGCGCGGCCCGGTGTTCTTCCGTCAGGTCCGCGTCGGCCTGCACGGCCGCGAGTTCGCGATGCTCAAGTTCCGCTCGATGGTGGTCAACGCCGAGGCCTTGAAAGACACCTTGGCCAAGGCCAACGAGCAGACCGGTCCCGTCTTCAAGATGCGCAACGATCCGCGCGTCACTTCCATCGGCCGGTTCATCCGCAAGTATTCCATCGACGAGCTGCCCCAGATCGTGAACGTGCTCCGCGGCGACATGAGCATCGTCGGTCCGCGCCCGCCCGTGCCGAAAGAGGTGGCGCAGTACGACGCCTGGCAGCGGCGGCGGCTCTCGGTGCGGCCCGGCCTGACCTGCATCTGGCAAGTCTCGGGGCGCAACCAGATCACGTTCGAGGACTGGATGTACCTCGACATGCAGTACATCGACCACTGGAGCCTGGCGCGGGACTTCAACCTGATCTTCCGCACTGTGCCCATCGTGATCACGGGACGCGGCGCGAGCTAGAGCTTTGGCGGACACCCCGCGATCGGCGTTGGTCGTCGAGGACGACCCGGAAATCCGCAAGCTGCTCCGGAAGTACTTGGAGAAGCTCGGGTTCGCCGTCGACGAGGCCGGCACCGGCAAGGCGGCGCTGGCGCTGCTCGAGACGGTGCGGCTGCCTGCCATCGTCTGCCTCGATCTGATGCTCCCCGACTCGAGCGGCTACGTGGTCTGCGAGCGCATCCGCTTGATCGAGCGGTTCGCCGACGTCCCGGTGCTGATCCTGTCGGCGCGGTCGATGCCCGCGGACCGCGCGCAGGCGGAAGAGGTGGGGGCGACCGCGTACCTCATCAAGCCGATTCGCTGGGCCAGCTTTTCCGAGATGGTGTTGCAGCTCACGCAGTCGGCGTAGCGCATCGCTTGGGACGTCGGGCTCGACTGCAAGGGTCGCCGGCGGGGGCGCCCTCGCGCGACGCTCGTGCAAGTCTCGCCCCTCACGGACGGTCTTGGGCTGCCGCGGAGCTACGGGCGAGCCTCGAAGTCGCGT
>DASXHM010000368.1:0-9360 GCA_036488495.1 Myxococcales bacterium | reverse complement strand
AGTCGGGAAGCTGCACCTCGGCTCTTCCGCGCGGGATCCGCGACGCATGCGGCAAGAGCAGCTCCGCCTTCTTGCGCCCTTCGTCCGCGGACCAGGCGCGCGCGGAATCGGACTCGACGGCTGCGAGCGTCCGCCGCGCTTTCGACAGCCGCGCCTTGACCCGCGCCGAAACCTCCCGCTTGCGCAACGAGAGGCCGCGCTCCTCCTCGTCGCGCATCGCATCGCGGAGCAGCTCCTCCCGGCCGGGCAACGCCGGCGCATCGGGCAGTGCAAGGTCCACCGTCTCCGGATAGGTCGAGCCTGGACGCCGGGTCGCCCCGCTCGAGGCCCAGAGGATCCTGCGCCCATCGCCGAGGAGGAGGAGCGCTTCCTCGGCGACCAGCGCGCGCCTCCCGCGCGGCGTCTCCAGATCGAGCCACGGCGATGAGTCGCGGCGATCGTTCGCGCGCACGAGGCGCGCACCGAGAAGTCGCGCCCCTTCGAGCGCGTTGCGGAGCGTCGCTTGCGACTTGGGCGCGCCTTCGGGCGAAGTCGGCCGCTCCTCTGCGAGGGCGATCACCGAGAGCCGCGTATCCAGGACCGCGAGCTGCGACCGTCCGGGGACGCGAAGCTGGAGGACGCAGAGCTGCGCCGACGGAAGCCAGAGCTTCTGCAGTTGAGCGCCTTCGAGGCCGCGCACTTCCGCGACCAGCCGCGCTCTCTCTTCGTCTGTGAGGGGGGTTGGCACTGCAGAACTTCTACTGCCTTCACGACCCGCGGGCGGCCTCGCAATGGTGGAGGCCGCCCGGACGAGTCCGGGCTGCTACTTCTTCTTCGCGCCCTTCTTCTTGGCAGCGCCCTTCTTGGCAGTACCCTTCTTGGCAGCGCCCTTCTTTGCGGCTTTCTTCATTGCCATCCTTGGTCTCCCTCCGAAATTTCGCTCTCGGTGAGCGTGCGCGCCACGATACAGACGCGGATCTTGCACGTCAAACAAACCAACCAGCTTTTTCAATCGAAGGCGCCGCCGCATCGATCGCGCTCCTTGCTACAATGCCTTCCAGGATGCGCCAGCTCAGCCTCTTTCCTGAAGCGGCACAAGAGCGAGGACCCTCGCCGCTGGTGGAGCGCGAGCCCTCCTCGCGGATCCATCTCACGCGCGACGGCGCGAGCCTCGTGCTCGCCGCACAGCTCAGCTCCTTGCTCGCCGAACCGGTCGAGGTGGAGCTGACCGACAACGCCTGGACCATGGTCAGCTACCGGCGCGTTCGCGGCCGCCTGCACTTCCGCCTCCACCACATGTTCGCGAGCGCGCACGAGCACGTCGTCTGCGCCATCGCCGGTTTCACCGGCCAGGACCGGCGCACCCACGGCCGCGCCATCGACGAGTACGTCCGCACCCACCGCGATCTGATCCGCAGGAGCACGCCGCGCACCGAGCCGCAGCTCTCCGCCCACGGCCGCGTGCACGATCTGCTCGAGATCTACGCCTCGATCAACGCCCGCCACTTCGAGGGGCGCATCGAGGCGCGGATCGGCTGGGGACGAAGGGCGCCCGGCGGAAGGCGGCGCTCCATCAAGATGGGCGTCTACTTCCACGACCAGAAGATCATCCGCATCCATCCCGCGCTCGACGACGAGCGGGTGCCGCGCTACTTCGTCGAGATGGTGGTGTTCCACGAGATGCTCCACCAGCTCTTCCCGCCCGCGCCGGGCAGCGACGGGCGCCGCACCGTCCACGGCCGCAGCTTCCGCGAGGCGGAGCGGCGCTTCCCGGGCTACGAGCGGGCGCGCGCCTGGGAAAAGGCGCACCTGCATCTGCTCTTGCGGCCCAAGCTCAACGGCGAGCGGCGAACGGCGCACTCTGACCGTTGAGCCTTGAGCGTTTGCGCCGAGCGACGGACTTCATCTTCGCAGCTCACGCACTAAGCTTCCCGCGCCTTGAAAAGAACTCTCTTCCTTGCCCTCCTCGCCTGCGCCTGCGCGACTCCCTACAAGCCGTACCTGGGCCATCCAGTCCTGGCGCAGATCAAGTTCGAAGGAAACGCCTCGATCGGCTCGAAGGAGCTGCTCAGCAAGATCGTCACCGCGCCCACCAGCGGATTCTTCTCCAAGACCGCGCGCTACTACGACGCGGACCTGTTCGAGATCGACCAGAAGCGGCTCGTGCGCTGGTACAACATCAAGGGCTTCTTCTCCGCCAAGATCGCCGACATCCGCACCGAGAAGGACGACAAAGGCCGCGTCACCGTGATCGTCAAGATCGAGGAAGGCAAACGCGCCCGGGTGGTCGAGCAGACCTTCAACGGCCTTTCGCAGCTCAGCTCTGACGAGAAGAAGGACGTCGACCAGGCGATGCCGGTGCATCCGGGCGACTTCTTCGACGAGAACGTCTACGAAAAAGCGAAGGACGTCGCGCAGGAGAAGCTGAAGGAGCACGGCTTCGCGGAGGCGGACGTGGACGGCAGGGTGGAGGTGTCGATTGCCGATGCGACGGCGCGCATCTTCTACGACTGCGACACCGGCGATCGGTACAAGTTCGGCAAGGTGACGGTGACCGGCAACCGGCGCATCTCCTCAGACGAGATCAAGTTCGCGACCGGCATCGATCCCGGCGACCCCTACAGCCCGCAGGCGCTCGCGCTCGCCCAGCAGCGCGTCTACAACCTCGGCACTTTCTCCGGAGCGCGCGTCGGCCTGGAGCCGCTCGGCGACGACCCGGTGGCGGGAGTGCGGGTCAACGTGCGCGAGGCGCCGTTCCAGACTTTCCGTCTCGGCGTGGGCGGCTCGGCCGAGGACCAGCGCTGGGTGCTCCCGCGGGTGCATGCCGAATACGCCAACCGATCGCTCTTCGGCGGCCTGCGAAGGCTCGAGCTCCAGAGCACGGTCGGCTACGCGTTCGTGAACAGCCCGTTCGACTACAACCCCTCGCAGTCCGGGATCACCGCGGAGAACAGCGCCATCCTCACCGTGCCGAACATCTTCAAGCCGGGACTCGACTCGGTGAACCGGGCGGAGTTCGACCGCGAAGTGCAGGGCGGCTACGTCTACGATCAGGTGGCGTTGCGGGTCGGGCTCCTCTATCGCTACGGGAAGCACTCCTTCGCGCCGTCGTTGAACCTGGTTCGCTACTTCATGGTCGACCTGCACACCGACATCTTCAACGTCATCAGCACGGCCGGAAACGGCGCCGCCTTCTTCAACGACTGCCCGAGCTCGTGCACGCTGACCTACCCGGAGCTGCGCTACACCTTCGACGACCGCGACAGCGCCATCGAGACCACCAGCGGCTTCTACTCGACGGTGAGCTTGCAGCAGGCGCTGCGGCCGGGGTCGTTCCAGTACTTCCGGATGAACCCGGAAATCCGCTTCTACATCCCCTTCGGGCGCTTCTTGGTGGTGGCGGCCAGGGCGGAGTACGGCGCGCTCATCACCGAAGGCACCGGCAGCCCTTTCGCGCAGCGCTTCGCCTTCGGCGGGCAGAACGACCAGCGCGGCTACGCCCCGTTGCAGCAGAGCCCGAAGATCGGCGCCGCCCCCATCTGCACCGCCGGGCCGTTTCCCTGCGCCCAGCCGTTCGCCACCGAGACCGTCTCCATCGGCGGCACGACCGCGCTGCTCTTCTCCGCCGAGCTGCGCTTTCGCACCGACTTCATCTTGAACCACCTCGGCATCGTTCCCTTCATCGACGCGAGCCGGGTCTCGAACGACACCTGGAAGAACCCGCTCGAGCACGGGCCGCTGGAAGTCTCGCCCGGCATCGGCCTTCGCTACATCACCGGATTCGGCGCCATCCGCGCCGACGTCGGCTACATCTTGAACCCGCAGGACCAGTTCACGCAGACGACCAGCACCGACATCACCGGGCGGCAGGTGCCGCTGCCGACGCGGATCAGCGTGCACTGCTCGGACGGCGACCATAGCTGTCTGCACCTGCAGCGGTACGCGGTGCACATCACCCTCGGCGAGGCTTTCTGATGAGGCCTTGTCGAGGAGACGTTGGCCGCTTTCTGATGGACCGCCCCGTGCCAACATTGCAGCGGACGTGAGCGAGCATCCGCCAGAACCCGTGCACTCCGAAATGCCCGGGGCAAGGCCGCCCGCAGCGCCACGGCGGACGGGCTTGCGCAAGGCCGGCCGCGTGCTCTGGCTCGTCTTCCTCTCCTTTCTCGGCTTCATCGTGCTGGCGATTGGGAGTGCGCTCGTCTGGCTGCACACCGGATCCGGCGCGGAGGAGCTGGGCAAGCTCGTCACCGACCAGGCGCGCGCTGCCATCCAAGGGGACCTGCGCGTCCGGGGAGTCCAGGTCCGCGGCTTCATCCGCATCTGCGCGCAGAATGTCGAACTGCGCGATCCGGACAACCACAAGGTCGCCTCGGCTGATCGGGCCTGCATCTCGGTGTCGCCGCTCGCGCTCGCCCGGCATCAGATCGTGCTGCGCGAAGTGGAGCTGGATCGGCCCTGGCTGGAGATCGCTTCCATTCCGGGAACGAAGGACACCACGCTGTCGCGCGCGCTCGCGCCGAAGAAGGTCGCAGGCGAGAAGCCACCCGCGCAGGGACCTTTCGCCTGGGTGGTGGACGTGCGCGACCTGAAGCTGCGCCAAGGGTCTGTCGCGCTGCGCCCGGCCCTCGGCGAGCCGGCCACCTTCGCCTTGCAGGATCTGGACATCGAAGGCGCGCACGCCCTCTACGCGAAGGACGCCGCGGCGGCGAAGCTCAAGCTCGCCGGGCAGCTCGCGGCGCCGGGCAACGCAAAGCTCGCGTTCGACGTCGACGCGAGCATCGAAGGCCCCGCGGCGACCGGCGTCGTCTCGCTGCGCGGGCTGCACGCGCACGTCGGTGGGAGCAACCTCGCAGCCAGCGGCTCCTGGGACTTGTCGAAGATGTCCGGCGAATTGCACTTCACCGACCTGGTCGTCGCGCCGCGGGACGTGGACGCGTTCTTGCCCAAGCGCGAAGGGCCGAAGCTGCTTTTGGGCGATGTGCACGGATCCGCCATCGTCAAGAGCGACGGCCACACTGCCCAGGTCGAGCTGCAGCTCGGCTTGCCGAAGGGGAAGCTGCAGGCGCGCGCGACCGCCACCTTGGAGAAGGACCCGCGCTGGGACCTGCAGCTCTATGTCGACAAGCTCGATCCCGGCGCCGCGACCGGGCTGGCGCCGAAGGGCGAGATCACCGCCCGCGCCTCCGTCCACGGCAAGGGCGCGCCGCGCTTCGACGAGCACGGCGTCGAAGGCACCTTCGAAGGGGTGGTCCACGTCGGGCCCGCGCACGTCGACCGGATGGGCGAGATCGCCGCCGACCTTCAGGCGAGCATCGAAGGGCGGCAGGGGCTGATCAAGGCGTTCACCGCGACCGCGCTCGGCCTTCAGGTCAAAGCGCACGGCGAGGCGGCGTTCGACGCGCTCAAGATGGACCTCCTGGTCGACGCTCCCGATCTGGCGGCGGTGGGCAAGGCGGTGGGGGTGCTGACCCGCAAGCCGCCGACGCCGATCGCGGGCGCGCTGAAGCTGGCGGCGCACCTCACCGGATCGCCGCGCCGCCCCGACGCGAATCTCCACCTGCGCGCACCGCGCTTCCGTTTCGGCCCCACCCTCGCCATCGACGGGCTGGCGGTCGACGGCGGGCTGCACGGGCGCATCGACACGCCCGATGGGCAGCTCACTCTCGCAGCGCAGCGGCTCGTCGCCGGCGCCGTCGACCTGGGAGCGCCGCGGGTGGCGATGGACCTGCAATGGCCGGTCGCTCATCTGCGCATCGGCGCGGGCGTGCAGGGCGGTGCGCTCTCGGTCGTGGGTGACGCCACCATCGACGACGACAAAGACGGCCTGCGTCTCTCCAACTTCGTCGTCGCCTATCCCGGCAACGAGCTGCGGCTCGCGCGGGAGTCGAACGTGCACTTCCGCGACGAGGTGGTGGTCGACCCGATCGAGCTGAACGGGCCGCACGGCGGGCTCCGCTTCCAGGCTCGGTTGCAGGAGCCGCCCGGACGAATCGACGCGCGCTTCGGCATCTCGCATCTCGACCTCGCATACCTGCCGGCGTTCGCGCTGCCCAAGGATTTGGGGCTGCACGGCATGGTCGACCTGGACGCGGTCGCGCAAGGACCGCGCGCGGCGCCCGACCTGGAAGTGAAGCTCGACGTGGCCGGCGCCGGGGCGAAGCGCGCGGGCAACCTCGAGATCGACGCCCATGCGCACGGCAAGGTGCAGAAGGGCAGGCTGCAAACCGAAGGGCAGGTGACCTCGGGACGGCTCTTGCGCTTCGACTGGACCGGCCAGTTGCCGGTGGAAGGATTGCAACGTCTCCCGGACGCGACGCCGCTGCAGCTCGACGCCCATCTCGCCTCCATCGACGTGGCGAAGCTCGCGGAGACCGCGAAGGTCGAGAAGCTCGTGGCGCACAAGGCGCGCGGCGAATTGCAGGCGACGCTGTCGGTGCAGGGCAGCTTGGGAAACCCGAGGGCGACGCTCTCGCTCGACGGGCACGGCCTGGGCGCGGACGCGGTGCGGGACATCGGCGCCCGGACCGGGCTGCTCCTCGACAAGAGCAAGGTCGCGCTCGATGCCAGGGTGTCGTTGGGCGACGCGCAGGTGTTGGGCCTGACGGCGGAGGCGCCCTTCGATCTGCACCGGGCAGTGCGCGACAAGGCCTATTTGCGCTCGGCGATTGAGCGCCCGCTGAAGATGACCTTGGCGGTGACCCAGCTCGATCTCGGTCGCCTGGCGAGCTCCGGCGTGTTGCCGGCAGGGAGCACGGGCACGGTCAACCTGACGGCGCGGCTCTCGGGAACTCCGCTCAAGCCCACCCTGCAGGTCATCACCGCCGGAGAGAACGTCAGCTCGGGCAAGCTGCACGGTTTGGGTTTCCAGGGGCAACTCGACGTCGGCCCGAAAGTGAAGTTGACCTTCGGAGCGCAGTCGGGACCGGCGGTGGTGGCGCGGCTCGATGCCGATGCCGCGCTGTCCGGCGGAGAGCTGGTCGAGCTGCTCAGGCGGCGCGACGACCCCGACGCGGTGGCCCCGCTCCTCGATCGCCAGCTCGGCCTGACCCTGGAGATTCCCGGGCTGCCGATCGCGCGCGCATCCCAGCTCGCGGGCCGCAACGCAGTTGCAGAGGGGCGGGTGGTCGGGCGCGTCACACTCGCGGGAACGGCGGCGCGGCCGCGGCTCAAGGGGCAGCTCTCCATCAAGGACGTCTCCGCGCGGGAGACGCGGCTCGGCTCGGCGGAGGTGGATCTCGACGCCAACGACGCAGGCGCGGTGCTGCACGTAGGTCTCGATCCGCCCGGCGGCGGCAGCTTCGTCGGCAAGGCGAAGCTGAAGGCCGATCTGGGCGGCCGCACCCTGATGCGCGAGGGCGCCCAGTCGATCACGAGCGGCTATCTCGACGCGGAGCTCACCGCCAAGAAGCTCGACCTGGCATTCCTGAGCGGCATCGTGCCGCGCGTCCGCAAGGCGGCGGGCACGCTCGACATGGAAGTGAAGGCTTCCGGGCCGCCGCTGAAGGCGCTGCCCACCGGAGAGGCGCATCTCAAGGGCGGCCTCGCGGAGATCATCGGCCAGGGCGTCTACGAGGACGTCGGCCTCGACGCCAAGTTCTCGCCCAAAGAGGTGGTGATCGATCGCATCACCGGCACCACCGGCCCCGGCACTTTCAGTACCGTCCTCGTCGCATCGAGAAAGCCGAACAACGACCCCGCGGTTCCGGACGCGTTCGAGTTCTCCGGCGAGATCCACCTGGGCGATGCGGAGTCGGTGCGCGACCGGAAGCGACCCGACGGCTCGCCCCTGCCCGCGGGCGCGGTCCCGGTCCGCCAGGCAGGGGAGCAGCGCGCCGACGTCACCGCCGAAGTGGACCTGTTCGGCGACTACAGCGACGGCCTTTTGCACGCGAACGCCAAGATCCCCGAGGCGCGCATCGTCATCCAGGGATTGCCGGACAAGAAGCTGCCCAAGCTGAAGCCGAACCCGGACATCGAGATCGTCGAGCCTGGCCACCGCCCGCACCCGCCCGACCAGACCGCGGAAGAGGCCGACGCCGAAGCGGAGGCGAAGAAGACGGCCACCCTGCGCGCGCACGCGAAGCTCGAGATCGTCCACCTCTACGTGAAGGCCGAGGACTTCGAGTTCCCGCTCGAGACCAACCTCGTCTTCGACTACGACGCGCAGCATCCGGACGGGCCCACCGCCGACGGTACCATTCACGTCCCGAACGGCTCCTTCAATGCGCTGGGCCGGCGCTTCACCATCATCGACGCCAAGATCACCGAGACCGGCGGCGACATCACCGACCCCGAGCTGGAAGTGAAGGCGCTGTTCGAGAACCCGCAGGCGAACGTCACCATCACCGTCTCGGGGTCGGCGCAGAACCCGCAGCTCGAGATGAGCTCGACCCCGCCGATGGACCAGGACGCCATCGCCTTCTTCCTCGCGACCGGGCGCATCCAAGGGCGCGCGACGCAGTCCGGCGGCGGCGTCGATCTCTCGGGGGCGGCGACCAGCGTGTTGGGAAGCCTGCTCTTCGGTCAGGTGCGCAAGCAGCTCGCGAGCGTCCTGCCGGTGGACGTGCTCACCATCGACACCAGCACGCAGGAGGCTTCGGTCGGCAAGTACATCGGCGACCGGATCTTCATCGGCTACCGACAGCGGCTGACGCCGGCGCCGAACGAGAACACGAGCGAGGGCCGGATCGAGTACGAGTTCAACCGCTCGGTGTCGGCGGAGGCGACGTTGGGCGATCGCAACAGCGACATCTCGGTGCTCTACACGAAGGACTTTTAACGGTAGCGGATCCGGATCACCCAGCCGAGGCGCAAGAGCCCCTTCAAGACGTGCGGCACCCGCCTGAAGAGGTGCGTGGAGGGCGGCCGCCGCTCGCGCAGCGCGATGGGGATCTCGCGCACGTCGCGGCCCATCCGCTCGGCCCGGATGACGAGCTCGGAGGCGAAGAGATCGCGATCGACGACGCACGCGCGCGCGACGTCGAGGAGCCGGTCGCGGCGGAAGGCCTTGAGGCCGTGGGTGTCGGTGCCGCGAAAGCCGGTGGTGATGCGCAAGAGGACGGTGATGATCCGGGTAGCGGCCCGGCGCAGGAAAGGCCGTTCGTCGTCGGCTCCCTTCATCGCCTTGGAGCCGATCACCAGATCGGCGCCGGCGGCGAGCAGCGGCAGGGCGCGCTCGTAGAAGGAGACGTCGCAGAGGTCGATCTCGTCGCAGATCACCTGATCGCCTCGAGCGTCGAGGATGCCGCGCTTGAGCGCCTTGCCGTAGTTGGGCTCGTCGCCGTGCAGATAGCGCAGGCGCGGCAGGGTCTGCCGCAGCTCTTCGAGGATGGCGACCGTGCCGTCGCGGGAGCCGTTCTCCGAGAGCACGAGCTCGTA
>DASXHM010000288.1:0-10055 GCA_036488495.1 Myxococcales bacterium | reverse complement strand
CAAGCAACAGACGCTCGACTTCTTGGGCGAGACCATCCAGAAATTCGAGCTCGACGTCCGCTACGACGAGGGCGTCGAGTACATCAAGAAGCTGGACGGCGAGCAGAAGTTCGAGATCACGAGCAGCAAGGGCACCTACGTGGCGAAGGTGGTGGTCATTGCCATCGGCATCCTCGGCAGGCCCAACCAGCCGGACTACAAGGTCCCGAGAAGCGAGCTGCGCGGGCGGGTGCACTTCGACGTGACCAGCGAGAAGCTCGAAGGCGAGCAGGCGCTGGTGGTCGGCGGCGGCGACTCGGCGGCGGATTTCGCGCACTATCTCGTCGCCCGCGGCTTCAAGGTCGACCTCTCCTACCGGCGGCCGGAGATCACCCGGATGAACCAGATCAACCACGCCGACATCCACGCGATGGGGAAGGCCGGCCGCCTTTCGCTGCTCTTGCCGAGCGACGTGGACCGGCTGGAGGCGTTCGAGGGAAAGCCGCGCGCGGTGTTCAAGCAGGAGGGCATTCCGCCGCGCGTCTACGATCACGTCGTGTACGCGTTGGGAGGCTCCACGCCGGCCGGCTTCCTACAGGCGACGGGCATCGAGCTTCGCGGAGGGGAGCCGACGCTTCGCGAGGGAGGCGAGACGTCGGTGCCCGGGCTCTTCCTCGCAGGCGATCTCACCGCCGGCAAGAAGGGCGGGTCGATCATCAGCGCCTTCAACTCCGGGGTGGCGGCGATGCGGGTGATCTGCCGCGATTACCTCGACTGCCCGATTCCGCCGCGCCCGAAGACGTGAACTACGCGCTGCTCCTCGCCTACGACGGAGCGCGCTTTCGCGGCTGGCAGAAGCAGCCCGGGCTCTACACGGTGCAAGGCGCGCTCGAAGATGCGGTGAAGGCGCTGCTCGGGCGGCGGCTCGTCATCCATGGCGCCTCGCGGACCGATGCAGGGGTGCATGCGGAAGGACAGGTGGCGTCGCTCCGGACGAGCAGCATGGATCCTTCCGCGCTGGTGTTGCCGGAGGGCCTGAAGCTGCTCCGCTCTACCGCTGCGCCGGATTCTTTCCATGCGCGGGCGACTTCCTGCGGAAAGCGCTACCGCTATGAGCTTGGCTGCTTCGTTCGAGGCGGCGATTGGGAGCGGGCGCGCGCGGCGTTGCGCGGCCTCGACGGTCTGGCTGAGCTGCCGGGGCTTTCGTCGCCTTCGAAAGATCGCCGCCCTGCTCCGCCGCTCAGGAGCTGGTCGCTCTCCGAAGAAGGAGTCCTCCTGGTGGAGGCCAGCGCCTTTCGCAAGCACGAGGTGCGCAATCTGGCCGGGCATCTCGGCGCGGTCGCGCTCGGGTATTCGGCGCCCGAAAGCCTGCGCGAGCTGGCTGTGTCGCACAGGCCGTGGCGAGGAGCGCGTGCCCCGGCGGACGGGCTCACGCTCGTCGAGGTGCTCTACCCTGCGGGGAAGGATCCGTTCCGCGCCGTTTGATCACCCGGTGAGCGCGGCTTGAACTCAGCGAGCGCGAAGCGAGACCAGGCCTTCATTGAGGCGGCCGGAGCGGAACGGCTCCAGGTCGACGGCGACGTATTGGAAGCCGGCTTCCTTCAGCGCCCGCGAGGCCTCGGCACGAACGCGCAAGAGATGGACCAGCTCCGCCTCGGAGGTTTCGATCCGCGCCACCTGGCCGTGGTAGCGGACGCGAAATTCGCGCAGTCCCAAGGAGCGCAGCGCCATTTCGCTCCGCGCAAGCTGCGCGAGGCGCTCGGCGGTGACTTCGGTGCCGTACGGGATCCGCGACGACAAGCAAGGCTGCTGCGGCTTGTCCCAGGTGGCGAGACCGATGGCGCGGCTGAGCGCGCGGATCTCGTCCTTGGTCAGGCCCGCCTCCGCGAGCGGCTGCACCACGTCGTGTTCGTCGGCCGCGGCGAGGCCTGGGCGGTAGTCGGAAAGCTCGTCGGCGTTGGTACCGGAAACGACCGCCTTCAAACCGCGCGCTTTCGCCTCGTCCTTGGCGAGCGTGTACAGCTCGGTCTTGCAGTAGTAACAGCGATTGACCGGGTTTTGCGCATAGCGCGGATCTTCCAATTCGCCGGAGCGCTTTTCGACGTGGACCGCGCCCAGCTTTCGCGCGACGGCGCGCGCTCCTTCGAGCTCGTCCGGGGCCACCGCCGGAGACAGCGCGGTGAACGCCACCGCTTTGTCCGCGAGCGCCTCGAGCGCCAGTGCGAGCAAAAACGCGGAGTCGACGCCGCCCGAATAGGCGACGAGCACGCTTTCCAGACCGCGCAGCCGCTCGACGGCGGCGGTACGCTTCGCCTGCAGGTCCATGGCCGTTCAGGTACTGGGCGCGCGCGGCGAAGACAAGCCTACCGCTTGCGCTTTGCGCCCGCGGCGATGCGAGCGGTGCGGGCTGCCGGCTTGTTCCGGACCGGGGCCACCCGCTGTGCAGCCTTCGGCTTTGCCGGAGCCTTCGCCGGCTTCGGCGGGGGCAGCTTGAGGACTTTCTTGTCCGCTTTCGGAGCGGCGGACGGCTTCTGGGCCTGCGGCTTTTCCGGTTTTGCCGCTTTTTCCGGTTTGGCAGGCTCGACGCGCTTCGAGGCCGCTGCCCGCGCCTGCACCTTGGGGCGGCTCCTCATTGCCGCGACCGTCGGGTCGAGCAGCCGCTGGGCCACGAGCTGGCCCAGGACGTGCTCCACCGCTTCGTCGACGCTGTGCTTGCTAGTGTCGATGACGACTTCCGGGTGCGTGGGCGGCTCGTAAGGCTCGGTGATGCCGACCAGGGTCTTCAACTCGCCCGCCAGCGCCTTCTTGTACTTGCCGGTCCGGTCGCGGGAGATGAGCGTTTCAGTCGGGCACTCGACGAAGACTTCGGCAAAGCGGCCGATCTGCCGGCGTGCGTCGTCGCGCGCGTCCCGGTACGGGCTCTCCACCGCCGATTGAATGATGATGCCGCCGCCGCGGGTGACGAGCTTGCACAGCCAGGCGAGCTTCTTCACTTCCGCGTTGCGCTCGTCCTTGGTGCCGGCGGAGCCGACCGACAGCATCTGCTCGACTTCGGCACCGTCCAGCACGTCGACGGTTTTCCCCAGGCGCCGCAGGCGGTTGGCCAGGCCCTGCGCGAGGGTCGACTTGCCAGCTCCGCTCATGCCGGTGAACCAGACGGTAAAACCGCTCGTAGGCGTGCCCAAGGTCATGGCGTGTCGCGCGCTCCTCACTGAAAAGGTGGCGCAAGATACCCGGCGAGCGCTCACTTCGCAAGGTTTACCGGATGCGCGGCAAAATAACCAAACCAATCGTTTACGCTATTCAACCGCAATCTCGGAGACTTCCTCTTCGGCGAAATCGCGGGCGGCGGCATTCCAGGTGTAGAGCCTCGCGGCATCGACCGCTCCCTTGCGGACCGAAACGACGAGGTATCGCACGCCCGGCCAGAGCGGCTCCGTCTCGCCCCCCAAGGCCATGTCCTTGTCTTCCTTGGAGAAATACGCGCCGACGTCGGGATGGGAATGGACGATGGCGTAGAGCGAGCCCCCGGCCGCCTCCACTGTTTCCAGCGCGGCGAGGAGCTGTTTTGAATCCATCACGTAACCGTCGCGTTGTCCGCGCGAGCTGGTTTTCTGGCCGGCGTCGGACCCGGCGACATTGGCGATGGGTTGAAACCGAAAAACGCCGGAGGCTTCCCGCAGGACGAGGCCGCAGCATTCGGCCGGATACGTCGCGCGGGCGTGCGCGGCGATGGCGGGCAACGCTTCCTTCATCGCTTCTCCGTTCCACGCTCGGCTGGGGCCTCGACTACACGCTCGGCTGGGGCGTCGACTACACGCTCGGGGGCGGCGGGGAGGTAGCGGTCGGCGCGGTCGGGAAAGAGGGTCACCACCACGCCTTCGCGGAGCTCGCGGGCGACCCGCAACTCCCCTTCCGCCGCGGCACCGGCGCTGTGTCCGGCAAGGAGGCCTTCGTCGCGGATGAGCCGGTCGGCCATGTCCCAGCCGGCGTCGGTTTCGACCGACAGCTTCCTGGTCAGCTCTTCCTCTTTGTAGATGCGCGGGACGATGCTCGAAGGCATGTGCTTCAACCCTTCAAGGCCGTGCAGGGCCTCGGCGGGCTCGACCGCGATGACCTGGATGCGCGGGTTTTTCGCCCGCAGGCCGCGGCCGGTGCCCATCACGGTGCCGCCGGTGCCGATGCCGAGGACGACGTGCGTCACCCGTCCCTCCGTCTGCCGCCAGATCTCCTCGGCGGTGCCGAGCACGTGCGCTCGCGGGTTGGCCTCGTTCGAATACTGATCGGCGTAGAACCACTTCGACGGCTCTTCCTGCGCAAGCTTGCGGGCGAGGCGGATGGCGCCGTCGGACTGCTCGAGCGGGTCGCTGAAGATGACCTGCGCGCCGAAGGCCCGGGCGATCCGCTTGCGCGCCTCGCTGACGTTTGAAGGCATCACCAGCGCCACCGGGATCTTCAGCGCAGCGCCGATCCAGGCGTAGGCGATGCCGGTGTTGCCGGAGGTAGAGTCGAGCAAGGTCTTGCCGGGGAGGTCGCCGCGGGTGATGGCGTCCTTCACGATTTGCAGCGCCGCCCGGTCCTTGACACTGCCGCCGGGGTTGAACCATTCGAGCTTGGCGTGGATCTCGACGCCGGGTGGCTCGATGCTGCGGAGCCGGACCAGCGGCGTGTTGCCGATGGCGTCTGCGAGCGAATCGAGAATCACGTCGCCGGCCCGCGCCGTTCGGCCCCGGCGATTTCAGGGGCGGCGATCTGCCGGAGGGTGTCGATGGCAGCACGGGCACCGTCGGCTGGTCCGTCGCCGCAAGGGGCGCAAACGAAGGGCGCTGGATCGGAACCCGAAAGCCGGAGCTGCGGTGCGAGCGCGAGAAGCTCCGTGCAGAAGCCCGGCTCTTCCACCTGCAGCCCTCCGACCCCGCTGGCCGCGAGATACCGCGCGGCCCAACGTGCCGCTGCGCCCTTCCCGCGCACAGCGACGAAGGCCTGCTTGACCTTCTCTTGATCGAACCCGTCGAGCAACAGGTGCCGCGAATACAGCTCCTGCTCGGCGGCGGTCAGCTCCATCCGCCGGCGATGGCCGGCACGATGGTCAGCCGATCGCCCTCCTTGAGCGCCGTCGAGAGGCCCTGGCCGGCACGCACGTCCTCGTCGTTCTTGAAGAGGTTCACGTAGCGGCGGAGCCCGCCCTTGTCGTCGAGCAGCTTGTCCTTGATGCCGGGGTACTTGCGGGTGAGCTCCTCGATGGCGGCCTGGACGGTCGAGGCGTTCTCGACGGCGATCTCCGCCTGGTTCGCGGTGAGCGGCCGAAGCGGAGCGGGGATCTTCACGGTGACGGGCATGTCGGTGTCTCCTTCGTTCTCGTGGGCGGCTCTTGGATGCACGCCGGGCACGCCGCGTCGCGCGCGAAGCGAAAAGGCCGCACCGTCCCGCGCCTGGCATCGAAACGGCGGAGGACGCCCGGCTGCCCGCGGCCGTCCAACACCTCCAGCGCCGCCCGCGCCATCTCCGCCCCGACCAGGCCGCAGAGCGGAGCGAGGACGCCGGCGCGCGCGCAGGTGTCGGGATCGCGTGGGGGAGCTTCGAAGAGGCAGCGCAAGCAGGGGCCGGACGGCAGGATGGTGAGGAGCTGCCCCGTCCATCCGAGCGCGGCGCCGTGGACGAGGGGGATGCCGCGGCGCAGGCATTCGTCGTTGGCGAAGAAGCGCGTCTCTGGATCGTCGGTGCCGTCGAGCACCACGTCGGCCTCGCGGAGGAGCGCGGTTGCCGTGCCGGCGTCGAAACGCACGGGCCGCGCAACCGCGTTGGGAAGCCGGCGGGCAGCGACTTCTGCCTTGAGCTCGCCTGTGTCGTGTTCTCGGAAGAGGATCTGCCGGGGCAGGTTCGAACGGTCGACCCGGTCGGGATCGACGAGCACGAGGCGCAGCGACGGCCGCTCTTCGGACAACGCGAGCGCCGCGGGGCACCCAAGACCGCCCACGCCGAGGAGCACCGCGGTCTTCATCGCGCCTCCAGGCTGAACTCGCGCTCGCCCGGTGCGGTGATCAACGCGAGGCCGCCGTGGTCGAAGGCGTAGACCGCCGCGGCGGCTGATGCGTGGCTCGCGAGGAGCCCCAAGCTGCGCGCGACCCGCGAGCGTGCCGCGGACGCCTCTTTGAAGGTGATGCGGACGCGCTCGACGCCGTCCGGCAGCGCGGCTTCGACCGGCAGATCGGGCAGCTCTCCATCGGCTGCGAGCAGCGCCACCGCCCGCGCGTCGGCGCGCTTCTGGCGCAGGACCGTGAGCGCAGCGAGGAGCGCGGAAGAGTCCGCAGCCGGGGCGACCACGAGCGGAAGCGGTGGAAGCTCTTCCGCCAGCTCGCGCGCCATCGGCGAGGGATCCGGCTGCCACGCAGGCGCCGCGTCCACCGCCTTCGCGTTCCAGATCTCCAGCGTCTTGCGCATCTCGTAGGTGACCGCGCCGCGCAGCGCGACCGGCATTCCCTGCCGCCCGCGGGACAGCGCCTGGTGGCCGGTGGCGGCGAACGGTTCGAGCGGCAAGGCGCGTGGCGCGCGAAACAGCTCGAGCTTGAGCAGCGCAGGCCCGAAGCGGAGCAGCGGCGTCGGACGATCCTCTAGGGAGGCGCTTTTCATGGGCTGGCGCAAAGGTGCGGGGCGGCGCAGGATAACAGCCATGGCCATCCGGGCAACCCTCCTCGTGCTGGCGGCGACGATGCAGTGCCATTCCGCTCCTGCGGTGCAGGCGACAGGGCCGACGCAGCCGGACGCGACCAGGCTCCCGCAGGGCACTGCGACGCAAGAGCCGACCGCGGGAAGGCTTCCCGGCAAGGACAACGCCGCGATGCCGATCGCTTCGGACGCGCAGGGCCTCGAGGGAGCTTCTCCCTGCCTCGACGCGGAACTGCAGAAGCGCGGCCTCGACAAGTACGGCAACGCACCCGGCACCATGTATCCCGGCGGCACGCCCCTCTTCGACGAAGCCACCGGACAGCGCAAGGACCGGACCGCCTACGTCTACGCGCACCATCCGGAGATTGCCCAAGCCTGCTCCGCCGCGGACGGCGGGCGCTGATTTTGCGGGAGGCGAGCGCCACCACGGGCGCCTTCAGCGAAGACCGCTTCCAGACCCGCGCCCGCGCCCTCTTCTACGCGCGCGTCGCGTTTCTCGTCTTGGGCCTGGGCGTCGTCCTGGTCAGGCCGTGGGCGCAGGCGTTCCACATCGCAGGCCCGCTCGCGCTTTGGGTGTACCTGACGATGGTCCTCTACAGCGCGGCGAACTACGTGCTGTTGCCGCTTCCGCGGGTGGGCCGGCCGTTGACCTTCGTGACGCTCTGCGCGGACCTGTGCGTCTTGGTGTGGCTCGTGACCGGGAGCGGCGGGCTGCGCAGTCCGTTGCTCGCCGCGCAGCTCCTCTTCACCACCCTCTTCGTCGTCCTCTTTCCCCGGCCGCTCGCGGTGATCCCGCCGCTCCTCACCTTTCCCGTGGTGGCGAAGCTCGAGCAGGTGACGGGGCAGAAGGTGGCGCAGGTCGATGTCTTCATCCTGCTCTGGTACTCGGCGCTGAACTGCATTCTCGTCTACGTGATGGTCTACCTGAACGAGCGCGATCGGAAATCCCATCGCGAGCTGCAGAAGCTTTCTTCGGCGGTCCGGGAGATGGCGGTGGTGGACGAGCGCAACCGGCTTTCGCGCGAGATCCACGACGGCCTGGGCGGCGTGCTTTCGAGCGTGGTCATCCAGAGCGAGTACCTGCTCAACATGATCGACGGCTCGGAAGTGCGCTCGCGGCTGTCGGGCAACAACGACGCGCGCGCGGCGATCCTCCCCACCATCCGCAAGGAGCTGTCGGATCTGCACAGCGCAGCCGAGGATTCAGTCGACGAGCTGCGCCGGGCGCTCCGGATGATGAAGGAGGATTTCGATCTGGTGGCCGCGCTCTCCGACTACTGCGGCGTCGCCAGCGCCCGGCACCGCCTGGACGTGCGCTTCGCCCGGACTGGCGAGGAGCACGCGGTTTCGCCGGAGAGCTCGCTGGCGCTCTTTCGCGTGCTGCAGGAAGCGCTCACCAACGTCTCCAAGCATTGCGGGAAGGGCACGGTGGTCGAGGTGACCCTCGCCTTCTCGCCGGGCGACGTACGACTCGCCATCCAGGATGCAGGGCCAGGGTTTGAAATGGGGGAAGGCCCGCTTCCTGGCCACTATGGCCTCGCCAACATGCGCGAGCGCGCCAACAAGGTCGGCGGCGACTTGCGGATGAGCTCTTTCCCGGGCAAAGGAACGCGCATCGAACTCTCCGTCCGGGCGGCGTGAGCCGGGCGCGCGACTTCAAGCGAGGCCTGATGAAGACCACCGTCGTGATCTGCGAGGACCAGCCGCAGATCCTGAAGAACCAGCTCAAGATCCTGCAGGAGTCGCAAGAGATCGACGTCATCGGCACCGCGCTCTCCGGGGAGGCGACGTTGGAGCTGCTCGAGAAGAAGCAGCCCGACGTGCTCTTGCAGGACCTCGGCTTGCCGCGGATGAGCGGCATCGAGGTCACGCGCGAAGTGAAGCGCAGGTGGCCTTCGGTCGAGGTGCTGATCTTCACCATCTTCGACGAAGAGGAGAAGGTGATCGCCGCGGTGAAGGCCGGGGCGAGCGGCTATCTTCTGAAGGGCGCCACCTCGGACAAGATCGTCGACGCCATCCGCGAGGTCCGCGCGGGCGGCTCGGTCATCCAGCCGAACCTGGCGCGGCGGCTGCTCAAGCACTTTCATGTTCCCGAAGAGCCCGCCCCCGAGCCCGCCAAGCCGCTTCTGCCCGAGCCGCCGGGGAGGCCGCTCACGCAGCGCGAGATCGACATCCTGCGGCTCATCGCCAAGGGGCTTTCCAACGCCGAGGCGGCGGGGGTGTTGTCGTTGTCGCGCGCGACGGTTCGCACGCACCTCGAGCACATCTATCAGAAGCTGGAAGTGACGAACCGGGTGGAAGCCGTCACCGAAGGCCTGCGCAAGGGCATCATCGAGATGTGAAGGAAAAACTGTATTGGCCGATGGGCGGCGGCTCAAAGCTGTAGGGCCCCGTCGCCGGCTGCCCTGGCACGGCCTGGTTCACCGCTGACGCACCCGCCCCCGTTCCGCCGTCCGGGCTGAGCGCACCGCCGTCCGAGGCGGAGCTCGCGGCTACGTTCGGAGCGGAAGTGGTGGCGCCGCTGACGGAAGTGGTGGTGCCCACGTCCGACGATCCGGGTGACGAGCTGACGGTCTGCGCCAGCACCGCGGCGGCGGTGAAGGCGACCGCGGCGAAGGCGAGGCGCTTCATGCCGTTTCAGGTGCGGCGCAACGGCCTGGCCGGCAAGGTTCGACGAGGCGAGCGCTCTCCGCGCGCACAGGTCCGATGGGCGAGGGGCGGAAGGGGCTGCGCTGCCTTGCCGCGGGTGCGAAGGCCATGGTATGCGCGCGCCCCATGTATGCGTTCATCATCGCCGTACACGTGATCGTCAGCGTCTTCCTGATCTTCGTCATCCTGCTGCAGCCGGCGAAATCCGACGGCATGGGAGCGGTGGGCGGCGGAGGCGGCGGAGGCAATTCGTCGAGCGTGTTCGGCGGTCGCGGGTCGGTGACGTTCCTCTCCAAGGTCACGACCGTGTGCGCGGTGATCTTCATGGTGACCTCGCTGACGCTGGCGTGGCGTTCGTCGCACTCGAGCTCCGTCCTCCAGGCGCGCCGGAACCTCGCCGCGCAGGACACGCAGAAGAAGAACGACAAGAACGAGAGCAGCGGCCCGCTCTCGACGCCGCTCCCCACCGGACAGACCGCGCCCGCTCCCGTCACCGGCGGCGCCGTCATTCCCGCGCAGGGTTCCGGCAGTCCCGAAGGCAACCAGACGCCGGCCACTCCGGCGCCTGCGTCCAGCAAGGGTCCGGGAGCGCCGACCGCGCCGCCCACGTCGGGGAAGAAGAAGTAAGCGTCTTGCAGCAGTGAAGGAGCGGTGCTAGAAGGCCGCTCCCCGCCTTGCCCAGGTGGTGGAATTGGCAGACACGCCAGCTTGAGGGGCTGGTGGGTAAAACCGTACAGGTTCGAGTCCTGTCCTGGGCACCA
>DASXHM010000249.1:0-9035 GCA_036488495.1 Myxococcales bacterium | reverse complement strand
GCGGGCGCCGTGCTCCTCCGCAAACTCGGCGTCGCTCGCCGCCAGCATGCGCCGCGGATCGCGCGGATCGTGGAAGAGCGGCAGCGCGATCTCGCCGCCCGCGTGGATCTCGCCCGCGACCAGCGCGAGGTAGCCTTTGTCTACCGTGCGCGCCGCGAATTGCGCCCGCAGCATCGCGTGCGCCGCATTGGTTCGCGCTGCCAACAGGACGCCGGAAGTGTCGGTGTCGAGGCGGTGGACGAGGCCGCCTTCGCGAAGCTGCGGCCCCACCTGCGCAAGCTCGGGAAAGCGTCCGACCAGCGCGTTGGCGGCGGTGCCCTTCTCGCCCGGCTTGAGCGGATGCGACGGCATTCCAGCGGGCTTGTCGGCCACCACGACGCTGGCGTCGGCGTGGATGATGCGGATGGCGAGGTCTGGCTCCGGCACCGGCTGATCGGGCGGCGGCAGCGTCACCGTGATGCGCGCTCCGGGACCCGCCGGCGCTCCTTTGGGCGCGCGCTTGCCGTCCACCCGCACCCGGCCCTCGGCAATCCAGTCCATCGCCCGCCCGCGGGAGACGCCGAACAGCTTCGCCACCGCTTTGTCGAGCCGGTCCGGCGGAGCGTCGGCCGGGACGATCCGTTCCTGCTCGTTCACGACAGCGCCGCTTTGACGTGCTCCGACGCCCACGACGAGACGCCGTAGATGGACTCCATCGGATTCACACCCAAACCGGTCGGAAAGACGCTGCCGTCGATGACGAACAAGTTCTCGAAGTGGTGATGCTTGAGCTGCGGGTCGACGACGCTCGACGAAGGGTCCGCGCCCATCCGGCAGCCGCCCATCTGGTGGGCGGTGAACGCGGCAAAGAGGTTCGGGCCGAGCGGCCGGCGATCGATCTCGGCGAGGTCGCCCTCGCTCTTGATGTGCACCGGATCGTTGTGGAACGTCTGCACTTCCAAGGCGCCGTTCGCGAGGTGGAGGCGGGCGATGGCCTTCATCGCAGAGCGGAAGCATTCATGCGCGCGCGATGTGAACGGATAGTCGAGCTTGGGCCCCAGGTCCTTGCGCAAGCTGACGGTGCCGCCTTCTTCGCCGTCGCCGAAGCCGTCGATCATGAGCGCGATGGTGGCGCAGAGGTTGGGCAGCCGCGACATGCGCGCGGACAGACCGGCGCCGAACGCCGGCGCGGCAATCGACGCGAGCATCGGATGCACCGGCGCCGCCTCGAGGAAGAAGCCCGCGCCTTCCGGGCGGTGGGCAAAGTGGTGCGAGGCCACGCTCTGCGGAGCGCCGTAGAACCCTTCGATGGGCTCTTCGTAGAAGGCGCCCACCGCGATGGTCGGGTGCAGCCAGGTCTTCTTGCCGACCGGACCTTGATCGATGCCGGAGCGCAGCAAGAGTGCGGGAGAATTCAGCGCGCCTCCTGCGAGCACGAGGACTTTCGGCTCGACCCGGATGGTGCGGCCGGTCGGCTCGCCGTGGTCGAGCACCGCGCCGACCGCCGCCACGGCGCGCTTGCCGTCCGTCTCGATCTTGTCGACCCGGCAATGCGCGTAGACCTCGGCGCCCTTCTGCACGGCGTCCGGCAGGTAGGTCAGCGCCGCGCTCTGCTTGGCGTCGATGGGGCAGCCCATGCCGCAGTAGCCGGTGCGCAGGCAGCCGCGGACGTTGCGCCTGGTCGTGTCCACCTGCCAGCCGAGCTTCTTGCAGCCGTCGTAGATCTTCCGGTTGTTGGGGTTCGTGTCCTCGTAGTCGACCTTCTGGATGCCGAGGCGCTGTTCCACTTCCTCGAAGTGCGGCTTCAGCAGTTCGGGCGTGAGCACGGAGCCCTGCTTCGTCCGCCAGAACTCGAGCACGTCGTCGGGAGTGCGATAGCTCGTGGTCCAGTTGACCACCGTCCCTCCGCCGACAGAACGGCCTTGCAGGACGGCGATGGAGAGGTCCGCCGTCGCCCGGTTCCCGCGGTCCTGGTAGAGCCGCTGGTAGGCGCGCGGCTCCTGCATGTCGAACTCGTCCTTGGTGTGGTGGCCGCCTTCTTCGAGCACCACCACTTTGGCACCTGCGTTGGCGAGGCGCGAGGCCACCATCGATCCGCCCGCGCCGCTGCCGACGATGCAGACGTCCGGCTTCAAGAGCAGGTCCTTGTCGCTGCCGTCGTGGATCATTTCCGCAGCACCGACTTGACCAGCTCGTAGGGCGGTCCCGGATAGCCGACCGAGGCAAAGGTTTCGGGAGAGCCGTAATAGATGGCGCAGGAGAGCCGCTTCATTGCCTGAAATCCGGTCCGTTTGATTGCAAGCCGCGAGGTCTGCCAGCTTCTCAGGTGCGCGTCCTGCTCGACGGCATTCATCTGCGTGAAAGGCTTGGCCGGCCCACCGCCGAGGACGCTGAAGAGCGCGTTGTCGAAGAGCGCGAGGAGTTGCTTCAGGTCCTTGCGATCGCTCTCGGGCAAGGGCTCGAGGAACGCGTCGGCTTTGCCCGCGACGTCGACTTGCGCGGCGGCCGGCGCCGGCGGGCGCTTCATGAACCCGGTATGAGTCGCATCGTCCTCGGTCGCGGGCGTCGGGTCGTGGGCGACCACGCGCTCGGCCATTGCTGCCCAGATCGAGTACTCGGCCGCAGTGAAGAACTTCAGCCCACGCGGCGCTTCGCGCAGCTTCGTCTTCCGCAGTGCGATCGGCACCGAGCCCGCGACGGCCAGGAGCGCCGCCCCACCGATGGTTTTCTTGATCAGCCCCCGCCGCGTCTCCATCCGTCAGCCGAAAAAGACTTCGGCGACGGAGAAGAAGGCGTCGTCGACGGTCTTCAGCTTCGACGTCGCCTCGGCGAGCGGCACCGAGACGATCTGCGTCCCGCGCAAGGCCGCCATCTTGCCCCACTCCTTGCGCGACACCATGTCGGCCGCGTGCACTCCGAAGCGCGTGCCCAGCACGCGGTCGAATGCGCTCGGAGTGCCGCCGCGCTGGATGTGGCCGAGGACGGTCGAGCGCGTTTCGAAGCCCGTCTTCTTCTCGATCATCTCCGCGATCTGCTGCCCGATGCCGCCCAGGCGGATGTGGCCGAACTCGTCCAGCTTCTCGTTGACGGTGGCCTCGCCCTTGCCGAGCTTCGCGCCCTCGGCCACCACCACGATGGAGAAGTTGACCCCGCGGACGCGGTGCCGGCGCAGGATGTGCTCGCAGACGTTGTCGATCTCGATTGGGCGCTCGGGAATCAGGATCACGTCCGCGCCGCCGGCGATGCCCGAATGGGTGGCGATCCAGCCGGCGTGACGGCCCATCACCTCGCAGACGATGACGCGGTTGTGCGATTCGGCGGTGGTGTGCAGCCGGTCGATGGCCTCGGTGGCGATCTGCACGGCGGTGTCGAAGCCGAAGGTCAAATCGGTGCCGGAGAGATCGTTGTCGATGGTCTTCGGCACCCCCACCACGTTGACGCCCAACTGGTGCAGCTTGGTGGCGACGCCGAGCGTGTCCTCGCCGCCGATGGCGACCACCGCCCCGACGTTCAGGGCCTTCAAGTTCTTCTGCACCATCTCCGGGCCGCCCGGCTTCTTGAACGGGTTCGTTCGCGAGGTGCCGAGGATGGTGCCTCCCAGGTGGAGGATGCCGCTCGTCGCCTCCCGGGTGAGGCGATCGTGGAGCGGCGGATCCAAGAGACCGCGCCAGCCCTCGCGCACTCCCATCACTTCGAGGCCGTGCTGCTCGCCGCGACGGACCACCGCGCGGATGACCGCGTTCAGGCCCGGGCAGTCGCCTCCTCCGGTCAAGACGGCGATTTTCATGGGCGCTCTACAGCAAGAGCGGCCGCAACAGTCAAGCGACGCTTCAAGAATCGAGCGGGCGCTTCGTGATCATCCGGACCGGCCCCAAGAAGAGGTGCTCCTCGCTGTACGGCTGTTTCTTGCCAGCCCGGCCGGCCGGGCGTTCGAGCCACTGCCGCGCCACCACTTCGCCGTCATGGGCAAGGCCAGACAACAGCGCCGGATCGGCAGTGCCCAGATACCGCTTCACGAGCGGCTTCAAGAGCGCCTTGAACTTGCGATTCGGCATCGCCGAGTGGCGATGGCCCTTGTGCAGTTCGCCGTCGAACTCCTGCGAGACATGCAAGAGCTCGTGCAGCAGCGTCTCCACCCGTTGCTCGGGCGAGGAGGCGCGGAAGAAGAGCGGCCGGAGGGTGACGCAGTACAAGGTCTTCCGCCCTTTGAGCGACACCTGCGCGCGCCCGAGCGGCCGGATGGTGGCCCGCGACCCCCTGCGCGCCTCCCCGGCGACGAAGAGGATGCGCTGAGCTTGGACGTGCGCCAGCTCCGGCAGTTTGCGCGCCATGTCGGCGACCACGCGGCGGCAGAGCAGCGTCGCATTCGGACGGGGAGCACGTCGTGCGCGCATCTTCGCCAAGCACGCAAAACGCTATCACGGACGTGCTAACCTCGCGCCTCGTGACGGAGCGGAACTACTGGCTGCGCACCGAGCACGGCCGCGTCTGGGGCCCTTACACGCTCGACAAGCTCGAGCGGCTGCGCGGCCAGCTCACCGAGGCCGCCGAAGCCTCCTTCGACGGCAAGACCTGGGTGCGCGGCGTGGACGTCCCCGAGCTTCGCGACCTGCTGGTGCCCCCGCGCAAGCTCGAACGGCCGCCGCCCCCACGGCTGCGCCAACCGGGTCAGTCGCCCATCGTCACGCCTCCGCACGGCCAATCGCCCATCGTCGCGCCTCCGCAAGGGCAACCTCGTGTCGCCGGCAAGCCCATCGTGACGCCGGCGCACGGCCAGCCGCCGGTCGCGATCCGGACACCGCCCCATGGCCAGCCCGCCGCCGGCAACGCCATTCTCACGCCGCCGCCGATGCCGCCCGTGCCTGCAGCGGACGCCGCGACAGAAGTGCCTGTCGAGGGAGATCTGGCGCAGGTCTCGGCGCTGCGGCTGTATGCGCTGGCGGCGGTCACCTCTGCCTCCGGCTGGCTGCAGCTCTCGCTCGAAAAAGAGCGCCTCTTGCAGATCAGCTTCCGTCGCGGGACGCCGGAGCATGTCTCCTGCGACGACCAGGATCTGTCGCTGACGCGCTTTCTCCAGGGGCGGGGTGTCGTGCAGCCGTCGGCGGCGCGCGAGGCGGAGGAGCAGGCCTCCAAGAACGGGCAGGACCTGCTCTCGGTCCTGTTCCAGATGCAGCTCATCCCGCCGTCGGACGCGCACCGGCTCCTCGGCGAGTACGCGGGCTTTCTTCTCGACCGCGCCCTGGTCACATTCCGCGGCGCCTTCAGCTTCGAGAAGGACGCGCCGCCGCCCCCGGGCGCGTTTCCGCTCGGGGCGCGCTGGACGCTGCTCGCAGAATCGGTGCGCAGACTCGATGCGGCGGTGTTGCGGGCGCGGCTCGGCAAGAGACTCTTGCGGCCGGTGGTCCGGTCGGGCGGCCTCGGCATCGGCAGGGTGGAGGAGCTGTCCTTGAATGCGCTGGAAGCGCGGCTGTATTCGAGCATCGACGGGACGCGCACCGGCGAAGAGCTGCTCAAGACCGGCGATGCGGCGAAGACGCTGCGCTTCTTGTACCTGTTGAGCGAGCTCGGACACCTTTCGTTCGCTGACTCCGGAGAGGAGGCCCGGGAGGCGCCGAAAGCCGCCGCGCCGAAGGGTGCGGCGCCGCGCGAGCTGCCCAGGATCGCGCGGCCTGGACGGCCGCCGGAGGCGGGTGCGCGCGCGGATGCGCCGCCGGTGATGAAGGCGGGCACTGCTGGTGCTGGTGCTGGCGGTCAGGGGGTGGTGAAGCGGGGTGCGGAGCCTCCGCCGTCGGCACCGCCATCGCCGTCGAAGCCGGCGGCGGCGCCGATTGCGGCCAATCGTCCGCCGCCCGTATTCGCGAGCGCGCCCGCCGGGGAGTCTTCGGGCCAGGCTCTGTTGCGGCTGTCGGCGCTGCTCGAACGCCTCGACAAGGCCGACCACTTCGAGGCGCTCGGGGTTGCGCGCCAGGGGGCCACCGCCGCGGAGGCGAGGCGCAACTTTTTCGTCCTCGCCAAGGAGCTTCACCCCGACACCGTCACGAACCCGGCCGATGGCGCGCTCCGCGAAGTCAAGGAGCGGCTCTTCGCCCGCATCAACGCCGCATCTCAAGTGCTCGGCGACGACAAGCGCCGCAAGGACTACGAGGAAGAGCTGGACGGCAAGGCGGGCGCGGTGGACGTGGCCCGCATCTTCGCGGCCGAGGAGAGCTTCCAGCGCGGCGAGATCCTGATCAAGGCACGCAAGTACAAGGAAGGGCTCGAGCACCTCGAGAAGGCCATCGACCTCAACGGCGAAGAGGCGGAGTTCTACGCCTGGCGCGGCTACGCCCGTTTTCTCCTCGCCCAGGATCGCAAGGCGATCTTCGACGAGACCGCCGCCGACTGCCGCAGGGCGATGAAGATGCAGGAGCGCTGCGTGCCCGCGCACCTCTTCCTCGGCCACATGGCGAAGGTCACCGGCGACCAGAAGCTGGCGGCGCGCTGCTACGAAAAGGTGCTGCAGCTCGAGCCGAGCCACGTCGAAGCGCAGCGCGAGCTCCGATTGATGGGCAAGAAGGGCTAGCGCGACTTCAGCAGGAACGCTGCTGCTCGGTCGCCTGAGCGGCCTCTACCGCGCGTTGCGGCGGGCCACCCAATAGGCAGCGCCTTTCGGTCCGTAACGCTCGTCGTGCGGGCTGCCCGCCGGAATGTGAAAGGTGTCTCCGACGGTCAGCCGCCGCGTCTCACCCGCCTGGGTCAGCCACATCTCGCCGTCGATCAGCACCGCGTCCGCCGTGAAGGGATGGCTGTGCGTCTCGACCACCTGGTCCGGCTGCCAGCGCCGCTCCATCACTTCGTCGGCGCCGGCCGCCAGCGAACGATCGCGAAAGCTCTCGAACGATTCCATGGTCAGAGTATCGATCGCGGGCGGCGACCTTTACAGCGAAATCTCGAAGGCGAGCCGGTGCGGCGCGGCCAGCCAACGCTGCGTCCATGGCTCGGCGCACACGAACGGCTTTCCCGGCTGCGTCCACAGCACCAAGAGCTCGAAGTCTGGCGAGTAGCGCAGCTTCACCGGCCGCTGGGTGCCGCGGTGCAGCACCGTACCCGCCTCGCGATGGTCCAAGAGCCGCAGGTCGGGCTGGGTGTGTTCGAAGTCGGGAGGCGAGTAGGGCACTTCCGCTTCGGTCTGGTTGTCGATGGCGCGGGTGGCCTTGGTTTCAATCCGTGCCGCGCTCTTGTCGGTGCACGCGAAGTAGGGATGAAAGCCCCATTGAAAGGGTCCTTCGCCGTCGATCTGCGCTTCGAGCAGGAACGCGCGCTCGGACAAAGTATAGCGGATGAGGAGATCGAAACCGCCGTGCGCGAGCCGGCATTCGACGCTGGCCGGCCCGGTTTGCGTTGGTTGCCACGCGAGGCCGCGCGCCCAGCCGTGCTGCGATAGCCCGCTGCCGGCGGGCGGCTTTCCGGCGATGGGAAACAGCACCGGGATGCCCCCGCGGACGTTCTTGGACGGATCGGCGAAGGTCGCCTGGTCGAGATAGAGCAGCTCCTCGCCAGCGAGCCGCAAACGCTTGCAGATGGCGCCGCGCTTCGGGGCGATCTCCGCCACCGCCTCGCCGCTCTCGAGCTTGATCACTTGGGGAGCACGATCTCCGGCTTGTCCTTGCGCCGGCGATAGAGCAGGGCGGTGCGGCCGAGCACCTGCGCCACTTCGGAACCGGTCTTCTCCGCCAAGAGATCGGCAGCCTCGTGACGGTCGCCTTCGCCAATCTTCACCTTGATCAGCTCGTGCGCCTCGAGTTGTTCGCCGGCCGCTTTCACCAAGGCGTCGCTGACGCCGTCGTGGCCGATCTGGACGACCGGGGTCAGATGGTGACCGAGCGCGCGCAAGAACCGGCGCTGCTTGCCGGTCATTTGAACAGCTCCTCTTGGATTGGAATCAATCCCAGCTTCTTGGCCACCGGTGCGAAGCTTCGCCGATGCAGAGGGCAGGCGCCGAGCTTCTCCAAGGCGCCGAGATGCTCCGGCGTCGGATACCCTTTGTGCGCCGCAAAACCATAGCCGGGATATTCGCCGTCGAGGTCGGACATCAATCGATCGCGGTGCACCTTGGCGACGATGGACGCGGCCCCGATGGTGATGCTCTTCGCGTCGCCCTTGATGATCGAATGCTGCGGGATGGGCAGATCGAGCTTGCGCGCGTCGATCAAGAGGTGCTGCGGCTGCGGATTCAACGCCAGGACCGCGCGGCGCAAGGCGAGGAGCCCGGCGTGATAGATGTTGATGGTGTCGATCTCGTGCACTTCCGCGCGGCCGATGCCCACCGCCACGCAGCTCTCGCGAATCTGCGGCTCCAATTCGACGCGCTCTTCGTGGGTGAGCTGTTTCGAGTCGTTGACGCCCTTGATGCGTGCGCCGGGCTTCAAGATGACTGCCGCGGCGATGACCGGCCCCGCGAGCGGCGCCATCCCCACTTCGTCGCAGCCGCCCACCAGCGTCAGCCCCTGCTCCCAGAGGGGCGCCTCGAACGCGCACAGCCGCGAGAGCCTGCGCCCTTCCGCCTGCGCCCGGTGATTGCGCTTGTCGATGCGCTCGGCCACCGCGCGCGCCCCCGCCCGCGGATCGTTGCGCAGCGCGGAGAGGCCGCCCGGCGGCAACTCGCGTCCTTCGTCGAGGAAGAGCCGCGCGAGGTCGGGAACGGGAAGCTTGCGCAGTTCGCGGAGGTGCATCGGCGGCGAGGATACAGCATGTCGTCCGGCCGCAAGGCTACGAACTTCTACGTGTGACCGCGGTACGGCGCGGCGACCGCGGCGGCGTTAGTGTCCGCGCCATGCTGACCTTCTACGACGCGCCCGTCTCCGGAAATACGTACAAGGTGCGGCTCCTCTTGCGGCAGCTCAAGATCCCACACGAAGTGGTCTGGCTCGACATCCTCAAAGGCGAGGTGCGCGGCGAGGAGTTTCGCAGGCGCAACCCCTTCGGGCGGGTGCCGTACATCGACCACGACGGCTTCGGCCTCGCCGAGTCCAACGCGATCCTGCTCTACCTCGCCCGCGGGACGCGGCTCCTGCCCG
>DASXHM010000242.1:0-20771 GCA_036488495.1 Myxococcales bacterium | reverse complement strand
ATGGGCAAGAGGTCCGTCGGCTACAAGGACGACCCGTACTGACCGGGCCGCCGGCGACAAGGACGACCCGGACTGACCTGAATGGGTGGTGAAATGCAATCGAGGACTCGCGCGACGAAAGCCGCGCCAGGATGGGCTTGTGCCCTCGTGTTGTCGCTCTCGCTGCCGCTCCTCGCGGACGCGCGCGGGGACGCGAAGCGCCATTTCAAGGACGGCATGCAGCTCATCGCCGCGGGGCAGGTGGAGCGCGGCATCGCCGAGTTGAAGCAGGCGTACGCGATCAAGCCACACCCGGACGTGCTCTACGACATCGCCAAGGCGTACGTCGACCTGGGCAACATTCCCGAGGCGCTGGTCTACTTCCAAAAGTACGTCGCGACCGATCCGGGAGACAAGGAGCAGGTGATGTCGGTCATGCAGCGGCTTCAGGCGGCCATCACCCCTGCGAGCCCGCCGGCTCCCGCTCCGCCTCCGCCGCCGTACGTGCAGGCCCCGGTTCCGTTCACGCAAGCTCCCGCGGTGCAGAGCGCGGACGTGCAGAAGCTGATCGCACAGCTCCAGGCGCTCCTCGCGCAGCAGCAGGCGACGGCTCCGCAGAACCCTGCCGCGCCGCCCGCGAAAGCCGCCAATCCGGAAGACGAGATGTTCGAAGGGCAATCCATCAGCGCACAGACGCGCGCCACCGCGCAGCAGATCGCAAGCGAGCTGTCGCCCTCCCGCGGTGAGCTCGGCAACGAGGACATCTTCGACGAGCAGGTGGTGACGGCGAGCTCGCGCACCTCCACCGAAGTGCGCGCTCCCGCATCGTTGACCGTGATCACCGAGGACGAGATCCGGATGAGCGGCGCCGCCACCGTGCCGGAGATCTTGCGGCGCGTGCCGGGCGTGGACGTCGCCGAGATGAACCCGAGCGACACCAACATCTCCTTCCGCGGCTTCAACCGAAGACTGTCCAACAAGGTCTTGGTGTTGGTGGACGGCCGCTCCGTCTACCAGGACTTCTTGGGCGGCACCTTCTGGCCCATCATCGACGTCTCGGTGCCGGACATCCGCCGCATCGAGGTGATCCGCGGGCCCGGTTCGGCGCTCTACGGCGCCGACGCGTTCGCAGGCGTCGTCAACATCATCACCAAGTCCGGCGACGAAGGCACCGGCGTGCGCATCTTCGGCCAGGGCGGCACCCAGAACACCGCGCTCGGCGGCGTCTCCGTCGGCGCGCGCGAAGGCAAGCTCTCGTACCGCACCACCATCGCCTACGACCGCGCCGACAAGTGGACGAAGGACGTGGCCGATTCCAACGTCACCTTGCGCCCGCAGTTCCCGCAGCCTGACCGCAGCCGCGAGGTCGAGCGCGCGGACAGCCGCATCACCTACGACTTCGGCAGGACGCAAGTGACCGCCGCCGGCGGCTGGGACAATCTCGCCATCGAAGTGGTGCCCTTCGGCGCGCTGCGCACCTTCGGCGCGACCGGACAGTCCGGGTTTGCGCGCTTCGAAGTGGACAGCGGCGCGACCCACTTCCGCGCCTTCTGGAACGCGCTGCGCCTCTTGGCCGGGCCGGAGAGCTGGCCGGACGGCGTGACCAAGATCGAGGACAGCGTCCGCTCGGACATCGTCGATGTCTCCGCGCAGACCGGCTTCGACTTCAAGGCGGCGGGCACCCACCACGTGGACATCGGCGCCGGCTATCGCTTCAAGGGCGTCAACTGGGGCTACCTCGCGCGGCGTCCCGACGGCGGCGTCGACTACCAGGAGAACCACTTCAACGCGTTCTTGCAGGAAGACTGGGCGATGTCGCGGAAGGTCTCGCTGATCCTCTCCTTCCGCGTTGACCGCGATCCGCTGCTCGAGTCGGCGGGAGTCACCGCCGGCGGCCTCGTGCCTTCGCCGCGCGGCACGCTCTTGTACGAGTTCGTCCCCGAGCAGGTGCTGCGCCTCACCGTCGGCACCGCCTTCCGGCTGCCGACCTTCATCGAGAGCTACGCCGATCTGTTCGCGCCCATTCCCAACCAGCCCGCGCTCGGGGTCCGCTTCCAGGGCGATCAATCGCTCCGCCCCGAGCAGATGCTGCAGGCCGAGCTCGGCTACAAGGGGCGCATCGGCACCTTCCAGCCGGAGATCGTCGCCTATGCCGAACGGGTCTCCGACCTGATTACCGACGGCGTGCTCAAGCAGCCCTCGTCACCGTCAGCCACGACCGATCCTTCGACGGGTCAGTTCATCATCGGCGACACCGGCTTCCAGAATCAGCCGGACCGGTTCCTCGGGGTCGGCGCGGAAGTGGGCGGCCGCTGGTCGCCTTCCGACGGCGTTGACTTCATCGCCAACTATTCGTTCGAAAGACTCTTCGCCTGTCCGTCAGGCCGCGGCCTTTCCGGCTGCAGCAGCAGCATCTCCGCCGCCAACCCCGACACCGCAGCCATCGCCAACACCGCCGAGCACAAGCTCAACCTGACCGCGCTGTGGCGGTCGAAGAGCGGCTTCGACCTGGGCATGGACGTGCACTACGTCTCGGCGCTCACCTGGGTGGAGAACAGCTTCGACGTCACCCGCACGGGCGGCGTCCTCTTCACGGCTTATCCTCTGGATGCGTACACGATGATCAACGGCAAGGTCGGCTACCGGTTCATCAACGACAAGCTCGAAGCGGGCGTCGCGGTCTACAACCTGCTCGACGACCAGCATCGCGAGCATCCCTTCGGCGAGCAGATCGGCCGGCGGGTGATGTTCACCGCGCAGGGGGCTTTCTGATGCGCGCGCTCTCGAGAATCGTTCTTCTCGCGCTGGCTGGCGCCTGCAGCAAGGGCGTCGCGCCGGGCCTGGACCTGCTCACTTGCGACGGCGGACCGTGCGCCGATCCGGGCGTCATCCAAGGCCAGGTCGTCTTCAGCGGCACCGCGCGCGGCGACGCGGTTCTGCTCCTCTTCGACACCGCCGCCCTCCCTCCACCGGACGGCAATGCCACCTCCGCGGTGGAAGTGGCGCGGGTGTCGCGCGCGCAGCTCTTCGGGGCAGCGGCGCCGTCGTCGGTCGGGCCGTTCGCCGCGCCGTTCACCTTCACCGAAGTGCCGTCGGGCCACAGTTACCAGATCCGCGCCTTTCTCGACGTGGCCGGAAAGTTCAATCCCGTCTTCGATTTCTCGCAGTCGCCGCGGGCCGGCGACGTCGCCGGTGGCTTCGGCACCGTCTCTGCGAACGGCGTCCCGCAGCTCGGCTCCATCGCGGTCGCGCCCGATCAGATCGTCTCCGGCGCGAACGTGGCGCTCTTGCAGACGCTGCCCTTCGATCCTCCCTCGTTCGTGATCCAGGGTGGCTCGCAGACCTTCGACGTCAACATCGATCGGCCGGTCGCGCTGGCGCTTTCAACGACCAGGCTCTCCGCGCCGGACGCGAGCTTCACCAAGGCGCACTTCGCGGTCGAGCTCGATCGCGCGCCGAACGGCAACGCCAGAAGCAGCTTCGCCGACGGCATCCTCGACGTGTTTCCCCGCATCGCGCTTCGCCAGCTTCAGGACGGAAGCGGGAACGCGGTCGCTGCGGGGCGGGGCGCGCTGATCCCCTGCCGCACGCTGGTGACGCCCGTGTTGCCCGCGGTGGTGCAGCTTCCGGCCACCGCAACACCGCTCGCGCTCGACACCGTGACAGCGCTCGTGGAACCTTTCGCGGTCGACGCGAACACCCAAGCGCCGCTGCCGGCGATTCCTGCCGGCGTGTATCAAGTGGTGGTGATCGAGAAGAGCGGCCAGGTGTGGACGGTGCCGAACGCGCTCGGCACGCGCAGCCTCGGCGCCGACTTCGTCGCAACCCAGGGGCAAACCATCACCTTCAAGCAGCTCTCGACGCCGGCTCAAGGGAGCATCAGCGGCAACGTGGTCTTCCAGGGCGGCGCGGCGGTCAAGAGCGGGAACATCATCGTCCAGGCCTTCGCCAACGATCCGCAAAATCCGCCGCCGCCCGTCGGCGCGGCGCAGCCGGTCCGGGTGCAGGTCATCCCCGCGGCGCAAGTCACGCCCACTGCCGCCGGCTTCACCGCGAGCTATGCCTTGAAGGGCCTCGCGCCCGGCAGCTACTTCGTGCTCGCTCTCGACGACGTCGACGGCAACTTCGCGCCCATCGATCTCCTGCAGACCGCCACCAAGGCTGACCTCGCCGGCGGCATCGTCAATCCGACCACGCTTCGGCCCGTGCCGGTCACCGTCGGGAACGGCGCTCTCACCAATCAGACCGTCGTGCTCGGCGCCCCCATCGGGCTCGACCCTCCGGTCTTCACGCTCGACGACAGCCAAGGCGCGGCGCGGATGAGCTCGACTGCGACCGCGCCGGTGCACTTCGGGTTGGTCGCGCAGCCGCTCTCCTTTCCGATCGGCTCGGCAGCACAGCCGGTCTTCACCGTCGCGTTCGTCCCAGATGCGAACGGCAACCCGGCCGACGCCGACGGCGACGGCCTTCTCGACGTCTGGCCGCGCGTGTTCCTCGAGCGGCTCGATCCGGCGGATCCGACCAACCTGACGACGTTCCGCGATCCGCAGACCGGAGCGCCGCGAACCGAGCTCATCCCCGCCGCCGTCGATCCCACGCCGTTCCTGTCCCAACTGCAGGGCGGCACACCGGTGGTCCTCACCACGCAGGTCCCGGTGGTGGCGCGGCCTGCCTTGGTCGACGCGACCAATCCGGATGCAAAGACTGTGGGTCCGCTCGTCCCCGGCAACTACCGCATCGTCGTCGTCAACCAGACCGGCCAGGTATGGCAGATCCCCAACCAGTCGTCGGTCGTCCTGCCGAGCGAGGTGTGCGCGCAAGGCGCCTCGTCGTGCGCGCCGGGCACGGTGCAGACACAGTCGCAGGGCCGCGCGTTCGTGGTCACGCCGCCGGGTGGCTGAGATGCGGGTGACGTCGGTGCGGACGAGCTCGGTGGTGCGCGTCCGCGGCATGCGAACCGGCTACGGCAAACAGGCCGCGGCGGGCCCGGTCCGGCTCGGCAAAGAAGGCTTCGACGGCGATGCGCAGGCGGATCGCCGCTACCACGGCGGAGCGGACATGGCGGCCTTGGCGTACGCAGTCGCGCATTATCCGCGCTGGCGCGAAGAGCTGTCCTGGCCGGAGCTCGGGCCGGGGGCCTTCGGCGAAAACCTGCCGGTCGAGGGCGCAGACGAACACTCCGTGTGCATCGGGGATGTGTGGCGCGTCGGCAGCGCGGTCCTGCAGGTGGCGTCGCCGCGCAAGCCGTGCAGCAAGATCTCCCGCTTCTGGCAGAAGCCGGAGCTCCTCAAGCTGGTGGTGCAGTCGGGCCGGACCGGTTTTTACTTCCGCGTGCTCGAAGAGGGAGTCATCGAGGCGGGCGATGAAGTGGTGATCGCAGACAGGCCGCATCCGGAGTGGCCTGTCTTGCGCGTCTTTCGCATCGGGATGGCGCGCGCGAAAGACCGCGCGACGGCCAGGGCAACCGCGCAAACGGTCACGGCGCTCGCCGAGCGGTGGAAGGCGTGGCTGCGGTTCGAACCCGCGGATATCTGAGCGACTGCGGCGCTGACGTTCCCGCGGCGCTGACTAGCGGCGCTGCGCGGCGGGGTCGTCGTCGAGCATGTCGTTCGGCGAAGGAATGCGGCGCAGCTCCTGCTTGGCGATCTTCCACGCCTGCTGCACGACCCAGGAGAGCGAGCGGTCCAACCGCTGCGCCTGCGTCTGAATCTCGCCCAGCATCTCGTCGGGGAAGTAGAGGCTTTGCTTGCGCGCGTCGTTGGCGGACATCTACTCGTGCTCCTGGGTTTCGGGAACGCCGCTGGGCGTTCCGCGACCCTCGCCGCCGATGACGTCGTTGACCGACGGAAAGCGCATGATTTCGTTGCGCGCGATCTTCCACGCCTGCTGCACGATCCAGGAGAGCGAGCGATCCTGACGGTTCGCCTCTTCTTGGATCTCGCGCAGCATGTCCTCGGGGAAGTAGAGACTCTGCTTCCTCTTGTCGGTGCCTGCCATCGGATCGCCTCCGCGGGATCTAGAGCGCGCGCCCTTCCTGATGCGCGGACCGCTGCCTCTGTCTAGACGCGCGGAAGTGTGGGGTCAAGAAAGATGGCGCGCGCTCGTTCGCCTCGATGGCGCACTTTGGCCGTTCTTGGTGTACCTTTACAGGCTCGGTCAATTGCGCCAAGCTGATGCGCGGCGCTGGCACGGAGATCGCATTGGAGCATGTCCATCACAGGCGAAACGCACCTGGGGGACAGGCAATGGCGATCTGCGGAGTCATCACCACGAAAGACGTGCTGAAGCACTCCGCCACCATCGTGCGCGAGTTCGGACCTACGGCTTACCTGCGCTGCTGCGTGGCCATCCTGCTCCGGCGGCGGACGACGTTCCTGAACTGCGTCTGCGAGCTGCAGGATCCAAGCGACTACTAAACCGACCGACGACTAGCCGCGATCGTCGCAGCCGAAAAAAAAGGCTGGCCGAGGCGTTGGCCTGGCCAGCCCATGAGCCCGGAGGGGGAGGGGGGGACCCCCAGGCTCACTGCGAAGTCGTGCGGCGCGCGAACGCAGCCGCTCTGCCGTTCAGAATCCGTTGTCCGCGCTGGATGTTCCTGCTGCCGATCCGGAGCCCCCGCACAGAAGCAAATTGAGTTCTCGACACTGCGCGCGCAACCCCGCGAACGAAAAGGACTTCGTAACACCGGCGCGATATGCTCGGCTGGCTGTGGGAAATCCGATCGACACAGCCGTGGGAAAGTTCGTTCCACGGGGCGAGCGCTTGCTCGTCGCCTGCTCGGGCGGCGCCGACTCGACGGCGTTGGCTGCGGCGGTATCGGGCGGGTTCATCGCGAGCATCGGGCATGTCGATCATGGGCTTCGAGCTTGCTCGAAGCACGACGCCGAAGAGGTGCGTGCTCTCGCGCGGGCGCTCGGCGTGCCGTTTTTCGTCGAGCGGCTGGAAGGCTTGCAGGTGCGCGGTGCCGGGTTGGAAGCGGCGGCGCGAGAGGCGCGCTATCCGGCTCTCACGAGACTCGCCGCGCGCGCCGGCGCCTCGTTGGTGCTGACCGCGCATACCCGCCGCGACCAGGCCGAGACGCTCTTGCTGCGGCTCGTCCGTGGAGCAGGGCCCGGAGCTCTCGCGGCTGTGCGACGCCGCCGCCCTCTCTCGGACGGTGTCGGCCTCTTGCGGCCGCTCCTCGACGTTTCTCGCTCCGACACCGAGGCATACTGCGCGGCGCACGGACTGCGCTTCCTCGACGACCCGCACAACCGCGATCCGGCGCGCGCGCGAACGAAGCTCCGCGCGCTCTGGCCGCTTTTGCTCGAGCTCAATCCCAGGCTGGAAGAGGCGCTCTCTGGCTTCGCGCAATCCTTCGCGGAAGAGGACGAGCTGCTTTCGGTGCTCGCCAGCGGTCCTGTCGAGCGGCTCCATCCGGCGCTGCAGAGGCGGGCGCTGCTCCGTGAGGCGGTAGCGGCAGGGGTGCGGCCGGAACGCGAGCACCTCGAAGAACTGCGCGAGTTGCTCCGCGCCGGTCGCGGCACCATCGACCTGCCTTGCGGCCACGCCGTCGTCGAAGGACGGGACGTGCGGTTTGTGGCAGGCAAGCGAGCGACGCCCCGGCCGGTTGCCCCGGTGGCAGTCGAAGGGCCGGGCCATTACACGCTTGGCGTGCGGGTGCTGGTCGTCCAGCCTCTCGGAGCGAGCGACGCAGGCACGCCCGTCGACCTGTCGCTCGCGCCCTTTCCCTGGGTCTTGCGGCAGAAGCGGCCGGGCGATCGCTTCCGTCCTGCTCGGGGAAGGACGCGCAAGATCTCCGACTGGCTGGCCGACGCCAAGGTGCCGGCTGCCGAGCGGGCGAACGCCGCCGTCTTGGAAGACGCGCGTGGCCGGGTGTTCTTCGTGGAGGGTCTGCGAAAGTCCGACGCAGTGCGCTCAGAAAAACCGTCCGCGCACTTTTTGCTGGTCCGGAAATGAAGCCTTGAAGCGGGCAGTTACCCGAGAGGCGGCGCACCCGATCGGCTTCTGCTAAGCTCTCCAGGTCCGTGCCTGGAAGGTCGCTCGGAAGGTGAAGGTGCAAGCCAAAGGCGCGAAGGTCGCTCTCAAGGAGCTACGGTGAGACAGTCGTACAAGACGTTCTTTCTCTGGGCAGTCCTGATCGTGCTGTTCTTCTCGTTCTACTCGATCTTCAGCCGGCGCAGCGCGGCCGAGCCGAAGGAGATCGACGCGAGCGAGTTCTACGCGCGAGTCGAGGCGGGCGACGTCTCCACGACGACCGTCAAGGGGAACAAGCTCCAGGGCCTGTTCAAGAACCGCCAGGAGTTCCGCACCGTCTCGCCGCTCGACACGCAGCTTCTCGAGAAGATGCGGTCGAAGGGCGTGGCCATCAAATTCGAGACCGAGGACTCGCAGTCGCTCCTGACGCAGTTCCTGGTCTCCTGGATGCCGCTCGGCGTCCTCTGCATCCTCTTCGTCTTCCTGATGCGGCAGCTCCAGGCCGGCGGCGGGAAGGCGATGAGCTTCGGCAAGTCCAAGGCGAAGCTCCTCACCGAGAATCACAACAAGGTCACCTTCCAGGACGTCGCCGGCATCGACGAGGCGAAGGACGAGCTGGAGGAGATCATCCAGTTCTTGAAGGACCCGAAGAAGTTCACCAAGCTGGGCGGCCGCATCCCCAAGGGCGTCCTCTTGATGGGCTCGCCGGGCACCGGCAAGACGCTGCTCGCCCGCGCCATCGCGGGTGAAGCCGGCGTTCCGTTCTTCTCCATCTCCGGCTCCGACTTCGTCGAGATGTTCGTCGGCGTCGGCGCCAGCCGCGTGCGCGACCTCTTCGAGCAGGGCAAGAAGCACGCGCCCTGCATCATCTTCATCGACGAGATCGACGCCGTCGGACGCCATCGCGGCGCCGGCCTGGGCGGCGGTCACGACGAGCGCGAGCAGACGCTGAACCAGCTCCTCGTCGAGATGGACGGCTTCGAGTCCAACGAAGGCGTCATCCTCATCGCCGCCACCAACCGCCCCGACGTCCTCGACCCGGCATTGCTCCGCCCGGGCCGCTTCGACCGCCGCATCGTCGTTCCCCGTCCGGACGTGAAGGGCCGCGAGGGCATCCTCAAGGTGCACACCCGCAAGACGCCGCTCTCGCCGGAAGTCGACCTCGACTCGATCGCCCGCGGCACGCCCGGCTTCTCCGGCGCGGACCTCGAGAACCTCGTCAACGAGGCGGCCTTGCTCGCGGCGCGGACCAACAAGGAGCGGCTCGACAACCGCGACTTCGAGTTCGCCAAGGACAAGGTCATGATGGGCGCCGAGCGGCGCAGCATGATCATCAGCGAGAAGGACAAGAAGATCACCGCCTGGCACGAGGCGGGCCACGCGCTGGTCGCGATGCTCACCGACGAGTGCGACCCGGTGCACAAGGTCACCATCATCCCGCGCGGTCCGGCGCTCGGCTTGACCCAGATGCTGCCCAAGGAAGACCGGCTCAACTGGAACAAGAAGGCGATTCTCGATCGCATCGCCATGGCCATGGGCGGCCGCATCGCCGAGGACCTCCAGTTCAACGAGATCACTTCGGGCGCGAAGAGCGACATCGAGCACGCCACCAAGTTCGCGCGCAGCATGGTCTGCGAGTGGGGCATGAGCGACAAGCTCGGACCGCTCTCGTTCGGCGAAGAAGAGGGCGAAGTGTTCCTGGGCCGTGAGTTCGCCTCCAGGCAGCGGAACTTCTCGGAAGCCACCGCCATCGACATCGACGGCGAGGTCCGCCAGATCGTCACCACCCAGTACGCGCGGGCGAAGCAGCTCCTCATCGAGCACAAGCCCGTCCTCGACAAGATCGCCGAGGCGCTGCTCGAGTGGGAGACGTTGGACGGCGCCGACATCGACGTCCTCATGCGCGGCGGCACCTTGAACAAGTCGAAGCCCGTGCCGGTGGCGGTGCGGCCGGAAGTGAAGCGGCCCGAGGTGAAGGAGAAGAGCAAGATCCTCGACGCGCTCGGCGGGCTGACCGCGGCGGTGCCGAAGACGGAAGCCGGCAAGGCTTAGGCAGCAGCGCGATTCATTTTTGAAGGGCCGGTTCCGCGAGGGGCCGGCCCTTCGCATTTTGCAGTCGGCGGTGTGGCCGGGCTGGTTGTCCGCGCCGCTCTCCGCGAACGGCAGTACAGTGCGCGGCGATGCGGCTCGTCGAACTGCAGAACGAGAGCGACTCGGTTGCGGCTTGCAACGCGATCGGGTGCGAGGCCGCCGACGAAGGGCTGCGCGGGTGGGCGGCCATCGCCCCGGTGCAGTTCACGCAGGTGCTGCGCGCGTCCGGCTTGGCCGTGGTGCGCGGTCACGGCAAGGTGCTCGCGCTCGGGACCCTCGCGCAGCTCTCGCGCGCAGGCTCGATGCTCGCGGACGACGCCGGCGAGCCCGCGGAGCCGCCAGAGCGGCCTGGCCGGCCCGAGGGCGCGAAGGCGTTCGGAGCGGTGCTGCGCGAGCGCGCGGCGAGCTTGGAGGCCCCGGCCGCGGCGAGCGCGTGGAAGCTGCCACGGAGCGCGTTGCCCATCGGGCGCGTGTTGGTGATGGGGGTCGTCAACGCGACGCCGGATTCATTCTCCGACGGCGCGGCCTACAATCCGGTCGAGCACGCCGCCCGGCTCGTCGAGGAGGGCGCGGACATCGTCGACGTGGGCGGCGAGTCCACGAGGCCCGGCGCCGGACCGGTCGACGCGACGACCGAGTCCGCCCGCGTCCTGCCGGTCGTGCGCGCGCTCGCGAACGCGAAGGTCCCGCTCAGCATCGACACCACCAAGGCCGACGTCGCCAAGGCGGCACTCGATGCGGGCGCGGAAATCGTCAATGACGTGTCGGGCCTTGCGCGCGATCCGCAGATGGGCGACGCGGCGCGAGGTGCCGCGGTCTTGCTCATGCATTCGCGCGGAAACCCGCAGGAGATGGGCCGGCGCGCGACCTATGCGGACCTGATGGCGGAGATCCTCGCCGAGCTTGGGCAAGCCCTGGATCGGGCGCTTCAGGCTGGAATTCCAATCGAACGGATTGCGCTCGATCCGGGCCTCGGATTCGCGAAAGTTGGAGCACAAAACTTTACGGTGCTGCGGCGCTTGCGCGAGCTCACGCAACTTGGCAGACCGGTGGTGGTGGGGGCGTCACGCAAATCGTTCATCGGCAAAGTCACCGGGCGCGACGCAGGCGATCGGCTCTTCGGCAGCGTGGCGGCAGCGGTCTCGGCCGCGCTGTCGGGAGCGGCCATCGTCCGGGTCCACGACGTGCGCGCCACCCGCGAGGCGTTGCTCGTGGCCGACGCCATTCGCACTGCGTCCAGCTGATGCGTCCGCCCCAGAGCTGACGAGCAGCAGGGCGCTTGCAGCTTGGGCGAACGATACCCAACCTTCGCGGCACGACAGGGAGTACGCACCATGGCCATCCGTCTCAGCGAAAAGCCCGCCGAACCTTCGCGCAAGCTATTTGGCACCGACGGCATCCGCGGCGTCGCCAACGTCCACCCCATGACAGGCGAGCTGATGCTGCAACTCGGCCGGGCGGTCGCGCACATGATCAAGCGCGGCAACCACCGGCACCGGGTGGTCATCGGCAAGGACACGCGGGTCTCGGGCTACATGCTGGAGACGGCGCTCGCCTCCGGCCTCTGCAGCATGGGAGTCGACGTGCTGCTCTGCGGGCCGCTCCCGACGCCGGCCATCGGCAACCTGACCGTCTCCATGCGCGCCGACGCCGGCGCCGTCATCAGCGCCTCGCACAACCCGTATCAGGACAACGGCATCAAGTTCTTCAGCGCCGACGGGTTCAAGCTGCCGGACGAGGTCGAAGCGGACATCGAAGACTTGATCGCCAACGACAAGCTGCACCACCTGCGGCCCACCGCCACCAGCATCGGCAAGGCCTACCGCATCGACGACGCAGCCGGCCGCTACATCGTCTACGCGAAGAGCACCTTCCCGCGGCACCTGACCCTCGAAGGGCTCACCATCGTGGTCGACTGCGCGCACGGCGCGGCCTATCGGGTGGCGCCATCGATCCTCGAAGAGCTTGGCGCGCGGGTCATCGTCATCGGCAACACGCCGGACGGCCGCAACATCAACCGCGGCTTCGGCGCGCTCCACCCGGAGACGATGTGCAAGGCGGTGAAGAAGAGCGGCGCCAACCTCGGCATCGCGCTCGACGGCGACGCGGACCGGCTGATCGTCTCCGACGAGCACGGCAACGTCGTCGACGGCGACGCGGTGATGGCCATCTGCAGCCTGGATTTGATCCGCCGCAGGGAGCTGCCGAAGAAGACGCTGGTCGCAACCGTGATGAGCAACATGGGCCTCGACCAGGCGCTGCAAGGCGCCGGCGGCAGAGTGGTGCGCACCCGCGTCGGCGACCGCTACGTGGTCGAGGAGATGCGCAAGAACGGCTACACCCTGGGCGGCGAGCAGAGCGGCCACCTCATCTTCCTGCAGCACGCGACCACCGGCGACGGCACTGTGGCAGCGCTGGCGCTCCTGGCGGTGATGATGGAGAGCCAGAAGCCGATGAGCGAGCTTGCCATGTGCATGCAGGTGTTCCCGCAGTCGCAGCTCGGCCTGGTCGTCAAGAGCAAGCCGGAACTCGGATCGCTGCCGAACGTGATGACCGCCATCCGCGACGCGGAGAAGAAGCTCGGCTCGAAGGGCCGGGTGCTGGTGCGCTACAGCGGCACCGAGCCGAAGGTGCGCGTGCTCGTGGAAGGCCCCGAGCAGAAGATGATCGACGCGCTCGCAGGGAACATTGCGGGGGAATTGAAGAAGGCGATCGGCGCGTAGGCACCGATCGTTCGCGTCCTCGTCCTCGTTTTCGTCGTCGGTGTCGTGCACGAAATCGTGCACGGTCTCGAGCACGAGTTCCGGACACGAAAACGCGGACCACCACGGGCTCGGGGCTTGCCGCTGCACGGCGGTCGATGGTGAGAGCGGCGTCGTGCTCCTACCGGCGCCGTTTCCGCTGACCCTCCTCGGCGGGCGGCCGCAGTTCGCGCATGCAGGCCTGGGCGCGCTGGCGGTCGAAGAGCTCGGGAAACCGGGCGCGGAACTCGGGCCAGGAAGCGTCCTGCGCCCTGCGCAATCTGTCCTCAATCAAGTGGAGAAACCTCAGCGTGAGCTCCTGGTCGTAGCGCTCGGGGACGTGCGCGCGTTCGGCCAGGCTGCGGAGGCCGCGGCAGATGCGTGACTCGGCGCGCGGCTCGCGCAGGGCAGCCCACGCGGTGGCCACGTGATGCTCGTGGTGGAAGGCCGCCGGATCGAGGGTGTCGGCGTCCAGGTGCGCGAGCAGCTCTTCCGGCGAGAGCTCCTCCGCGTGGGTTCCCTGCGGCCCACTGCGCGCGGCGGCGTCGCTCACCTCGGAGTCCTTCATCTGCGCGCCATGCCGATGACGATCAGCGCCGCCGCGGGGATGACGAAGTGCTGCGGGATGTTCCGGTGCCACACCATCGCCGAAACCAGGCTGAGCCCGAGAAGCACCGCGCCTTCGCGCGCGCGAAAAAGGAGCAGGGTGCAGCCGCACAGCTCGGCAAGCGCGATCACGAGGCTCTGCCGCCGGAGTAGCGCGTGCACCGCGCCGAGCCCGAGGATGCCGGCCATGCCAACCCGCAGCGCCAGTAGCGACCACGCCGGCACGCGCGATTCGCCGGACAGGTTCACGGGGCCTCCTTCAGCCGGTGGCTCGCGGAAGCGTCCAGATCCAGCCGGTAGATCTTCTTCAGCTCGGCGATGCGCGCGAGGCTCGGCTTGCCGAAGGCGCACTTGCCGTCGAAGGCGTGAAGCACGATGCCTTCGAGCAGATCGCCGAGCGACAGGTCGTGCAATTCGGCCACCGCTTTCAGCACCCGCAGGATCCGCTTCTCCAAACGGACGCCGGTCTGGACCCGTTCGACGATCAGCTTGTCGCGTACCATGGTACCAAGGTACCACGATCAGGCCCGTCCGCGCGAGCGAGCCTCGCTCCACGGATGCCGTGGCTCGGCGGCGAGGGCTTCGACGTGTGCGCGCAAGGAGTCCATTCCCGCAAGTCTATCCAGGTTGAAAGCGGCGCGTGAGGGGCTATGCTCCCGCGCCTCTTTCGACGCCGCGCCGCAAGTGGCGTCGTCGTTCGCGAAGCGGAGGAGCGCATGCGGCTCGGCGTCAACATCGATCACGTGGCGACGCTCCGGCAGGCACGGCGCGGCAAGTATCCCGATCCGGTCGCCGCTGCCGTTTTCGCGGAGCTGGGCGGCGCCGACCAGATCACCCTCCACGTGCGCGAGGACCGCCGCCACGTCAACGACCGCGACCTGAACCTCTTGCGGCAGACCGTCAACGGCACCTTGAACCTGGAGATGGCCGCCGTGCAGCCCATGCTGGAGCTGGCGCTGCAGACCCGCCCCGACACGGCCACGCTGGTGCCCGAGCGGCGAGAGGAGCTCACCACCGAAGGCGGCCTCGACGTCATCTCCGGTCGCGACGAGGTCAAGCGGGTCACCCGGTCGTTGCGTGACGCTTCGGTGGAAGTCTCGCTCTTCGTCGATCCCGATCTGGAGCAGATCAAGGCCAGCCACCGCGCCGACGCGCAGGCGGTCGAGCTGCACACCGGGCGCTATTGCGAGGCGCGCACGCAGCGTGATCGGGCGCGCGAATTGCTGCGCATCGTCGATGCGGCCAAGGCAGCGGCGAAGCTCGGCATGCGCGTCGCCGCCGGCCACGGCCTCGACTATTGGAACGTCCAGCCGGTCGCGCGCATCGAGGAGATCACCGAATTGAACATCGGCTACGCCATCGTCTGCAGGGCGGTGCTGACCGGCCTGGAAAAAGCGGTGCGGGAGATGAAGGAGCTGATCGGATGAGGCTCCTCACCGCCCGCGAGCAGCGCGAGCTCGACGAGCTCGCGGCACAGGCCGGACTGCCGACGCGGGTGTTGATGGAGAGCGCCGGGGCGGCGGTGGCGAGAGCGGCGCTTTCGTTCAAGCCCAGGCGGGCGATGGTCTATTGCGGTCCCGGCAACAACGGCGGCGACGGCGCGGTGGCAGCGCGCTTCTTGCGCGAGGCCGGAATTGAAACCTATCTCTGGTACACGCGGCCGCCGCGCGGAGGTCCCGCGGAGTCCGCGGCACAGGCCTTCGGCGCAGAACGGCTTCGCGCCGCCACCGGCGATGGCGACGTCGTCATCGATGCCATCTTCGGGAGCGGTCTCTCGCGGCCGCCGGAAGGCAGCGAGGCGGAAGCCATCCGCGCCATGGATCTCGGCCGCGAGCGCGGCGCCCGGATCGTGGCGGTGGACGTTCCCAGCGGCATCGACGCGGACACAGGCGCCCTCTACCCGGTCCATCTCGCCCAAGCCGACGTGACCGTGACCCTGCACGCGCCGAAGCGCGGCCTCTACCTGCACCCGGCTGCGGAGTGCGCGGGACGCATCGAAGTGGCGCCGATCGGCATCCCCCGCGCGCTCGAAGACAGGCTCTCGACGCCGGCTTGCGAGCTGCTCGATGAAGCGTGGGCGCTCCGCCAACTGCCCCGCCGGCCCCGCAACGCGCACAAGAACGACTTCGGCCATGCGCTGGTGGTGGCCGGCTCGCCCGGCAAGTCGGGAGCTGCCGCGATGGTGTGCGAGGCCGCGCTGCGCGCCGGGGCGGGCCTCGTCACGTTGGCGGCACGCGCCGACGTGCAAGCGGCGCTCGCGGCAGTGCCCGAGGCGATGTTCGTTCCGCTCCCCGGCGAAGGGCCGTTGTCGCTGCGCGATCTGCCCGCGCTTCGCGAGGCGCTCAAGGGCAAGTCGGCGCTCGCCGTCGGGCCCGGAATTGCGCGCGGGCCCGAGACCGGACCGCTGTTGGGTGAGCTGCTCGCCGGCCTCGATCCGAGCTGCTCCGCGGTGCTCGACGCGGACGCGCTCAATGCCCTGGCCGACCATCGCGAGAGAATCGCCGGCTGGCTGTCGCAGACGAGATCGCGCGTCCTTCTCACGCCGCACCCGGGAGAGTTCGCCCGGCTGACCGGCGAAGACACCGAAAAGACGCTGGCCGATCGCATCGACGCCGCCGCCCGCGCAGCGCAACGGTTCTCCGCCTGCATCGTGCTCAAAGGCGCGCACTCGGTGGTGGCCGATCCGGAGGGCACGAGCGCCATCTGCGGGGCGGGAAATCCGGGGATGGCCACCGCCGGTTCGGGAGACATTCTCACCGGCATCTGCGCGGCGCTTCTCGCACGTCGAGGCGGAATCGGCGGCGTAGGCGACCGCGCGCGACTCGCGGTGTACCTGCACGCGCGTGCTGGCGACCTCGCAGCGGCGACGATGGGCGAGACGCCGCTCATCGCAACCGACATCGTCCGGGTCGGCCTTCCGCGGCTGTTCCGGCGCCTCCAACGATGATCCTGGCGAGCCCGGACGAGACGCGCGCGTTGGGCAAGAAGCTCGGCGCGCTCCTGCAGCCCTACGACGTGGTGGCGCTCTACGGCGAGCTCGGCGCCGGCAAGACGCTGTTCGTGAAAGCCGTGGCCGAGGGCGCCGGAGCACCCGGCGCAAGCTCGCCGACCTTCGCGATCGTCAACCAGTACGAAGGCCGGCTCCGGCTGCACCACTTCGACCTCTACCGGCTAGAAGGCCCGGGCGATCTCTTCGCGCTCGGCTTCGACGACCTCCTCGCCGAGCCAGCCGCGACGCTGATCGAATGGGCGGACCGCGCCAAGAACGCACTTCCCGAGGATCGGCTGGAGATCGCCTTCGAGCACGATGGTCTCGAGAGCCGCCGCGTCAGCCTGAGCGCCACCGGCCCGCGCTCGCGCGAGCGGTTGGAACAGCTCACGCAGAAGTGACGGTCAGGCGCAGCTCTTCGTCGACGGCGAGGATTGAATCCTCCGGTAACAGCCGCCACGACTTGCGCCGCGGCTCTCCCGGCGGCGGTTCTCCCGGATCTTCGCTCGCCACCGCGACGTAGGTGCAGCGGCCGGTGCCGTCGTCCGGCGGCGCGGAGAGAAAGAGCGTCCGCCCGCGGCGGCAAGCGAAGAATTTTCGCCCATCGGTGAGCAGGAAGTTCGTGCTCGCAGGGGCTGGCAACGTTTCCTTCAAAAGCGCCTGCGTCTCGCGCAGCGCCTCGACGATCAAAGGAGCCGGCGCGTCGTCGACGTCGCAGCGCCTGCGCAGCCGGGTGAGGAAGAGCAAGAAGCACCGCTCGCTGTCAGTCTCGCCGCGAAGCTCGGCGCGCAGCGATGGATCGATCTGCTCCTCGATCTTCGGACGGACCTGTTCCCATTCCGGCAGGGTTCCGTTGTGCGCGAACAGCCACGGGCCGCGCTGAAACGGGTGCGTGTTCGGAATCGCGATGGCGCCGACGCTGGCCTTGCGAACGTGCGCGACCACCGTCTGCGCCTCGACGAAGTGCGACAGCTTCTCGAACCCCAGATCGCCGTGGGCGGGGGTGAGGCTGCGCACGACACGCGGCGCGCCGTTTTCATACCAGCCGAGGCCCCAACCGTCGGGGTGTTCCTTGCTCTGGACGCGGAGCGCGTTGGCAGCGTGGAACAGCTCGTGGGTGACCGGGCCCGGTTCGCGGCTGTGACAGCCGAAGAGGCGGCACATGCGCCTGTCTCTTACCAAAGCCGTGACTTCGGGTGACCACCCGTCCGGAGGCAATGTTGCGCAGAGTCCTGAGCCGACGATAAAGCATGTCGCGTGCTCCTCGCCCTCTTGCTCGCCGCCTCGGAAGTGGCCCGCCCGGTTGCGCTCCTGCCGCTGCGGCCGCTCGGCGTCCCGCAGGATGTCGTCGGCGCGCTCGGGGTCACGCTGCGCAACGAAGTGAGCGACCTGCCCGAGGCGCGGCTCGTGACGGTGAAGGAAATTGCGCCGGAGTGCTTGGAGAAGCTGACCTGCGCTGCGTCGGCTGCCTCACGGGCGGGTGCGCGCCAATTCATCCTCGGCACCGTCAGCCAGCTCGGCGATGCGTACATGATCGATCTGAAGCTGCTCGATGCGCGCAGCGCCCAGGAGCTGCGCCGGGCCACCCATCCGGTCAGCGGCTCGCGCGATGCCTTGATCGAGACGCTGCGCGAGGCGGCGGTGGAATTGCTCGCGCCGGCGCGGTTCGTCGGCGGTTTGTCGATCGACGTGGCCGATGCGCCCGGCGCCGCCGTTTTCATTGACGGCAAGGAAGTCGGAATCGCGCCGTTGAAGGCGCCCATCCAGGGGTTGGTCCCCGGCCAGCACACGCTGCGCGTGGTCGACAAAGGCCGCGAGCTCAGCACCTTCGTCGAAGTCCGCTACGGCCGCATCAACGACGCCCGGGTCGAGCTGGGTCCCGTGCGCATCCAGAAGTCAGCGCTGCCGGTTGCCGGCGCGCCCGAGAGACAAGCCGTGCGGACGAAACCGGGTTGGGTGCGGCCCGCGGCGGTCACCGCGCTGGGTCTTGCGGTCATCACCGCCGGACTCGCCGCCGTGTACCAAGTGCGCGCGAACCAGGCCGCCTCCGGCATCAACGACCGCGAAGGCTTGAACCAGCTCACCCCGGGCGACCTCTCGCAGTTCGGCGAAGTCACCCACGACACCCATTTCGCCCGCGGTTATTTCATTGCCTCGGCGGCGCTGGCGGTGACGGGTGGGGCGCTGCTCTACTGGGATCTGCGGTAGCGCCTCAGGTCCGCTCGCGGCGAGAAACCTGCCAGGGCAAAAGGGCCGTGCTAGCCTCGGCGTTGGTGTCGAACGCCCGCACATTCATCCTCGTCGCCGCCTTGCTGCCGGCCTGCCGTGAGCACAAGACCGGGCCGGACGCGAACTACGAACAGGGCGCGCGCATCTACCAACAGCTCTACGCAACCGAGCTCGACGAGGCGTACGGCGACCCGCGGATGAACGAGGCCGCCGACCTGTTGAGGAAGGTCAATCCGCACTCGGTCGACGCGGAGGCAGCGCAGCGGATGCTGGCCTCCATCGACACCGGTCGCGCGGAGCTTTCGAAGCAGCGCGCCGACCGCGAGAAGATGGCGGCCGCGGTTTCCGCTTCGGTGCGGCCGCCGTCCAATCTCGATCCCCAGCGCATCCTGGCGGAGGCAACGCCGGACGCCGGCGTAGTGGATCCGTTCGGTCCCGGGGCCGCGATCGCCGAGCTCAATGCCTCGAGCGGCGGGTGCCTGACCGAGGGAGAGCCGTTCCGCGAGCAGGGCACCGGCGCGACCGGAACAGTGTATCGGCTGGGCAAATCGGAGCAGTGCACGGCAAAGTTTCCCGGGCTCGTGGGACAGGTGGTCTTGGTGACGGATGGGCACATCTATCGCCGCATGGCCGACCCGACCCTGGCCAAGGCGAGTGAGGCCGCCCGGGGCGACGCCGGCACGCCGTATCCGCCGGGAGTGAGTCCGGCGGCGGGCGGCGGAGCTACGAACGCGCCGCCGGCTGGCGCGGCCGACGGTGGCTCCGCGCGGACGACCTCCGCCAACGCGGCGCGCACGCCTCCTCCACCTCCGCCGGCCAGCACTGCACAAGCCGAAGGCGCGGACGCGGGCTCGCAAATGTACGTCCCGGGGATGCCGCTCCCCGAAGGCACTTCGACCACCGACCAAGAGCAGCACTGACCTGCCGGCGCCCGCTGTGGCGCGTGCTCCCGCGGCCTGCTACACAACGCCGCCCATGGCCGAGCTCGCCTATACCCTGCTCAAGCTGGTTCCGAAGAATACCTACAGCCGTCTTGTGGGCGCGGCGTGCCGGCTGAACGCGCCCAAGCCGGTCATGCGCGCGGTCATCCGCGGGTTTGCCAAGAGCTACGGGGTCAACGCCGACGAATCCGAACGGCCCATCGCCGATTACCCCACCTTCGTCGAGTTCTTCACCCGGAGGCTGAAGCCCGGGTCACGTCCGGTCGCGCCCGGCCCGGTCGCGGTGAGCCCCGTCGACGGCAAGGTCGCGGAGCTCGGCGACATCGTCGATTCCACGCTCTATCAAGCCAAAGGCAAGCCCTACACGCTGGCGGAGCTGATCGGCGGCCCGGATGCCGAGGCGGATGCGAAGCAGTTCTTGGGCGGCACGTTCTGCACCATCTATCTCGCGCCCTACGACTACCACCGCATCCATGCTCCACTCGGCGGCGAGATCACGGGCTATGTGAACGTCCCAGGTCAGCTCTGGCCCGTGAACGCCGTCGGCGTGCGCAACGTGGAGAAGCTCTTCTGCGTCAACGAGAGGCTGACGACGTTCTTGAAGACGCCGCGCGGGCCCTGCGCGGTGGTCTCGGTGGGCGCCACCGCGGTCGGGCGCATCCGCGCGGTCTACGACGACGTGGTCACCAACGTGAAGCGGTCTCGCAAGGGCGCGCGCAAATTGTACGAAAGGCCCATTCCCATCGAGAAGGGCGCCGAGCTGGCCGTCTTCGAGATGGGCTCCACGGTGGTGCTCCTCTTCGCGCCGGGGGTCAAAGTCTCGTCCCGCTGGACGGCCGGGTCGGTCATCAAGCTCGGCGAGGCGCTCGAGGACGAGCCGGCCCGCGGGGAGCCTACGCGATGAGCCAGAAGATCCGCGGCGTCAAAGGCACCCGCGACGTGCTGCCGGTGGACACCTACGTCAAGGACGACGATCCTTGGGTCCGCACCGGCCATTACCACTTGATTGAAAAAGCCGCGCGCGATTTGTTTCCTTTGTACGGCTATCGCGAGGCGCGAACGCCCATCCTGGAACGCACCGAGCTGTTCGTGCGCGGCATCGGGGAAGTGACCGACATCGTCGGCAAGGAGATGTATACCTTCGACGATCACGGCGACAGCGTCTCGATGCGGCCGGAGAACACCGCCTCGCTCGTGCGCGCCTACAACGAGCACAAC
>DASXHM010000229.1:0-2503 GCA_036488495.1 Myxococcales bacterium | reverse complement strand
ATGGCGCTGACGAGATGCATCACGTGGGAATAGCGCTCGACGAACATCAGGTCCTTCACACGCACGGAGCCGTACTCGCTGACGCGGCCCACGTCGTTGCGCCCCAGGTCGACCAGCATGATGTGCTCGGCGACCTCCTTCGCGTCGGCGCGCAGGTCGGCTTCGAGCGCCTTGTCCTCGGCCTCGTCGGCGGCGCGCGGCCGCGTCCCGGCGATGGGCCGGTACTCCACGTCGCGGCCGTGCACGCGGACCAGCAGCTCCGGCGATGAGCCGACAATATGCGCGGCGTGCGGTGCAGCCTTCTTGCCCGACTTCTTCGCCTTGCCCGCACCCGCCGACTCCAGGCCGAAGCGCAGGAAGTACATATAGGGCGACGGGTTGACGATGCGCAGCGCGCGATAGACCTCGAAGGCATCGACGCCGGGCTCGCAGTCGAAGCGCTGCGAGAGCACGCACTGGAAGACATCGCCGGCCGCGACGTACTCCTTGGTCCGTGCGACGGCCTTCAAAAACGCAGCCTTGGAGGTCCGCGGGGTGATCTTCAGCGCGGCGGTGATCGTCTTTTTGCGCAGCTTGGGCAGCGCCCCATCCAGCCTCCGTTCCAGCTTGTTCAGCCGCTTGACCGCGCGCTCATAGGCGCCCTCGCGCTTTTCGCGGGTCAGGTCCGCGGTCACCATCAGGTGAATCTCCTTCTTCACGTGATCGAAGGCGATGACCTGGTCGAAGAACATTAGGCAGGCGTCGGGGACGCCGAGCTCATCCTTGGCCAGCGTGGGCAGCTTCTCGATCTGCCGCACCACATCGTAGGCGAAGAAGCCGACCGCGCCGGCGGTGAACGGCGGCAGTCCAGCGAGCCGTGCCGGGGTATGGCCCGCGAGCGCCTGCTTCAGCTCGGCGAAGATGTCGCCCTCGAAGGTGCGCCGCTTGCGGCCCTCCTCGACGACGATCGAGCTTCCCCGCGCGACCATCTTCTTGTACGGCTCAATTCCGATGAAGGTGTAGCGGCCGACGCGTTCGCCACCCTCGACCGACTCCAGCAGAAATGCCTCGGGCTCCGCCGCGGCCAGTCGCAGAAATGCTGACACCGGGGTTTCAAGATCGGCCGTAATCGTCCGATATACGGGTACGAGGGTATGACTCTTGGCCAGCGTCTTGAAATCGCGGGGGGAGGGAAGGGAGCTGGCGGTGGCGTTCGGCATAGGTGAATTCATCATAAATGCGGCCTGGCGAAGGCCGGCCGCGCGCCGATCAGGCTCCCGCCGCTCTCCGTTGGCTGTATGTTTCGGGGAGCGGGGCGGTGTGGGCGGCGGAGACGTGCTCGACCCGGTGCGTGGAAAGAGGTGTGTCCGGAACACGATGCTTCTTCGGTTCCAGCTCCTCGCCGGGAATGGCGAGGCGTGCGCCATCGCGCCCACCGCGTTTGGTCTGGTACAAGGCGCGGTCGGCGCGCTGCAGCAGGGAGGCGATATCGTCGCTTTCCACCCACTGGGTGACGCCGATGCTGAGCGTCAGGCGAGCCAGTGCATGGGCCGAAGCCGGCTGTGCGGCGAGCGTCTCTCGGATCCGCGCCGCGGTCTGCAGGGCAAGCGCCGCGGTCGTCTCGGGGAGCAGCAGCAGGAACTCGTCGCCGCCGAAGCGGCCCAGCTTGTCGTACTCGCGCACGACCGACTGAATCGTGCGGGCGACCGTCAGGAGGGCGTCGTCGCCGGCAGCGTGCCCGTGGCTATCGTTGATCCCTTTGAACTCGTCGAGGTCGATCAGAAGAACGGAGAGGGGACGGTGCTTGCGGCGATGGCAGGCGATCTCCATGGTCAAGGCTCTCTGGATCCCCTCGCGGTTGAACGTTCCGGTGAGGAAGTCGAGGCGCGCCTGCGCTTGGATCTGTTCGGCGATGGCGTTGCCGAACATGGCGAGGTAGAAGATGCCATTGCTGCAAACGAAGAGCACCGAGAGCAGCAGGGTGAAGACCTGGAGGCGTCCTCGGGTGAGGAAGTCCTGCGGTACGCCGTGCAATGTCAGGAAGACGGCATCGCCGATGGTGAGCAGGGCGAAGCCGAGCAGCGACATGGCGAAGAGCAACAGGTGCGGGCGTCCCGCCGAGGCGCGCAGGAGACGCCGCGCGATCAGGATTCGCGCCAGAGCGAAGGAAAAGGTGGTGACGAGGATGCGCAGCGCCGGCAACTCGTGGATCTCGGTGCTGTAAAGGAGAACCCCGGTGGTGAGCGCGGCGACCACATAGAGGGGAAGACAGTCTTTTTCGCTCTCCGCAGGGGAATGGTATCCGTCGGTCGCCAGAAACCGCAGGATTCCCCGATACAGAAAGAGGTAGCTGACGATGGCAAGTTCATTGCCGCCGACCACCGAGATCAGGTGCGGAAGCACGCTGCGGGTGGCCAGCAGCAGCGTGGCCGGAGAAGCCAGGGCGAATCCAAGCGCGATCGAGCCTGCCCCACGTACCTGCGGGTAGAGCCGGCGCATGCCGAGCAGCATGACCGCGAAGACG
>DASXHM010000202.1:0-12480 GCA_036488495.1 Myxococcales bacterium | reverse complement strand
GCGTCGACCGTGATCTTGCGCGAGAGGTCGCCCTTCGCGACCGCGGTCGTCACTTCGGCGATGTTTCGCACCTGCGTGGTCAGGTTCGACGCGAGCAGGTTCACGTTGTCGGTCAGGTCGCGCCAGATGCCGCTTGCTTCCGGCACCTCCGCCTGTCCGCCCAGCTTGCCTTCGGTGCCGACTTCCTTGGCGACGCGGGTGACTTCCGCGGCGAAGGACGAGAGCTGATCGACCATCGCGTTGACGGTCGTGCCGATGCGCAGGAACTCGCCTTTGACGGGCTGGCCTTCGATCTCCAGCGCCATCTTCTGCGTCAGGTCGCCTTCGGCGACCGCCACCAGCACGCGGGCGACTTCGGTCGTGGGCTGCACCAGGTCGGCGATGAGCGCGTTGATCGAATCCACGCTCGTCTTCCACGACCCGGTGACGTCGCCCAACGAGGCGCGCTCGGTCATCCGGCCTTCGCGGCCCACCACCCGTTCGAGGCGCACGATTTCCGTGGTGAGCGATTCGTTCCTGCCCATCACTTGGTTGAAGGCGCGGGCGATCTCGCCCATCACCCCGCCGGAGCGGGTGAACGGCAGCCGCACGTCGAATTCACCGTGCTGCGCGGCTGTCAGCGCCTCGAGCAGCAGCCGGAGCCGCTCCTCTTCGACGTGACCGTTTTTTCCGTTGCCGTTCGCAGATTGCGCGCCCTTCGCGGGAGGCTTGCGGCGGGGCGGCTGTTGGCCGGATGGATCGTGTGTCTCGCTCAAAAGGTACTCCTTCGCTGAAGCTGCGGAGGGTGTGACGAATGACGCTGAAGAGTCGTGCCCGCGGTCGTTCACTTGTGCGGCAGCGAACGGAAAAATGTCCTGCCGCGCCATTCACTGAGCGTGCGTATGTACAGAAATCGCCAAGGGGACGCACGCGGATCGGAAAAAATTCGTGGGCAGGCGGGGCCCCGGCCCCTGGGGGTACGTACGACCAACCGCCCAATCGGGTTGACGCACTGCCGCGGCGATCGGCGCGGTGCCATGACTTCACCTCGGAGTTTCGCGTGAGCCCGCCAGTACCCAGCTTCCGACCATGCATTTTCTGACCGCCCGTACGCTTGAAAGGCTGGCGGTGACCGCGGGCATCGTCGTGGCCTGGCTCGCCGTGCGCTGGGTGTTGCGCAAGATGGAGGACGTCCTCCACCAGCGCGCATCGACCCGCACCGTCTGGACCGAAAAAGCCGTCAGCATCCTGCTCGGCGCGGCGGTCTTCGTCGCGGTGGCAGGGGTTTGGTTCGACGATCCCGCGCACCTGGCGACATTCTCCGGCCTCGTGCTCGGGGGCGTGGCGTTCGCGTCGCAGAAGCTCTTCCAATCGCTGGCCGGCTTCTTGATGATCGCCTTCGGCCGCGTCTTCAACTTCGGCGACCGCATCGAGCTCGGCGGCGTTCGCGGCGACGTACTCGACATCGGGCTGCTCAAGACCACCGTCATGGAGATGGGCGTACCGCACTCGCAACAGCCGAATCCGAACCATTGGATCTCCGCGCGGCAATACAGCGGCCGCGTGGTCACGCTCGCAAATTCGGTGGTGTTCGAAGAGCCGGTCTTCAATTACTCGCGCAACTTCGACTTCCTCTGGGAGGAGCTGCAGCTTCCCATCAAGTACGACGCGGACCTCGCGCTGGCGCAGAAGATCCTCGTCGACGCCGCGCGTGAACTGACCGAGGACATCGCCAAGGAGGCCGAGAATCAATTGCGCGCGCTTCGCAACCGGGTGTTGCTCGCCGACGCCACCGTCGAGCCAACCGTCTATGTCCGGCTGACCGACAACTGGGTGGAGCTTTCGCTGCGCTTCGTCTGCAGGCCGCACGGGATTCGGGAATTGAAGGACAAGATGTGGCGGCGGGTTTTCGAGGCGCTGCAGCAGCACCACATCGAGGTGGCGTCGTCGACGTTTGCGGTGGTGGGGCTGCCGGAGCTGCGGGTGACCACCGAGGAACAGCGCGGTACGGCGTAGCTGCGGAGATCGTCGGCTGACAACCTCAGGCGGTGCGCGCCTGGAGGCGGATCACCAACTCTGCGTGGAGAGCATCCGCGACCTTCTGTAAGGTCTCGACGGTTGGATTCGAGTCGGGATGCTCGAGCTTGGCGATTGCCTGCTGAGACACGCCCGCACGCCGCGCGAGCTCCGCCTGCGAGAGCCCGGCGTCGGTCCGGGCCCAGATGAGGGCCAGCCTGGTGCCGAGCATCGCAGGCAACTGGACCCACTGAACGCGCCCTCCTTTCGGGGCGCGAGTAGCGGCTCGCGGGCGCGGTGGTACGCGCCCCGCCTGCAACTCTGCTTCGAGCCAGCCGGTGAGCGCCTCCACGAGGTTCTTGCCCAGCTCCTCACCGCGGCCCGCCTGTGTCTGGCAGCCCGGACAATCCGGAAACGCTCCTACCTCGACGCGTTTCTCTTCGACGACGTATGCCGGGTATCGCATGGCGTACCTCAACGGAGCAGCTTGACGCCGCTCACCTTCTCAATGACGTGCAAAACGAACTTCGCTAACTCTTTCTTCGGGTGCTGAACCGTGATCGTGCCGTGCTTCGTCGGGTGTTGCAGCTGATGGTGATCGCCTTTCACCCGCACGACCTTCCAGCCATCAGTCGGAGCGCCCTGAGAACTTCCCGTGAATGCACGAGCAAACGTAACAACCTGGAGGTTGTCGTCAATCGATGCGTTGGTGCGAAAGACAGAGGAAAATGGCGCGCCCGGCAAGAGTCGAACTTGCGGCCTTCGGCTTCGGAGACCGACGCTCTATCCAGCTGAGCTACGGGCGCGTCGAGTGGGGCTTTACACGGGCTGCACCCTCGCCGCAAGCCCGATCACCGCGCCGGCATGGCGAGGCGCGCGGACTGCCGGGCGCGGGCAAACCCGGCGGCGGCGCACGACAGGAGCGCGGTGGAAATCCAAAAGACTTCCTCGCTGCGGCCGGACCACCACCCGAGCACTGCGCAGACGACCGCAGCGACCGCAGCGCCGCGTGCCGTCCAGTCCGCGGACACGAGCATCGCCAGCACCGCGGCCAGCGCGATCGCGGCGACCACCATCGCCGCACCTGAGGCGCGCGTCAGCTCGTTCCAGGTGAGCGGCTGGTAGAGCAGAAACAGCGCCGCGAGGTCGGGCGTGAAGGCCGCCACGCTGCGGGCGCCGCCGCGCGTGGGGGCCCTCGGTGCGAACGGATAGTGCGCCGCGCCGCTGCGCCCCAGGGTCACGTCTGCGACGACCACCGCGACGAGCGAGACGAAGCGCGCGTCCAAGGCCAGAGCGAGCGCGACGAAGAGGACGATCAGCACCCAGAAGCGAGCCTTCTCCAAAGATGCCCGCAAGTGGACGCACAGGTACGCCGAGGCGCAAATGAAGGCGAAAAGCGAAAGGCCGCGAAAGCCGTCCAATCGCTGCGGCGAAACCAACGACTGCTCGAACAAGAGCCAGTACAAGCCGCGCAAGAAGCCGATGCCAAAGACGACCTGCGCCGCCGCCGGATGGTCCAACAGCCCAAGCCCTGGAAGCGAGCGGCGCCCCGCGGCAAGGTCGCGGTGGCCGTCCGGCAGCGCAGCGTCCGGTGTCGAAGCTGTTCGCGACGAAACCACTGCAGCAGCGAAAGCGCAGATGGCAGCCGGGACCGCCAGCCAGGCAATGCCGAACGACAACAGCACGGCGCCCAGCGCGCACAATGCGGCGGGCATTCAGCCGCCCAGCCGGACGATGGCCTCGAAGTCTTCCTTCGAAACGTTCTGCACCGACAAGCGCGAGCGCTGCACGAGCAGCATGCCCGACAAAGCCTCGTTGGCCTTGATCTCCTCGAGCGACACCGGCCGTTTGAGTTTGCGCACCGCCTTCACCGAAACCTGGAACCAGCGCGGCGCATCCGGCGGCGAGTCCGGATCGTAATGGTCATCGGAAGCGTCGAACTGCGTCGGATCCGGATGCCCTTCGCGCACCACCTCGCCGATGCCGATGACGGCGCTCGGGTCGGCATTGGAATGATATATGAGCGCGAGATCGCCCTTCTTCATCTCGTCGCGCAGCGTATTGCGCGCTTGATAATTGCGCACGCCGCCCCAGCCGGTGGTCCTGCGCGGGGCCTTCCACAGATCATCGAAGGAAAACGAGCCTGGCTCGGTTTTGAGCAGCCAGTAGTTCATTTCCTGGCTTGGCTTTCGTGCCCGAACTTCCAGCCGTGCTCCTTTTGCCATTGCAGCTCGTCATCGACGGTGAATTGCAAGAACCACGGCAGGACCGGGAGCGTGTTCTGGCGGCCGTCGAGGAACAAGGTCGGCGTCGAATCGACCCCGGCGATGGTGCCCTGGCGGACGCTCTTGTCGATGATGGGGTCGAACTTGCCGGCGTACGCCTGGGAGAGCATTTCGTCGCCGTTCAGGCCGAGGTCCCGCGCGTAACCCTTCAGCGCTTCGTCCTCGAGCACGTCCTGGTGAGCGAAGAGGGACGCATTCATCTCCCAGAATTTGCCGTGCTCGCGCGCATACTCGGCGCAGAGCGAGGCCACCCGGGCGCGGGGATGGTTCGGGAAGGGAAAGTACTTCGCGCAGAGATGCGCCTTGCCTTTGCGCACCTTCAAAACGAGCTCCTCCAGCTCGGGCGCGGCGTGGGCGCAGTGCGGGCACTGATAATCGCTGAACTCGACGATGGCGATGGGCCCCTGGCCGAGCTTCGGGCAGTCTTCCTGCATCGATTGACGCTTCTTCGGATCGAAGGCGTCGTAATATTTCTCGACCATGTCGGTGATGACCTGCGCCGAGGCGTTCAGGCTGGCGAGCTTCGCCACCAGCTCCGCCATGCGGACCGCGTGCGCGTCCTTCACGTTCGAGGCGAGGCACTTCAGAAGCGTGTCCTGACAGCCGGCGTAATTCGAGACGTCGCCCGCCACCTGCAAGAAGACCGAGCGCTGCGCGTCGTTGAGCTGCGACAGGTCCGCGCGGGGTGCGGCCTTGTGCGCTTCCGCGACGGTTGCTGCAGAGGCGCTGCTGGTGGCGATGAGCGCTGCGAGGAGGAGTCTCATGGTGGTTTTATAACGCCTTTTTCAGCCGAAAAGTCCCGCCAAAGGCTCGCCGGTGAAGCCGGGGAAAAGATCGTCGAGATCGGTCGCGCCGAGCTGCGTTGCCGCGGCCGCCGCGAGCACACTGCGGAGGTCGGTGGTCACCGCCAGGTCACGACCTTGGTAGAGCTGATCGTCGGCGAGCCCGGGCCAGGTTCCGTGAACGCGACCGCCGGCCACGCTGCCTCCCAGGACGAAGGCGAGGCTGCCATGGCCGTGGTCGGTGCCGCCCGTGCCGTTCTGCCGCGCCGTCCGCCCGAACTCGGTCGCCGCCACCACCGCGACGTCCTGCGCGAGCGGGCCCAGGTCCGCCATGAACGCCGCCAACGAATCGCCGAGCTGGCGGAGGTTCTGCTGCAGGACCGCCGCCTCGTTGACGTGCGTGTCCCAGCCGCCCGAATCGACGCAACCAACCCGAAGCCCGACATTGCTCTTGATGAGCTGCGCGAGCGGCTTCAGCGCATTCGCGATCGGCCCGTTCGGGTACGCGACCGAAGGCTTCGCGGAGAGCAGCTTCTTCTCCAACAGATCGAGCGCCGCGAACGCCTTCTGCCCCGTCGCGGCGACGGCGTCGTCGGGCACCGCGCCGTACAGGCCTTCGAAGGCAGCCCGCGCCTCGTCGCGACCTTGCCGGCCGCGCGCGCCCGCGAGCGGCCGCAAGCGGAGCTGGTCGAGCGAGGCGAAGGCGAGAGCGCCGTCCGCTCCTTGCAGCGAACGTGGCAGCCTCGGCGAGACGGCCACCGCATCGAGCGGACCGGGCTCGCCCACCTGCGTCTCGAAGAGCGCCCGCGCGAGCCAGCCGTCTGCGGTGGTGTTCACGCCGGGGGTGCCGAGGTCGAGGTAGTCCTGCGCGTCGAAGTGCGAGCGGGTGGGATCGGGCGAGCCGGTCGCGTGGACGAAGGCGAGCTGTCGCGACTTCCACAGCGGCAACAGGCCCGCGAGCGACGGATGCAGCTTGAAGCCGGGCACGCCGAGATCGAGCCGCTCTTCGAGAGCAAGCTGCGGGCGGAGCTGGCGCAGACGCGGCTCATCGGGAGTGAGGACGTGAAGGCCGTCGAGCGCGCCGCGCAAGAAGAGGAACACCAGCGTCTTGCGGCGGGCGGCGTCCTGCGCCAGCGCACGGCGCGCGAACGCAGGCAAGAACGACCCGAAAGCGACCACGGCCGAGCCGCGCAAAAAGAGTCGCCGGCCGAAACGCGCGCTCATCGCCTTTGCATCTCCGGCGCACCGAGAAGGAGGCCAACCGCCCGGGCAGCGCGCATCGCCGGCTGCGGCGTCTGTTCGAGCTGGGCGAGGATGTAGCCGCGCGTCTTGTCGGAGAGCTGCTGCGCGCCGAGCGTCTCGGCCGCCTTGGCGAGCACCTGCGCGGGCGGGCCGGCGCCAATCGGGCGCAGGTCGATGCGCACGCCCGGCACGTCCCCGCTCGCGAGCGAAAGTCCGAAGTCGATGCGGGCGAGCAGCGCCCCCGAGGAGAGCCAGCTCTGCGCCAGGTCGGGATACCCGGTGGGCGGCTGCGCGCCGTAGAGCGGCTCGCCGATGCGCCCCACAGCCTTCGCGAGCGGCAACGGATCGCTGATGGAAGCATCCAGCGCCCGCAACGCCGCCGCCACCAGCTCCAGCGGCGAGCGCACCTTGGCCCGAAGCGCCTTGCGGCTCCAGAACTCCGGCGATTCGAAGATGGTGCGCAGCATCGCGCGGATGTCTCCCTCCGTCGCCTGGTAGGTGTCCGCGACCCGCCGCACCAACGCCTCCGGCGCATCGTCGCTGACGAAGCGGCGGACGAGCTTCGTGGAAACGAGCTTCGCGGTTGCCGGATGCTGCGCGAGGATGTGCAGCACCTCCGAAGCGTCCTCGATGCCTCCGCCAGCGGGGATCAGGTGGCCGAGCACGACCTTCTGCCCGGCGTCGTGCATCTCCGGCTTGAAGGCGAACCGCGGATCGGTTCGCGCATCGGCGACGGTCCACCCGGTGAAGCACCGGGCCACCTCGATCACGTCCTCCTGGGTGTACCCACCGCCGGCGCCCATGGTGTGCAACTCCAGGAGCTCGCGGGCGTAGTTTTCGTTGATGCCGCGCTTCTCTTTCGCCTTCGGCCGCGGCACCGCCGACCGCCAGTTGTCGAGGTAGACGAGCATCGCGGGGCTGCGCGCCACCGCCTCGAGCAGCTTGGGAAAGTTGCCCAGCGCATTGGGAAGGATTGCGCGCGATTCGTAGTCCGGCAGCAGCGCGGCTTCGTCGCCTTTGCCGGAAAAGACGTTGAAATGGTTGAACCAGAAGTCGACCATCACCTCCTGGAGCTGCCGCTCGGAGTAGACCGCGCGCAGCAGCTTGGCCTCGGACAGCTTCTCGACGAAGTCGCGGCGGGCAGCCGGCTTGCCCTGCCGGAGCCGCTGCAGAAGCGCGTCGGCCGGCATCCGCAGCACCTCGAACGACTCCAGCCGGTCGGTGATGAGGCGGTCCTCGATCTCTTCAGGATGGAGCTGATCTTCGAGGTACGCGGAGATGCCGATGGCCTGGACATGCCGGACGTCCGAGAGGCGCGAGCCGAAAGTGACCCGGTCGAGCATGTGCTCGATCATCTCGGGCTGCGTCAGCTTGGGCGAATCGGCGGTGGCCGCTTCGGCAGCGGCAGCCTGCGCTGCGTTGGCCTTGAGCGGCGGCGTGTCGTCCTTGCGCGCGGTGCGCAAGCAGCTCGCCGGCAGGAGGAGGAGAAGCGCGGTGGCCGTTCGCATGCGCATCGAAGAGTCGCCGCCAGGTGAGATTTGAGCCTGCGCGAGGTTATTCAGCGACGGGCGATTCGGCGCAAGCGGCGGAGCAGTTGGGCCGCTTCCGCCACCTGGAGCGCGCTCGTCGCCGCGAGGTACGAAAGCCCGAACACACCGAGGACGATGGTCGCGCGCAGCGCCGGGTGCATGGCGGGAAGCACGTACTTGACGCCCAGCGCGAGCGCGGTCGCGAGGCCCGCCGAACCCCACAGCCGCGGCAACAGGCCCTTGGGCAGGTGGCACTCGCCGATGCGCCGCCCGATGCCGCGGCGCAAGAGCCAGAATTCGATCCATCCGGCAATGCCCGCCGATGCCGTCAAGCCCGCCGCGCCGTAGCGCTGGTCGACGCCGAGGAGCTTGGGAAGGTAGAGCCCGCAGAAGACGCCGAGGAGCGCCGTGAGCATCACCCGCAAGACCGCGTAGCGGAGCGGAGTGCGCGTGTCGCGCAGCGCATAGAAGGCGCTGGAATAGAGCCGGGCCATGGTCGCCGCGAGCAGCCCCACCGTCGAGCCGATCAGCACGATCCAGACGTAGCGTACGTCCCTGCCGCCGAACTTGCCGGTCTGGAAGAGCGCGGCGCAGACCACGTCGCCCAGAGCGAGAAAGACCATCACCGAGGGAACGACTGGAAAGGCGATGGCGCGCAGCCCGGCTTCCGTCTGCGCATGCAGCTTGTCCTTGACGGTGGCATCCGCCGACATCGAGGGAAGCGACGCCGCCGACACCGCCATGCCGAAGAGCGAGACGGGCAGCGTGTAGATGGTCTGGGCGTAGCCGAAGGCGGCGACGGTGCCGGCCGGGAGCCAGGAGGCGATCAAGGTGTCGACATAGGCGGAGAGCTGCACCACCCCGCGTCCCGCGACCACCGGCAGGAAGTTGCGCACCACCTCGCGCACGTTCGCATCGTGGAACCCGAGCGAAAGCCGCGCGCCCTTGCCGAGGAGTCGCAGCACCGAGGGAAGCTGCACCGCGAGCTGCAGACCGCCACCGACCACCGCTCCCCAGGCGGCAAACACCGCGATGCGCGCTTGTGCAGCGGCTGTGCCCGCTCCCGCGGTGCCTGCGTGCGCCCCGGCGATCAGCGCGACGATGATGGCCGCGCTCCAGACGACCGGCGCGGCGTAGCTGAGGAAGAACTTGTGATGGCTGTTCAAGACCCCGATGCAGAACGCGCTCAGGACGAGGAGCGAGATGCCGGGAAAGAAGATCCGCACGAGTTGAATGGCGAGGGCGCGCGTCTCGCCGGAAAAGCCGGGCGCGATCGCATCGAGCAAGAACGGCGTGGCGAGGACGCCGATCAGCGCGAAGACGCCGGTGACCACCGTCAGCAGCCCGGCGACCGCGCCCGCGACCGAACGGGCTTCGCGTTCGAGCCCCTTGCTGCGCAGAGACGCGTAGACCGGGATGAAGCTCGCCGACAGCACCCCTTCGCCGAGCAGGTTCTGGAGGAAGTTCGGGATGCGGATGGCGGCGATGTAGGCGTCGGCGGAGGTGGAGGTGCCGAGGTAATGGCCGAGCACGCGCTGGCGGATGAGCCCGGCGACGCGCGAGAGCAGGATGCCCGCGCCGACCAGGACGGCGGCGCCGCCGCGCGACTTCTTCGCAGGGGCCGCGGGCGTCGCGGCCGTGGCGTTGGCGATCTCGCTCATGGCCTTGCGAGCCGCGGCTGCGTCTTCGCGCTGGGGCTAGCGACCGGCGCCAGCCGCCACGGAACTCGGACGTTCATGCGGCCCGCCCTGTAGCACGCAGACCAAGGCGGCGTCAGCCGAGCGGAGAGCACTTCACCGTCGCCGAGGTGCTGGCGGCGTTGTTCTCCGGGTGGCAGTCGCCGATGACCGCGGCCTGATCGACCACCGCCTTGATGCTCACGGCTTGCGTCTGCGGCGCGCCGATCCAGGTGGCGCTGACGCTCTCGGAGTCGCCCGGCTTGAGCGTCTTGGTGGTGGCCTTCTGCGCGATGTGCGCCTGCGTGCCGTCGGCGAGGACTGCATAGAAGTCGACCGTCGCTCCCGGCTGCGCGACCACCGCTCCGCCGTTGTAGACGACCGCGCTCACCGTCGCGCCGGACGACGCGCAGTTGGTCATGTCGACGTTGGCCTCGCAGATGGAAAGGTCCGGCGAGCTGAACACGCCCTGCCCCTGCACGTTCTGGCGGAAGCTGTTCGACTGCGGCGCAGTCCACGACTGCGGCTCGGGGAACGGCAAGGTGCCGTCCAGGTTCACGTTGCTCACGTGGTAGGTGTGCTCGTTCCAGACGCTCCGCGTGTTCACCCACTTGTCGGTCGGGCTCTTCAAGGCCTTCAGGCCGACGTTCCCCGAGAACAACGAATCGCCCCAAGAGCAGGGGAACTCGCAGACGTCGTTGTTGGGCACCAGGATCTTGGCGCGGCCGCTGCCGTCGATGTCCGCGACGACCGGCATCTCGTAAGCCGTGCAGCTCGAGTTGTTCTCGTTGATGAGCTGGGTGCCGTGGGCGCCGTCGAGCACCTGGAAGGTGCACTGGTCGGAGTAGACCACCGTCGGGTTGCCCTTGCCTTCGAAGTCGAAGACGGAGCTGCCGGTGGAGGCCGAGCAGTCATAGGTGGGCGTGCTCCAGATGAAGCCCACTCCCGGCTTCCACACCGAATACGAGCTCTCGGAAGCGATGCCGACTTCGGGCAGGCCGTCGCCGTCGAAGTCCGCGACGGTGGGCGGACCGCCCGGGTTGTTGGTCGGGTCGCAGTTGGGGCCGGTCGTGTGGGTGGGAATGGCGATGGGCTCGAGCAAGAGGCCGCCGGTCCAGTCGTGGATGCTGAGGAAGCCCTGGCTCACCACCGCGATCTGCGGGTGCGGATCGTTGGTAGCCAAGCCCATCTTGGCGCCGTAGCCGGCGAAGCTCGCGATGGCCGGGAAACCGTCCGGGCAGAGCGAGCCGACGCCGCCGGCGCAAGCACGGCCGCCGGTGATCTGCACGCCGTTGCCGAACAACTTCTTGCAGGTGAAGCCGGTCGCGGAAGTCGCGTCGGGCACGAGCTTGAAGGCCTGGTTGCCGGTGATGATCTCCGGCACCCCGTCGAGATCGATGTCGGCGAGCGTGGTGAGCGAGCCTTCGCCGTTGTTGCCGACAGCGCCGTTTTCGTTGTTCTGCGCGCACAGCGTCTTGCCCGTGGACGCGTCGATGACCCCGTTGCCCACCACCACCTGCGCCGGGCCGGTCGGTCCGAGGAGACGGGCAATGGCCGGAGCACCCCACCAGACCTGCACCGCGCGCGTGCTCCAGAGGAAGCGTCCGTCGCTCCCGAAGGCGATGAGACCGCCGTGCTCGTGTGAGTGCACGCAGCTCGGGCCCTGGTTGTTGTCGCAGGCGAGGTGCGATTTCGAGCAGGTGCCGGGGCCGGTCTGGGCGCTGCAGACGTCGACGTCGGTCGGGTCCCAGCCACCGGTGATGAAGCAGGTTTCGCCGGTGCCCATGCAGTCGCCGGCGGCAATTCCGGAGTTGGCGTTGACGCTCTGATCGAGGTGGTTCAGCACGTCCGCGGGCGCCGTCCAGATGTGCGAGGCGTCGGAGCCGTGAATGGCGCGCATCACACCCTGCGACTCGAGGAACTGGCCGGCGCCGCTGTTGTTTTCGGTGAAGGTGTTGAAGACGACCGCGGGCGCCGCGTCGGCTGCGTGCAGCCGCATCACCACCGGCGTGCTCATCACTTGCACGTAGTCGGTCTGGTCGACGTCGGCGCGGAAGTCGCGTGCTCCGTTCGGACCGGCAGGCCCGAGCGGCGTGTTGAACGGCCACCACCACTCGTGCTCGGGCTGCTCGAAGGCGCCGTGAGGGATGAAGATGCAGGCCGGATCGGCCGCGGTGCATTGCGCGCTCGAGAGCAGGCATTGGCCGTTCGAGCAGAAGTGGCCCGTCGGGCAGGTGACGGCCGCGCAGGCGTTCGCTGCCGGCGCGGTGGTGGGCGGGGCGCAGGTTCCATCTGGCTGGCAGCGGCCGTCGCCGCAGTCGGCGTCGCGGGTACACCCGGCTTTCGCCTGGATGTTGCAGTTGTCGTCGACGTTCGGGTCGCATGCCGCTGGCGCTGCCGACGAGTCGACGCACGCAGAAGCCATCAAAGCCAAGATCCCCAGCCACCCGTACCGCATGCCGTCCGCCTCCTCTGGCTGCCGGCACGTTGGGGATGAGAAGCGAGGTAGGCAAGCGGGCGGCTGGTCCTGCAGAGGGAAAAGAGGCGCTCTGCGCCGTTCACCACCCGACACCGGACAGTTTTCGAATCGTTCCTGACCCGCCGGTCATCCATGACGCGACGCATGCCCCGCCACGCCGATCCCAACGCCAAGGACGCCCTCGTCAGCGCAGCCCGGGCGGAGTTTGCCCGCAAGGGCCTGCGCGGCGCGCGCATCGAGGACATCACCAGCGCCTGCGGCCTCTCCAAGGGATCGTTCTACCTTCACTACGAGTCGAAAGAGGCGCTCTTTGGCGAGTTGGTCGAGGCCTTCACCGCCGCCATGCGGCAGGTCACCTCGAGCCGCCGCGACGCGCTCACCGCGTTCCTCGACGAGCACGGCCCGATCAGCCGCAAGGACCAATCGCAGCGCACCGGCCGCTACCGCGAGCTGCTCGAGCTGGAAGCTGCCCACGACCTGCGCGCGCTGGAG
>DASXHM010000198.1:0-11060 GCA_036488495.1 Myxococcales bacterium | reverse complement strand
CGCCGAAGAGCATCAGCGCGAGCTTCACCGCGCGGCCCCGCGGTCGTCGGACATCCAGATCACCGTGGTCTCGTTGGGAAGCTGCAGCACCGCGCCGTCGTGGGTGCCGAAGTCGACTTCCTCGATGCGGCTCTGCGGATCGGGGGTGCCGTCGTCGGCGACCGGCGGCTGCGGGATGAACACCACCGCGAGCGCCATGCAGGCAGCGAGCACCACGCCCGCCGCCCCGAATGCTCCCCGGTGCGCGCCGAGCATCTCCCGGGTCCAGACCGAGAGTCCCTGGTAGCTCTGCGGCTTCTCTTTCCGCGCCCGGGCCAGCACCTTGTCGGCGAAACCGTGGAAGTCGGCGCCCTCGGCGCGTCGCCGCACCGCCTCGCGGATGGCGTCACCCTGGGCGGTGAAGAAGCGCAGCCGGTCCGGACAGCGGGCGCACTCTTCGAGGTGCCGCGCCACCTCTTCCCGGTCGTCGGACGCGGCAGCGCCGTCCGCGTACGGACCGAGGAGCGGAACGATCTCCGCGCAGCGCTTCGTCATGACCCTTCTCCCTCGCCGCCTTGTTCCGGTGCGTCGTCGCCGAGATATTCGCGCAGCTTGTTCTGCATCTTCAGGCGGGCATGGAACAGCCGGCTCATCACCGTGCCCTTGCGGATGTCGAGCACCTTCGCCAGCTCTTCGTAGCTCAAACCATCCACTTCGCGCAGCAACAGGATAGCGCGGTGGTTCGCGGAGAGGCCGGAAAGCGCCTCGTCGATCTTGCCCTTCAGCTCTTCGTTCAGCGCCTGACGCTGTGGACCTGCCAGCGCGTGCGAGGGCGGATCCATGGCCGCCTCGATCTCCGCCTCGTCGCCGTCGCCTTCGTCGACGCGCTCCATGCGCGACTTCTTGCGCTGGGCATCGAGGCAAAGGTTCGTGGCGATGCGGTAGGTCCAGGTGAAGAAGGACGAGTCGCCCTTGAACGACGGCAGGTACTTGTGGACCCGAACGAATGTCTCTTGTGCGATGTCCATGGCGTCGTCGGCGTCCTTCGTCATTCCCAGCGCGAGCTGGTAGATCCTCCGCTGATAGCGCTCGACGAGCTGGCGGAATGCCTGATCGTCGCCCTTCTGGGCGGCGCGAACCAGCCCTCGATCGTCGCCCGTCCCCTCGCTCATTCCGACGCCGTGGCGGTTCTCAAATTCATGCGCGCGGGCCGGCAGCCTAACAAAGATCGCCGGGGAGCGTCGGTCGCCGCCTCCATCCGGGCTTGCGGGCGTGGGAATCCTCGCTTGCACATCGCTGTCTAGACAGGGGTGCGTGGGCGGGGACGGCGGGCTACAACGAAAGACCTTTCCCACACGCTCGGCTGGTGCTTTTCCTACACGCTCGGCTGGTGCTTCTCCTACACGCTCGGCTGGTGCCTCGACGATGCAGCTTCACGAGAACATCCCCATCCTGGGAGGCCTGTCCGCAGAGCCGCCCCCCTCGCGCCGCGAGGACCTCGCCGCGCAAGGTGAATTGGCGATTGCGCGCACGCGCAAGGTGCTGGCAAGGGCGCGGCTTCGGGCACGGGGGTTGTCGGCGGCGCGGCTCGGGTGTGCGCTCGCTTCCGGGCTGGCTGCGGCCGCGCTGTGCGGGGCGCTCGCGGCGGCACCCTGGGGCACCATGGCGGCCCGCGTCATCGCGATTATCCTGGCCGTTGGCGCGGCAGTGGGGACCGCGTTTCTGGCGCTGCGCTCCCCGCTCGACCGCGCCGCCTCCGATCCGCGGCGGCTGGCGCGTGTCCTCGGCGGCGCGACCGAGCTGCTCTCCAGCGTGGAGCTGTTCACCGATCCGCCGCAGGGCGCATCCACCGAGCTGCTCTCCATCCTGCACCAGCGCGCGGCGAAGGCCGCGGAAGCCATTCCGCTCTCCCGGGCGCTTCCGGCCAAGACCGTCGTCCGGCCGCTCTCGCTTCTCGTCCTCGTGGCGCTGGCCTGGGCGGCGTTTCTGGTGGCACGGCCGCAGGCGCTTCGCCAGGGGCTTTTCCGTCTCTGGCATGGCGACGAGGGCCTCGCCGCGGCCGACCTGTCGCCCATCGCCGGCGACCTCGCCATCACCTACCTGTATCCGGCCTACACCGGGCTTTCGCCGCGCACCGAAGAAGGAACGGCGGGCGATCTGCGCGCGCCTCGCGGAACGCAAGTGCGCCTGACGGCCCGCGCCGACCGCGACCTCGCCCAGGCCTTCGCGGTCGTCAACGGCCAGGCCATCCAGCTCGAGGCGGCGGGCCAGGGACATCGGCAGCTCTCGGGCAGCTTCACCTTGGACAAGCCAGGCACTTGGAACCTGCGCTTCGCCGATGCCCGCGGCCGGACCGCGGCGCAGGGTCCTTCGCGGCCGATCGAGATCGTCAAGGACGCTCCGCCGCAAGTGCAGATCGAGGAGCCGAAGAAGGCTGTCGTGGAGGTGGATCCGCAGGGCTCCTTGCCGGTCTTCTGGTCGGCCACCGACGACTACGGGCTCTCGCAGGTTGCGCTCGTCTACCAGAAGCCGGGCGCCAAGGAAGTGCGCGTCGTTTTGGAAGCGCCGCAGGTGAAGGCGCTGCGGCTGCGCGGCAACTACGCCTGGCAGATGGCGCCTCTCGGGCTGCGGGCCGGCGACCGGGTCAGCTACCACCTCGAGGCGCTCGACAACGACCAGATCGACGGCGCGCAGAAGGGCGTCTCGGCGACGCAGTCGATCAAGATCTTCTCCGCCGCCGAGCATTCGCGCGAGGCGCTCATCCGGGCGCAAGCGCTTTGGGAGCGGCTGGTCGCGCTCTTGGGCGATCGGCTGGAGGAGAAGCCCGCGCCCGAGGCAGAAGACGCGGCGGGGCCGTGGTACGCGCAGACCTCCCAGAAGGACGTGGACGCGCGCAAGCTGGTGGGCGAGTTGTCTTCGGTCAGCCGTGAGCTTTCCAAGGACAAGCTCGCGCCGAAGGCGCTGGCCCGCGCGCTCAAGTACGCTGCCTCCGGGCTTTCGCCGGTGCTCGAGCGCACCAGCGTCGCCCGCTCGCCATTGGCCCACGGAGCCGCGAAGGCACCGGGCAATGCGCGCGCGCTCGCGTATTCGCTCTCGACCGAAATCAAGGAAGAGGAAAAGGACGTGCTCTACCTCGCCGACCTGCTCGACAAGGCGCGGCTCGATGCGATGCAGGAGTTGGGGAAAGAGCTGGCCGCCTCCCGGCGCGAGCTCGGCAGGCTCGCGGAGAAGCTGCGCAAGGCCCCCGACGAGGAGACGAAGAACCAGCTCCTCTCCGAGGTGGAGCGGATGCGCGAGCACGTCCAGGAGCTGATGCAGCGCATGCAGGAGCTCGCGAAGGGTATCCAGGACGAGCACTTGAACGAGGAGGCCGCGCAGTCGGTGGAGAAGGAGCAGGATCTGCTCGGGCAACTCTCGGACATCCAGAAGAAGCTCCAGTCGGGCAAGGTGGACGATGCGCTGAAGGAGCTCGACAAGCTCTCGCAGCAGATCGAGAAGCTCGAGAGCGAGCTGCAGAAAAACGCGAACGACCAGCAATCCGGCCAATACGCAGAGGAAGCGAAGGCGCTGCAAGAGGCCGCCGACGAGCTGAAGGACCTGCACGCGAAGGAGCAGGATCTGGAGAAGCGAACTTCCGCGCTCAGGCGCGAAGAGCACGAGCGGGCGCAGAAGCGCTTTTCCGACAAGGGCGGCAAGGATCTGGCGAAGAAGCTGAAGGACAAGGCCGAACAGGCGAAGAAGGCGATCTCGGAAGTGGAGCCGAAGGTCGCGGAGCAGCTCGGCCTCGACGAGACGCTCGACCAGGCCAAGGAGCGCGCTGCCGACACCTCGCGGGCGCTGGAATTGGGCGACTTCGCCGAGGCGCTCGATGCCGCCGAGCGGGCCGAGCGCGCGGTGGCGATGCTGCAGGGACGGCTCGGGATGGAAGACCAGGTGGCGCAGCGCTATCCGAACTTCGCCCGCGATCCGCAGGGAGTGAAGAAGGGCCTGCGCTCGGCCAACCAGGCGCAGCAGCCGCTCCAGGACATCGTGCAGGAATTGATGCAGGCCAATCCCTCGCAGCCGGCCTCGGCCGAACAGCAGCAGAGGATGCAGAAGCAGGCGCGCGAGCAGCAGGCGCTCAAGGATCGGCTGTCGAAGGTGCGCGAGCAGCTCGCGAAAGTCGGCGAGAAGGTCCCCATCTTCGGCCCGCAGCACGAACAGATGCTGCAGGACGCGCAGCAGGGCATGGGCAACGCCACCCAGAAGCTCGACCGGGGCGATCCCCGCGGCGGCCAGGCGGGCGAGGAGCAGGCGCTGGAGAAGCTCTCGCAGTTCCAGGACGCCATGGAAAAGCTCGCCAAGCAATCGAAGGGGCAGGGCCAGGGTCAGGGCGGGTTGCCGATGCCGTGGGGCGAGCCGCAGGGCGAGGAGGGCGATCAGGAAGGCAACGACGACGCGCGCAGCATGCGCCACGACAAGGTCGAGATTCCCGATGCCGAGTCGTCGCGCGCGCCGGCGGAATTCCGCAAGGAGCTGCTCGATGCGATGAAGCAGGAGCCGCCCAAGACCTACAAGGAGCGGGTCAAGCAGTACTACGAGGAGCTGGTGAAATGACCGCGCTCGTCTGTGCGCTCCTCTTCGCGGCGCCCGCCGCGCTCCTGACTGCGGGTCCTCCGGCGGCCTCGAACCTCTTCGGCACCACCTCGAAGTCCGACCTGGCGGAGCAGATCGAGACCGATCTGGAAGCGTGGGACCTGAGCGGCGCGGCCAAGGGGCTCGAGGCGCTCCTGCACGACTTTCCCGACTCTCCGGAGGCCGCTTATTTCGAGGGGCGCGTGCTGTTCGAACAGGGCAAGTACGACGAGGCGGTGAAAGCGTTCGAGACCGCCGCCTCCCGGGCCGATGTGCCGGGCTCGTATCACGCGATGATGAACCGCGGCGGTCAGGCGGTTGCGAACGAGATCCGCCTCGCCAAGGCCGCCGCCGAAGAGACCAAGGGCGACCACACCTTCGAGAGCGAGCACTTCGTCTTCAAGACCCGGCCGGGAAAGGACACGCTGCTCGCTCCGTACGCGCTCGAGGCGCTGGAGAAGGCGTACGCCGGCCTCACCAAAGATCTGGGCGTGACGCCGTCGGCGAAGGTGCGGGTGGAGGTCTACGACTCGGCGAAGTCGCTCGCCCACGTCTCGCCGCTCACCGTCGAGCAGATCAAGGCCTCGGGCACCATCGCGCTCTGCAAGTACAGCCGGCTGATGATCACGAGCCCGAAAGCGCTCTTGCGCGGCTATCCCTGGCTGGACACCGTTTCCCACGAGTTCGTCCACTACCTCGTCACCCAGAAGGGGCGGAACACGGTTCCCATCTGGTTGCAGGAGGGCCTCGCCAAGTTTCTTGAAACCCGCTGGCGGGGGCCGCCCGGAATGGCGGTCGACGAGATGTCGTTGACGCTCCTGCAAGACGCCGCCCGCAAGAACACGCTCATCCCCTTCGCCAAGATGCACCCGTCGATCGCGCTCTTGCCCACCCAGGAGCAGGCGGCGCTGGCGTTCGCGGAGGTGGAGGCGGTGGTGCGGCTCCTCTACCAACGCGGCGGACAGGCGGCCTTGACCGAGCTGGTTTCGGCGATGGCGTCCGGGATGGGCGACGAGCAGGCGGTGGCGCAGGCCTACGGGAAGAGCTTCGCGCAGTTCCAAGCCGACTGGCGCGCGGACATCCTGAAGGCAAAGGCCGCGCACAAGAACGCGCATCCGCAGGCCCAGAAGAAGCTCGTCTTCAAGGAGGACGCGAAGGGCAAGAAGGAGCCGCCCAACGTCGCCCAGAAGGAAGAGCCGAAGATGGACGAGGAAGCGAAGCGGGCGGGCCGGCTCGGCGAGATCCTCTTCGCCCGGCAGAGGTGGGCGGGCGCCGCCAAGGAGTACGCCCGCGCCCGCGAGCACCTGCACATGGAAGTGCCGATCATCAGCCGCCGCTATGCGTTCGCGGAGATGAAGCTCGGCCATTTCCCCGAAGCCGAACAGGCGCTGAAAAAAGCGGTGGAGCGCGAGCCCGACGACGAGACCACCCAGGCCCTCTACGCGCATGCGCTGATCGCCAGAAAAGCCTGGCCAGAGGCGCGGGAAGCCATCGAGAGCGGCATCGCGCAGGACCCCTTCGACCCCGATCTGCACGCGAGCTACGTGGAGGTGGCGCGGGGCCTTTCCGACAAGCCGCTGGAGGAGCGCGAAAAGAACGCGCTCGCTCTCGCCATGGGACGAGGAAAAGAATGACCGAGGCACGTGCAATCGCAGTCGGCGACGCCGAGCTGATCGAGGAGCTGGCGCAGGCCAAAAAGCGCATCTCGGCGGAGATCGCGAAGCGGGTGGTCGGGCAGGAGCAGGTGGTGGAGCAGCTCCTGATCGCGCTCTTTTCGCGCGGCCACTGCCTCTTCGTCGGCGTCCCCGGCCTGGCGAAGACGCTGCTCATCTCCACGCTCGCGGAAGCGCTGTCCTTGACCTTCAACCGCATCCAGTTCACGCCGGACCTGATGCCGTCCGACATCACCGGCACCGACATCCTCGAGGAGGATCACACGACCGGACGGCGCGCCTTCCGCTTCGTGCAAGGGCCCATCTTCGCCAACGTGCTGCTCGCGGACGAGATCAACCGCACCCCGCCGAAGACGCAAGCCGCGCTCTTGCAGGCCATGCAGGAGCACCGGGTGACCGCCGGAGGCCGCACCTATCCGCTGGAAGAGCCGTTCCTGGTCTTCGCAACGCAGAATCCGATCGAGCAGGAAGGCACTTATCCGTTGCCCGAGGCGCAGCTCGACCGGTTCATGTTCATGGTCGACGTCGGCTACCCTTCCGCCGAAGAAGAAGTGCAGATCGTCCGCGCCACCACCTCCGGGACCGCGCCGCTCGTCGAGAAGGTGCTGGCGCCCGATCAGATCCGCAGTCTTCAGGAATTGGTCCTGCGGGTGCCCGCTGCCGAGCATGTCATCCGCCACGCGGTGGAGCTGGTGCGGCGGACCCGCCCGGGAAGCGGCGCCCTGAAGCACGTGCAGGATCACGTGAGCTGGGGCGCCGGCCCGCGCGCGTCTCAAGCCTTGATCCTCGCCGCCAAGGCGCGGGCTGCCTTGCAGGGACGTCCGGCGGCATCGGTCGACGACGTGCGCGCCTTGGTCGAGCCGGTCCTGCGCCATCGCGTGCTGACGAATTTCCACGCCGAGGCGGAAGGGGTCGACTCGCGCAAGGTGATCGTAGAGCTGCTCCGGGAGACCAAGGCTTGAGCCTCGACCCCGCGCTGCTCGCGCGCTTGGGTCCCTTGCAGATCCGCGCGCGCAAGGTGATGGAGGGCGTCCTGACCGGACTGCACAAGAGCCCTTCTCACGGCCAGTCGGTCGAATTCAGCGAGCACAAGGAGTACGCGCCCGGCGACGAGATCCGCCACATCGACTGGCGGGCGTTCGCCAAGCTCGACAAGTACTACGTGAAGCAGTTCGAGATGGAGACGAACCTGCGGGCGCAGATCGTCGTCGACGCGAGCGGGTCGATGGCCTACGGCCGGGGCGCGATGACGAAGCTCGCCTACGCAGCCGTCTGCGCGGGAGCGCTCGCGTACCTCTTTGCCCGGCAGGGCGACCAGGTGGGGTTGTGCATCGCCGGCGACGGAACGCGATCGCTCGAGAAGCTGCCCCGCGGGGTCCGCAGCTATGCGCCGTTCGCGTCCTCGCAAGCGCACGTGCAGGCGATCTTGAAGCAGCTCGAGGAGGCGCGCGGGTCGGGGCCGACCTTGCTCGCGGAGGCGCTCGATTTCGCTGCCGAGAAGGCGTCCCGGCGCGCGCTCTTCGTGGTGCTGAGCGATCTCTTCGATTCGTCGGAGAGGAGCGTTCCGGCGCTGAAGATGCTCCGCTCCCGGCGGCACGACGTGCTCTTGCTGCAGACGCACGATCGCGAGGAGTTGGAGTTTCCCTTCGACGACCCCACCCGCTTCCTCAGCATGGAGGACGACCGGATGGTGGAGGCGCAGCCCCGCCAGATCCGCGAGAGCTATCTTTCGGAGCTGCGGCGGTTCCTCGAGTCCACTCGCAAGGAGCTGGCGCGCGCGGACGTCGAGGTGGCGCAGATCCGCACCGACGCTCCGCCCGACCGCGTGCTCCTGCAGCTCCTCGCCCGCCGCGAGGCAGCGTGATGGGCGGCATCTTCCGCCAGGGGCGCGCATGAGCGGCCGCGAGGCAGCGTGATCGACTTTGCCCATCCGGCGTACCTGTGGGGCGCCCTGGCGGTGGCGGTGCCGATCCTCGTCCACCTCTTCAACCAACGGCGGCCGCGGCCGTTGCCGTTCGGCGCCATCGAGTTCGTGCTCCGCTCGCAGCGGCAGAAGGCCTCGCGGCTGCGGCTGCGGCAGCTCTTGCTCCTCGCCTTGCGCTGCCTCTTGATCGCCGCGGTCGCGGTGGCGCTGTCGCGGCCGCAGCTCCGGCCCAAGGGTGCGCAGTCGGCGGCCGCGCAGGGACCGCAGGCGGTGGCGCTGGTCCTCGACGCTTCCCTTTCCATGCGCTACCGGCTGGGCAGCCGCACCCTGTTCGAGCGCGCCCGCTCCGAGGCGCTGGCGGCGCTGGATGCGCTCGGTCCCGACGAGCCGGCGGTGGTGGGCATCTGCGCCGGCGAGGGCGGTTTTCTGACGCCCGCCGCGGCGCCGTCTTTCGACCGCATCGCCGCGCGCCGGGCGCTCACCGCCGCGCAGCCGACCTGGGTGACGAGCGATCTCACCACCTGCCTGGACCTGGCCGCGAAGGCGCTCGGCGAGAGCCCGGTTTTGGGAAAGAAGATCATCGCCTTCAGCGACCTCGCCGCGCACTCCATCCGCCTGAACGCACCGCCGCCGCTCGTCCCCGCCCGGCCCGGTTCGAACGGCCCCGGGACGAAGCCGAGCGTCGTCCTGGTCGACGCCGCCCGCGGCAGCGCCTTGCCCAACGCGGCGGTGGTGGCCACCGCGGTGCGGCCGGCGCCTTCGCTCGGCCCCCGCGGCTACGAGGTGGTGGCGACGGTCGCCAACTGGTCCGCCAGCGCCGCGACCGGGCTGCCCTTGGCGCTCAAGATCGGCCAGAGCACGGTGTCCAAAGGCTTCTTGGACGTGCCCGCGAACGGCACCGCGAAGAAGACGCTCGCCGCCGTGCTTCCGGCAGGGACCGCGCTCGGCCGGGTCGAGCTGGCCCGCGACGATGCGCACGGGCTCGACGAGGACGACGCGCAGGATTTCGTCGTCCACGTTCCGCGCGACGTGAAAGCGCTGATCGTCGACGGCGCGCCGTCTTCGTTGCGCTCCCGCGACGAGGCGTTCTTCGTCGAGGCGGCGCTCTCGCCCGCGCGCACCGGCGGCCGCATCACCTCGACCACGCTCGACGCCGACGCCGCCGTCAACGCCGCCCTCGACGGCTACGACGTGGTGCTGCTCTTGAACGTCGCCGCTCCGCCCAAGGCCTTCGTCGAGAAGCTTCGCCAGGCGGTCAAGACCCGCGGCATGGGCCTCTTCATCGCTTTGGGAGACCGCGTCGATCCGGACGCGTACAACGACGCCTTCGGCGATCTGTTGCCCCGCCCCCTGCACCTGATCAAGACCGCTGCCGAGCCGGGAGCGGGAGGCGAAGACCGCGCCGCCCGCTTCGGCGTCGTCGACTGGGGCGATCCGCTCTTCCGCATCTTCGGCCCCGCCGAGCGAGAGGGCGTCGAGAGCGCCCGCACCTTCCGCTACGCGCTGCTCAAGCCGACCGGATCGGCCGCGCGCACCATCGCTTCCTACGACGACGGCGCGCCCGCATTGATCGAATCGAGCGTGGGCGCAGGTCACGTGCTTCTCTATACGAGCAGCGCCTCGCGGACCTGGACCGACTGGCCCATCCGGGTGTCGTTCTTGCCGGTCCTGCAGCAGGCCGTCGGCTTTCTCGCGCAAGCGTTGGAAGAGCGGCAGCCGGTGCCGGCGCAGGTGGGCGGGGAGCGCGAGATTTCCGCGCCGCAGGGCCTCGCGGTCTTGCAGGTGCTCGGCCCGGACGGAAAGCCGGTGGCGATTCGAAGATCGCGCCCGGACGCGCCCGACGGCACGGCCGGTCCGCTCCTCTTGCCCGGGGTGTATCGCCCGCAGGTGGGACCGAAGGGGGGCGCTCCGCACGACGATCCCTCGCTCGCATTCGCGGCGCTCCTCGACGTGAAGGAGAGCGACCTGCGCCGCGTCGACGAGAGCGACCTCAAGGCACAGCTCGGGGGCGCTGGTTCGGCGCAGGTCGCCGCCTCGTCGGAGGCCGCCCAAGGCGCGCATGGGACGCCCTTGTGGAGTCCGTTGCTCATCCTCGGGGCGTTGGCGCTCCTCGGCGAGGGGCTCCTCACCCGGCGTTAGCCGGCCGGCTAGACGCGGCGCTCGGTCGGGTCGTTGCGTCGGTCGATGAAGGCGTCCGCGTCTTCCAGCGAGGCCGCGAAGGCGCGGTGCTCCTCGGTGGCACACGCCGAGGCCGCCGCCTGCGGATTGATGCTCTCGGCTGCCCTGGCAAACTTTTGCAGCCGCGAGATGCGCCACGACGCTTCGGTCAGCCGCTCGCGGGAGAGCGGTCCCGCGCGCGCGCCGCGGGCGATGGCGTCGATGGCGTCGTGCTGGTGCTGCAGCGTATGGCAGACGAGCACCGCGTCGCAGCCGGCGGCGATGGCCAGCTCCGCCGCGTCCGGCACGCCCCAGATGTCGGAGATGGCCTTCATCTCCAGGTCGTCGGAAATGCACGCGCCCTGGAAATCGACGTCCTTGCGCAAGAGCTGCAGCGACACCGGCGAAAGCGTCGCCGGCAGCCGATCGAACGCCTCGAACCGCACGTGCGCGGTCATCACCGAGGCGAGGTGCGCCCGCGCCGCGGCGACGAAGGGCACGAGCTCCACTTCCCACAGCCGCTGCTTGTCATGGGCAAGGCGGGGCAAGGTCAGGTGCGAATCGGTCTCGGTGTCGCCGTGGCCGGGGAAGTGCTTCACGCAGGAGGCGACACCCGCCTTCTCGAGGCCGTGCGCGAGCGCGACGCCGAGCCGCGCTACCCGCCGCGGATCGTGGCTGAAGGAGCGGTCGGCGATGACCGGGTTGTTCGGGTT
>DASXHM010000175.1:0-10830 GCA_036488495.1 Myxococcales bacterium | reverse complement strand
AGCTTGAGCTGCATGCGCAGGCGGTCGCCGCAGAGGGGATTGGTGCCTTCGTGCGCGGCGTCGGCGTCGTCGAGCGTGCCTTGATTGCGGGGGTGCTTCGCGTGCTCGGCAATCTTCTCGCCGTACAGGCTCATTCGAGCTGCCCGCGTCCAAGTCCGCTCTGGTACCGCGGCAGCCGGTAGGAAACCTCGGGCGCGATCAGTCCGCCGAGCGACAGCGCCGCCAGATCCTCGGCGGACAACCGCGCGCCGGTCATGATCCGCGGCAGGACGACATCGAGCGAGCTCACTTTCGAGAAGATGCCGCAGGAAGGCGCGCCGACGATGGTGGCGTCCCCCATCTGCGCCACCCACAGGAGCGTCCCCGGATAGACCGGCACGCCGTGCTTCACCATCGCGGCTCCCGCAGCCGGCAGCGCGCCCAGCACAGGATCAGCCGGGTCCATCGAGCGGCTTCCGGCCACCACCACGACGCGCGTTCCTTGCTCGCGCTCTTCGCGGAGCGCCTGCGCGAGCCCTTCCGCCGAAGCCGGAACCAGCCGCGCGGTGCCGAGCTCAGAGCCGAAGTAGCTGAGCTTCGCCGCGAAGGCCTTGCGCGCCCGAGCCAGCGCGTCCTCCGCGAGCTCCTCCTGTACCAAGAGAGAGCAGCGCAGCGGGACGAACGGACGGATGCGCACCGCGCCGCGAGCCAGCGCCTCCGCAGGAGCAACCCGATCTTCGCGGGTCACGAACGGCACCACCTTCACCCGCCCCACCACATCGCCTGCCGACGCCACGTAGCCGCGCGGATGGGTGTACAGCGCCAGATCAGGCACGAGATTCACCTGCGCCATCCGGTCCGCCGCAACTTCGAGGATGCCCGCCGCCGTCGCCGCGAGCGGGAACGAGCCGCCGTCCATCGGCCGCACTTCGATGCCCTCGCCTGCCGCCGCGGTGGCAATGCGCTTTCCCGCTTCCGCCTCGTGGACGTCGCCCGGCTCGAGCTCGATCACCGAAAGCTCGCTCCAGGGCAGGTCCGCGAGCGCGCGAACGTCGGCGGCAGTCAGCGCGCGCCCCTTCGACAGCGGCCCCACTCCTCGCGTCAGGACCAACCCTTCGCGAATGCTCTCGCCCTTCTTCAACCGTTGCGGCTTCATGACAGAAGGTGCCTCTCCAGCGCACGCAGCGCCTGCAGGTTGTGGACGGGCGCGAAGACGCTGACGTGCGGCAGCGCTGCCTGCATCCCTTGGGTGAGCGGCTCGTAGCCGGGGCTCCCGAGCAGCGGATTGAGCCAGATGACCTTCTTGCCCGCGCGGTGTAAGAGCTCCATCTCGTTCGAGAGAACCGAAGGCTCGCCGGTGTCCCAGCCGTCGCTCAAGATCACCACGATGGTGCGGCGGTCCACCAGCTTTCCGAAGTCGCGATTGAAGGCCGCGAGGCATTCGCCGATGCGGGTGCCGCCGGAGAAGTCGGTCACTTCGGCGGAGAGGCCGCGCAAGGCGCCGCGATAGTCGGGCATGCGCAGGATGTCGCTCACCCGGCGAAGCTGGGTGGCGAAGACGAAGCTCTCCACCCGCGCCACCGTGCCCTGCAGCGCGAAGAGAAACTGCAAGAGGAACTGGCTGTAGAGGTCCATCGAGCCGGAGACATCGCAGAGCGCGACGATGCGGGTCTTGCGCGGCTTGCGCTTGCGGCGGCGGAGCTCCGTAATTTCGCCCGTGGTCAGAGATCTTCGCACCGTCGCCCGCAGGTCCACGCGCCGCCCTCGCCGCGCCGACTTCCACCGCCGGCTTGGACGCGCCGCAAGCCTGCGCGCAAGCCGCGCCGCGATGCGGGCGATGTCTTCCAATTCCCCGGCCGAAAACGCGCTGAAGTCCTTGGTGGACTTCGTCTGCTGGTCGCTCGCGCCCGGAACCTCCTCGGGCTCGTCCTGCACCGGCTCGCCCTCGCCGCCAAAGGAGGAGAGCTGCGGCGCTGCGTTCTGCGCCTGCGGCGGCGTCCTTCGGCGCACGTTCGACTGGCCCTGCGGCGCCTGCGCCGAAGAAGGCTGCTCGAAAAAGCTGTCGAAGAGCTGGTCGAAGAGTTCGAACTCCTCCGGCCGCGAGGCGAGCACGCAGCGGAGCGCCAGCTTCATCCGCGGACGCGATTCAATCCCCGACACCGAGAGCGCCCGCACCGCGTCGATGGCGTGTCCGGAAGTCGCGAGCACCCCGGCCCCCCGCAGCGCGCGGCAGAGCGAAAGCGTCCGCGCCACCAGGTCCGCGCTCACACCGTCCCCAGCGGAAGCCGTCCCGACTCCAGCTCTGCGCGCACCTTGCGCAGGTCCGACTCGTCCTTGACGAAGCACCCGAGCGTCTCCTGCACCAGCGCGGGACTCAGGTGATCGGCGTGCAAGGACACCAGCGCCTGCGCCCAGTCCAGCGTCTCCGACACGCCCGGCACTTTCGACAGCTTCGCTTTGCGCACCCGCTGGATCATCCCGACGATCTGCTGCGCCAGCATCTCGCTCGCCCCCGGCACCTTCCGCCGCACGATCGACAGCTCCTTCTCGAAGGGCGGGTAGTCGATCCACAGGTAGAGGCAGCGGCGGCGGAGCGCATCGGACAACTCGCGCGAGCGGTTGGAAGTGAGGATGACCCGCGGGCGCTCCTTCGCTTTGATGGTGCCCAACTCCGGCACCGTCACCTGGAAGTCGGAGAGCACTTCCAAGAGAAACGCCTCGAACTCTTCGTCGCTGCGGTCGATCTCGTCGATGAGCAAGACCGGCGGGCGGCCGCCGTGGGCGATGGCCTGCAGCAGCGGCCTCTTGAGCAAGAAATTCTCGCCGAAGATCTCCGCTTCCGAAAGGGCGGCGGACTTCCCTTCCCGCTCGTGCAACCGGATGTGCAGGAGCTGCTTGGGATAGTTCCACTCGTAGAGCGCGGTCGAGGCGTCGAGCCCTTCGTAGCACTGCAGCCGGATCAGCTCCGCCTGCGTGACCTTGGCGAGCACCTTCGCGATCTCGGTCTTGCCGACGCCGGCGTGGCCTTCGATGAGGAGCGGCTTTTCCAGCTCCGTCGCGAGCAGGAGCGAAGTGGCGATGGCCGGATCCGCGACATACGCCTCACGCGCGAGCAGCTCCAGCAGCGACTCGATCTTGTCCATCGCAGCGGAGTTAAGAGCATACGCCGCATCGCGCCGTCAAATCGCCGCGCGCCTTCGATTGGAAAGCGAGTTGCGGCGGTTTATAAGCGGAGTCCCGAGGCGCCCTTCGTGAAACATTGGCATGAGACAAGATCGATCGTGGAGCGCGTCTCGCACCTGAAACACGGGCCTGCCATCGTCGCGACCGTGGTCCACATCGCCGGCTCCGCGTATCGCAGGCCGGGCGCAAAGTTGCTGATCGAAGAGACGGGCGAAACCTGCGGCGGCGTCAGCGGCGGGTGCCTCGAGGCGGACGTGCGCGGCCACGCGCTGCAGATGAACCAGCGCTCGCCGGGAAAGCTGCTTCATTACGACACCGGCTCCGACGAAGAGACGCTCTGGGGCATGGGGCTTGGCTGCGAAGGAGCGGTCGACGTCTACCTGCAGCCTGCGGGGGAACGGTTTCTCCGCTTGCGCCAGCACCTTGCCGAAGGACTGCCGTTCGCGCAGGTGACGATTTTGGAAGGGCCGCAGGCGGGCGCGCAGGCCATCTTTGCCCGCGGCACGCTGGATGGCTCGACCGGCGACGCAGAGCTCGATCGGGCGCTGGCCCGGCACGCGGCTACACTCGTCGAATCAGGCGACTCGCAGATCGTCGAGCTCGCTCCCAACCGCGCCTTCGTGGACGTGCTGCGGCCGCCGCCCAGGCTGTTCGTCTTCGGCGCGGGCGACGACGCGCAGCCGCTCGCGCGGCTTGCATCGGTGGCGGGGTTTGAGGTGACGGTGGTCGACCACCGGCCGGCGTATCTGACCGAAGAGCGCTTTCCCAAGCCGGCGCAGCTTCTGCTCAGACGCCCGGAAGCGGGCCTCGAGGGATTGAACCTGCCCCGGCAGAGCTTCGCGGTGGTGCAGACCCACGCCCTGCAGCACGACCGCGCCTGGGCGCGCGCGCTCGCGCAGAAGCCGCTCGCGTATCTGGGGCTGCTCGGGCCGAAGGTGCGGCGCGAGCAGGTGCTGCGCGACCTGTCCGTCGACGACGCGATGCTGTTCGCGCCGGTGGGATTGGATCTGGGCGCGGACGGGCCCGAGCAGGTGGCCATCAGCATCGTCGCCGAGCTGCTCGCGGTCTACGCCGGCCGCGACGGTGGACATCTGCGGGCGCGCAAGGGCGGCATCCATGGGCCCTGAGCGAGCCCCGCGCGACGATTCCGGCGACCCGCGCGGAGATTCCAGCGACCGCCGCGACGATGCTCGCGACCGCCGCAAGGGCGAGGCGGTCGCCGGCCGCATCGCGGGTGTCGTGCTCGCCGCCGGCCAATCCCGCCGGATGGGCAAGAACAAGCTGCTCCTCGACTTGAACGGCAAATCGGTGGTGCGCCGCGCGGTGGAAAAAGCGGAAGCCGCGGGCCTCTCGCCGGTCCTGGTCGTCACCGGGCACGAACGCGAGCGAGTGGAGGCCGAATTGCGCGGCCTCTCCTGCCAGCTCGTTTTCAATCCCGACTACGCGAGCGGCATGAACAGCTCGGTCGCCGCGGCCATCTCCGCGGTGCCGGACGATTGCGCGGGCGCGGTCCTGCTGCTCGCCGACATGCCGCTCGTGACGGCTGCGATGCTGGAAGCGCTCTGCGAAGCCCGCCGCGAAAGCAACGCTCCTTTGATCGTGTCCGTCTTCGGCGGCGTCGTCGCACCCCCGATGCTGTACGGGCGGGGACTCTTTTCCGAATTGCGCCAGCTCGCCGGCGACGGCTGCGGAAAGCGCGTCATCAAGCAGCACCGCGCCGAGGCCATCGAGCTTGCCTGGCCTGCCGAGGCGCTTGCGGATCTGGACGTGCCGGCGGACGTCGAGCGTGTTCTCTCACACCTGGAGGCGCGCGATGCGTAAGGACCTCCTGCAGCTCGCAGCCGATCTGTCCAAGGAAGGAAAGCCGTTCGTGTTGGCGATGGTGGTCCGGCGCGAGCCGTACAGCTCGGCGCATCCGGGCGACATGGCCGTCATCACCCCGGACGGTGGTTACCACGGCTGGCTGGGCGGCAACTGCACGCAGCCGACGGTGAAGCGGGAAGCGCAAGCCGCGCTCGCCGACGGAAAGCCGCGGCTGGTCTCGCTCTCGCCGGACCCGAAGAGCCAGGAGCGTCCGGGAGTGACCGCGCTTCCGATGACCTGCCACAGCGGAGGCAGCGTGGACATCTATCTCGAACCGGTGTTGCCGGCGCCGCGCCTCTTGCTCTTCGGCGAGTCGCCCTGTGCGCGCGCGCTCGCGTCGTTGGGCGAAGTGATGGGCTACGCGGTCGAGCGCGATCCGCAGTCGAAGCACGAAGGCTCGCTCTTCGCGGTGATCGCGACCATGGGCGAGAACGACGAGGAGTCGCTGGCAGCGGCGCTGACCGCGACGCCGTCGTACATCGGCGTGGTGGCGAGCAGAAAGCGCTTCGGCGAATTGCGCGAGTCGATGGTGGCGCGCGGGTTTGGAAACGAGGTGCTGGATCAGATCCACAGCCCGGCCGGGCTCGACATCGGCGCGCGCCGGCCCGAGGAAGTGGCGCTGAGCATCTTCGCCCAGATGGTCCAGCTCCGGCAGTCCGCCGAGGCGCCGCAGCCGCAGGTGCCGCAATCCGAAACCGCCATCGACCCGGTGTGCGGCATGACGGTGGACGTCGCAACCGCGAAGCACCGCGGCCAGCACCAGGGCCGCGACTATTACTTCTGCAATGCCCGCTGCAAGGAGAAGTTCCTCGCCTTCCCAGACCGTTTCCTCGCAGCTTGATCGAGGGGTTCGATGGCTTTCGAGATCGTGAAGAAGTTCGTGGTGAAGGCGGACCCGCAGGCGGTCTGGCAGTTCCTCATCGACCCGGAGCGGGTGGCGAGCTGCCTTCCCGGTGCGGCCATCACCGGCAAGCTCGACGACAAGACCTGGACCGGGACCATGAGCGTGAAGGTCGGCCCGGTCTCGTCGAGCTACAAGGGCAAGATCGTCTTTGAAAAGCTGGACGAGGCGAGCATGACCGCGGACCTCGCGGCCATCGGTCAAGACGTGAAGGGCCGGGGCGGCGCGGACATGAAGATGAAGAGCATCGTCCGCAAGAACGACGCCGGGGAAACCGAAGTGACCGCGTCTTCGCAGGTGAACATCACCGGCATCCTCGCGCAGATGGGCCGGGGGATGATCCAGGACGTGAGCGATCAGATGTTCCAGATCTTCTCCCAACGACTGCGCGCACAGCTCGAAGGCGCGCCAGCCGCCGCCGCGCTAAGCGCAGCCCTGGCGACGCCGGCCGCATCCGCCAGTCCAAATTCGCTGACCGCCGGTTCCGGGCTGCCGGCAATCCCCCCCACGACCGCCCGCGCTTCGGACACGAGCCCCTCACCGACCAGCCCCAGCACCAGCACCAGCACCGGCACCAGCACCGGCACCAGCACCAGCACCGGCACGAGGACCAGCACCAGCACCGCGGCCGCACCGCCGCTCGCGCCGAAGCCCGAAGTCCTCGACGTCGGCTCGATCGGCGCCCGCGCGGCCCGCAACGCGGCTACACGCGCGGTCCGCAATCCGACTATCTGGATCGTCGCGGCCGCGCTGGCCGGCGCCGTCTACTTCTTCATCCGCTGATTGAAATCCCAGGAGGGGAAATGATCCCGGCTGCATTCGACTACCATTCGCCCGCGACGCTCCAGGAAGCCATCGGCCTGCTCACGCAATACCGCGACACCGCCAAAGTGATGTCCGGCGGTCAGAGCCTGTTGCCGCTCCTCAAGCTCCGCTTGGGCAGCGCAGAGCACCTCGTCGACATCGGCCGCATTCCCGGCCTCGACTACCTGCGCGAAGAAGGCGGCTTCCTCAAGATTGGCGGCCGTACCCGCGAAGTGGCGCTCGAGCGGTCGGAGCTGATCAAGACGCGCTATCCCATCCTCCTCGACACCGCGCTCGTCATCGCCGACCCCTTGGTGCGCAACCGGGCGACCATCGGCGGCAACCTCGCCCACGGCGATCCGGCCAACGACCATCCCGCGACCATGCTGGCGGTCCGCGCCGAGGTTTCCGCGGTGGGCCCGAAAGGCGAGCGCAAAATCCCCATCGATCAATTTTTCGTCGGCCTGTTCGCGACCGCCCTCGAACCCGACGAGATCTTGACCGAGATCCGCGTGCCGGTCCCCACCGCGGGAACCGGCGGCGCCTACGTCAAGCTCGAGCGCAAGGTCGGCGACTACGCCACCGCCGCCGCCGCTGCGCAGCTCACCGTGCAAGGCGGAAAGATCACCCGCGCAGGTCTTGCGCTCACCAACGCCGGCCCGGTCCCGAACCGCGCCGCGGCTGCGGAGCAGTTCCTCGTCGGCAAGGCAACCGACGAGAAGACCCTGGCCGAAGCGGCCCACCTCGCGGCAGAGGCGACCACGCCGAACGCCGACCGCCGCGGCCAAGTCGACTACAAGAAGGAGATGGCGCGCGTGCTCGCGACTCGCGCGCTCAGGAAAGCCGTGGAACGCGCTGGAGGGAAGTCATGAGCACGCACCAGATCCAAGTCACCGTCAACGGCGTGCCCATGAACGTGGAAGTCGAGGCGCGGCTTTTGCTCGTGCACCTCCTGCGCGAAAAGATGCGGCTGACCGGCACGCACATCGGCTGCGACACCACCCACTGCGGCGCCTGCACCATCCTGATGGACGGCGAGCCGATGAAGAGCTGCACCATTCTCGCGGTGCAGGCCGACGGCTCGAAAATCGTCACCGTCGAAGGCCTGGAAGAGAACGGCACGCTGCACCCGGTGCAGGAAGGCTTCTGGGAAAAGCACGGCCTGCAATGCGGCTTTTGCACGCCGGGGATGATGCTCACTTCCTGCGCGCTCCTCGAGCGCAACCAGAACCCGAGCGAGCTGCAAATCCGCGAGGCCATCAGCGGCAACCTCTGCCGCTGCACGGGCTACACCAACATCATCAAGGCCGTTCAGTACGCCGCGCAAAAGCTGCAATCGTCGCAAGCTCCCGCCCAGTCCGCCGCATCGAAGGAGGCGTAAGTCGTGAACGAACCCAAGACCACCAAGGCCGTCTGCGGCATGGGCCATTCGATGAAGCGCAAGGAAGACCCGCGCTTCTTGCGCGGCAAGGGCAACTACGTCGACGACGTGTCGCTCCCCGGCATGCTGCACATGGACATCGTCCGCAGCCCGTATGCGCACGCGAAGATCAAATCCATCAATGCGGAAAAGGCGCTGAAGATCCCCGGCGTGCTCGCGGTCATCACCGGCGAAACCCTCGCCAAATACAATCTGCATTGGATGCCGACGCTCATGTCGGACACCCAGATGGTGCTGCCGGTCGAAAAGGTGATGTACCAGGCGCAGGAGGTTGCCGCGGTCATCGCCACCGACCGCTACACCGCGGCGGACGGCGTCGAAGCGGTAGAGGTCGAGTACGAGCCGCTGACTCCGGTGATCGACCCGTTCAAGGCAAACCTCCCCGACGCGCCCATCCTGCGCACCGACAAGAAGGACAAGAAGGACAACAAGATCTGGCACTGGGAAGCCGGCAACCGCGAGGCCACCGACAAGGCCTTCGCCGAGGCCGAAGTGACGGTCTCGCAGGACGTCTACATCCCGCGCATCCACGTCGCCTCGATCGAGACCTGCGGCTGCGTGGCCGACTTCGACAAGGTCAACGGCAAGCTGACGGTCTACATGACGACGCAAGCGCCGCACGCGGTGCGCACGGTGTTCGCGCTGGTCGCGGGCCACGTCGGCTTGTCGGAGGAGCGCATCCGCATCATCTCGCCCGACATCGGCGGCGGCTTCGGCGGCAAGGTGCCGGTCTATCCCGGCTACGTCATCGCGGTGGCGGCGTCGGTCGTCATCGGCAAGCCCATCAAGTGGGTGGAAGACCGGATGGAGAACCTGCAGGCCGATTCGTTCGCCCGCGACTATCACATGAAGGCGGAGATCGCGGCCAAGAAGGACGGCACCATGACCGCCCTGCGCATCAAGACGCTGGCCGATCACGGCTACACCGACGCCGCAGCCAATCCGTCGAAGTTCCCGGCCGGGCTCTTCTCCATCTGCACCGGCTCCTACGACATCAAGACCGCCTTCACCGAGATGGACGCCGTCTACACCAACAAGCCGCCCGGCGGAGTCGCCTATCGCTGCTCGTTCCGCGTCACCGAAGCCGTGCACGCCATCGAGCGCATCACCGACGTGCTGGCGCAGGAATTGAAGATGGACCCGGCGCAATTGCGGATGAAGAACTTCATCCAGAAAGAAGCGTTTCCTTATAAGTCGGCGCTGGGCTGGGAATACGACAGCGGCGACTATCCGCGCGCGCTCAAACGGGCCATGGAGATGGTCGGCTACGACGCGCTTCGCAAGGAGCAGAAGGAGAAGCGCGCCCGCGGCGAATTGATGGGCATCGGCATCTCCAGCTTCACCGAGATCGTCGGCGCCGGCCCCTCCAAGCAGTTCGACATCCTGGGGATCAAGATGTTCGACTCGGCCGAGATCCGCGTCCACCCGACCGGCAAGGCCATCGCCCGCTTCGGCACCAAGAGCCAGGGGCAGGGCCACGAGACGACCTACGCGCAGATCGTCGCCGAGGAATTGGGCATCCCCGCTTCCGCCGTCCAGGTCGAAGAAGGCGATACGGATACCGCGCCCTATGGCCTGGGAACTTATGCGAGCCGGTCCACCCCGACTTCCGGCGCGGCGGCGGCCATGGCGGCGCGGAAGATCCGGGAGAAGGCGAAGAAGATCGCCGCGCACCTCTTGGAATGCTCGCCGGACGACCTCGTCTGGGAGACGGGGAAGTTCTCGGTGAAAGGCGCGCCCGGCAAGTCGAAGACCATCCAGGAGATCGCCTTCGCCGCCTATACGAACCACCCGCAAGGAATGGAAGCCGGATTGGAAGCCGTCTCCTATTACGACCCGCCCAACCTGACCTTCCCGTTTGGTTCGTATATCGCGGTCATCGACATCGATCGCGGCACCGGGATGGTGAAGGTGCGCAGGTTCGTGGCGGTCGACGACTGCGGCAACATCATCAACCCGATGATCGTCGACGGGCAGATCCACGGCGGGCTCGCGCAGGGTCTCGCGCCGGCCTTGCTCGAGGAGATCAGCTACGACGAGAACGGCAACATCCAGGGCGGCAGCTTCATCGACTACCTCTTGCCCACCGCGATGGAGACGCCCAACTGGGAGACCGACAAGACGGTCACGCCTTCGCCGCACCATCCGTTCGGGGCGAAGGGCGTGGGCGAGTCGGCCACCGTCGGCGCGCCGCCCGCCATCGCCAACGCGGTGGTGGATGCGCTCTCGCACCTGGGGGTGAAGCACATCGACATTCCCATCACGCCCGAGAAGGTGTGGCGCATCCTCAAGGAGAAGGGCGTCAACGAGTAGCGCCGCGCACGGCCGCGGCGAGCGCTGTTTCCGCCGCGGCCAGAGCTATTTCGTGTTCTCCTTCAAGAAGGCGACGAGCGCGCTGTACATGCGCTCGCGCGCCTCCGCGCCGTAGAAGCCGTGCGCTTCGTGCGGCTCGATCAGCCACGCGGGCGTGTTGCCCGCTTTTGTCAGCGCGTCCCTCATCTCCTCGGCCTGCGCGAGCGGCGCGCGCTCGTCGCGAGCGCCGTGGATGAGCAGCACCTTGGCTCGGATCTTGTCGGCATGGAACGCGGGCGATTGCCGCCGCAGATCGTCGTCGTCCTTTCCGAGCACCACGTCCATGTACGCGATGCTCCGGCGGCTG
>DASXHM010000129.1:0-4003 GCA_036488495.1 Myxococcales bacterium | reverse complement strand
CAAGAAGGTGGGCGACATCGTCGGCTACTTGAAGGACCAGTTCGAAGGCCGCGGCCCCGACGTCTGCATCGACGCGGTGGGCATGGAAGCGGAAGGCAGCAGGATGCACCGCGCCCTCGGGCTGTCGCTCTTCTTGCAGGCCGGCGCGCCGACCGCGATCGAATGGTGCATCGACACGGTCCGCAAAGGCGGGAACGTCTCCATCATCGGCGTCTACGGTCCCCCGTGGAACCTGATCCCGATCGGCACCGCGATGAACAAGGGACTGACGTTGCGGATGAACCAATGCAACGTGAAGCGGTACATGCCGCACCTCTTGAAGCACATCCGCGAAGGGCGCATCGACGCGAAAGGGATCATCACCCACCGCTTCCCGCTGGAGGCGGCGCAGAAGGCGTACGACACCTTCTCGGACAAGAAGGACAACTGCATCAAATGCGTTCTCACCCCGGGGGCGTCGGCATGAACGACGACAATCGACCCAAGGCAGCGGACCTTTCCGAGACCGAGCGGCCGGGCGTGCCGATGGAGCACGCGCCGCACAAGCTGCACCCGCATGCGCCGGAGCATTACGCGCGGATGAAGCCGCGGCCGGGCATCGTGCACCGCACCGAGCTGCAGTCGATGACGCCCGTGTTCGGGACCGCGCAGCCGCTGCACGGCATCTCGGGCCTCGTGCGGCGGATCGCGTACGGCACCCGCGAGACCAAGGCGCGGCATTGGATGCTGCTCTTGATGGCCGATCGGATCGACGTCCTCGAGCATCGCATCGCGGGGCTGGTCAAGGCGGTGGCGGTGGTGCCGGTCGGAGTCGCGGCAGTGGTGCTGGCGATGCGCTACTTACGAGCGCGCTAAGAGCGCTTCTACTTGCGCGCGGGTCGGCAACGACGCCTGCGCGCCCAAGCGGGTCGTCGCCAGCGCGGCGGAGGCGGAAGCGAACCGTCCCGCCCGCGGCAGCTCGTCGCCCATCGCGAGGCAGGAGGCGAGCGCGCTCGCGAACGCGTCTCCCGCGCCGGTCACGTCCACGCGCTGGACCTCGAACCGCGGCAGCCACGTTTCGCCGCCACGCCACACCAGCACGTCGCCGTCCTTGCCCGCCTGCACCGCCGCGGCCTTCGCGCCGTGCTCGACGAGATGCTGAGCTGCTGCGCGGGCAGTGTCCTTGTCGACGACGGCGAGGCCGGTCATCGCCTGCGCTTCGAGCGCGTTCGGACGCACCACTTCCAACTCGCGCAGGATCTCCTGCGGCAGCGGGAATCCGGGCGCCGGGTCGAGCACCACGCGCGCCCCCGCGGAGCGGGCGATCCGGACGGCCTCGGCGAAGGCCTCGAAGGGAACGCCGAGCTGGCAGAGGAGGATCTTGCACGACTTCAGGAGCGGGCTCGCATTGCGGACCATCGCCGCGGTCAGCCGCGCGTTGGCGCCCGCGGCGCTGAGGATCTGCTTGTTGCCCCTCGCGTCCACCTGGCAGAGGGCGACGCCGGTGTGAGCGGTGTCGTCGCAGGTCACCTGGCTTGCGTCGACGCCGTCCGCTTTCAGGGCCGCGAGCACGCGGCTGCCGCGGTGGTCGTTGCCGATGCGGGCGATGAGGGCCACCCTGGCGCCGAGGCGCGCGGCTCCGACGGCTTGGTTTGCGCCCTTGCCGCCGCAGGCTTCCTGGAAATCGTCGCCGTTGATCCCCTCGCCGGGCCTGGGAAGCTCGGCCCCGCGGGCGAGGTAGTCGATGTTGGCCTTGCCCACGACGACGACGTCGTACACGCCTTGGACTGTAGGCGCATCCGGCTTTCTCGTGAAATCATTTGTTGGACGGATTGTCGATTATCGTCTGGCCGTGGCGGCCGCGGCCTTCGGCGAAGCTGCGCGCGCCTTCTTTTGCGCTCTGGAGCGAGAGCTGGCCGCGGCGGAATTCATTGGCCAAGGCCGCGGCGAAGTCTGCGCAGTCGGCTTGTTCGTAAGCCGAGAGGCGGTCGTTGCGCAGGCATTCCTGGGGAAGCTGCGCGAGCTCTTGCGCGAGCTGTTCGGCGCGGGCGCGGGCGGCGCCGCGCGGGACCACGCGGTTGACGAGGCCCATGGCCAGCGCTTCCTGCGCGTTGACCGCCCGGCCGGTGAGGATCAGATCGAGAGCGCGCGAGAGGCCGATCAAGCGGGGAAGGCGGACGGTGCCGCCGTCGATCAGCGGCACGCCGAAGCGGCGGCAGAAGACACCCAAGACTGCGTCTTCGGCGGCGACGCGGAGATCGCACAACAGCGAAAGCTCGAGGCCGCCCGCGACCGCGTACCCCTCGATGGCGGCGATGGCCGGCTTTGCCAGGACGCGGCGGGTGGGGCCCATCGGGCCGTCGCCGTCGGGCTCGACACGGTTCGCGCCTTCGCCGTTGGCGAACGCTTTCAGGTCCGCGCCGGCGCAGAAGGTGTCGCCTGCGCCGCAGAGGACGGCGACGCTCGCGCTGGGATCGGCTTCGAACGCGGTGAAGGCCCGGCTCAGCTCGTCGGCGGTCTTGCGGTCGACGGCGTTCCGCGCCTGTTGCCGGTCGATGACGATGGTGGTGACAGCGCCTTTGCGCTCGACCCGGATGGCCATCAGCGGCCTTGCTGCGCGTCCATGATCGCTGCGCTCAACATCGCGCGGGCGGCGGAGAGATCGCTGTTCTGCAGCGCGGTCCGGGCGGCTTCGATATCGCGCTGGGCCTGGCCGGTGAAGGTCGATTGCGCCTGGTTGAGCGCCTCTTCGATGCCCGTGTTGCCCTGCGCGAGCTCGTTCTGCGCGGCCGCGAGCGATTGGATGGCGGCCTCGGTCGATTGCTTGTGCCGCTGCGCCTGGCGTTCTTCCTGTTGGCGGCGCGCGTCGGCGTCGGCGAGCTGTTGGCGCAGCGCTTGGAGCTGTTGATTCATCTCGGTCAACTGCTGCGCCTGCTGTTGCGAGGCGACAGCCTGCTGCTCGAGCGCGGCGATGCGGGCGCGGAGCTCGTCGATCTGTTGCGATTGGGTGGCGCGCACGCCACCGTCCGGTGTGCCGGCGTCGGGCAGGCCGATGCCGGCGTCGCGCCCGCCGGGAGGGTCGGGGCGCAGTCTGCCGGGCGGGTCCGGCCCGAGCAGGATGGGCCCGCCATCGGTGCCGCCATCCGACCGCCCGCGCGTCTTCTTCCGCGCCGCGCCGCTTGCCTGAGCGAGCAGGAACACGAGACCCAGCGCGAACACCGCCACCCCAAACCGCATGAATCGCATTGTAGCCGCCCGCCCCGCCCGGGCAAGCCGCCCCGCGACGCCATCGACGCCCCCGACGCCGGCGGCCGATGCCGGCCATCCACGACAGCCACCCCGGACCGCCGCGACGATGTTCATCGCAACCCGGCTCCCCCTACCCACGGCCGCGACCCCCCATTTTCCGAAACGAGAACTTTGTTCACTTCGTGTCCGAGAAGTGAACGCCGTTCATTTTGAGTGTGAACTTTGTTCACTTCTTCGAGGGGAAAGTGAACGGCGTTCATTTTTCGGAAAATGGGGGTGTCGCGGCCGGGGATAGGGGGGCGGCGCCGCATGACCGGCGGATTCGGCGGGGATGTCAGACCCCCCTGGTAGGCTTCGCGGCATGAGCAAACTGCACCTGCCACACATCCAGATCACGAGCGCTGCCTTTCACATTTATGCGTCCGAAGGCCCGAAAGGGATGACGATGCGGAAGATCGCGGCAGCGGTCGGGGTGAGGGCGTCGGCGTTGTATCGCCACTTTCGCAACAAGGACGCGATCCTCGATGCGGTGGCGGACGCCGCCGACGTCGCGCTCGCCCAGAAGCTGCGGGCGCCGGCGAAGCAGAACCCGAAGAAGAGGCGGATGAAACCGCTCCTCGCCAGGGCGCTCGACTTCGCGGTGGAGCAGCCGAGGGTGTTCCGGCTGGCGACCTCGCACCGGCCGCGCTGGAGCGATGCGGCTACGGGCGCCAAGAACATCCTGACGAGCGAAGTGCGGCACGCCATCGAAAAAGGCGAGCTCGCGAAAGGCGAC